>CAZKBZ010000018.1:0-4061 GCA_964551175.1 uncultured Desulfobulbus sp.
CTTGATGAAGGAGTACGTCACCAGGTGCTGCTGGGCGTGACCGGATCGGGCAAGACCTTTACCATGGCCCAGGTTATAGCCCGAGTGAACCGGCCCGCCCTGGTGCTGGCACCGAATAAAACCCTGGCCGCCCAGCTGTTTGGCGAGTTCCGCGAGCTGTTTCCCGACAATGCGGTGGAATATTTTGTCTCCTACTATGATTACTATCAGCCCGAGGCGTATATTCCTTCCTCTGATACTTATATTGAAAAGGATTCATCAATCAACGATGCCATTGACAAGATGCGTCATTCCGCAACCCGTGCTCTGCTGACCCGCAGAGACGTGCTGATAGTAGCCTCGGTTTCCTGCATTTACGGGCTTGGTTCTCCGGACGAGTATAAAAACATGCATCTGTTCCTGCGGGCAGGGGAGGACTATCCCATGGAGGATGTGCAGCGGCGGCTGGTGTTTATGCTCTATGAACGTAACGAGATGTCTTTTCATCGCGGAACGTTCCGGGTACGTGGCGATGTGATTGATATTTTTCCGGTGCACGAGGAAGAGCATGCGGTCCGGGTGGAGTTTTTCGGTGATACCATTGATGCAATCTCTATTATCGATCCCCTGCGCGGGGTAGTGGTTGAGGATGTGGAGGAGTTGACCGTGTTTCCTTCCAGCCATTTTGTCACCAGTCAGGAAAACCTGCAGCGGGCCATGGCAACCATAAAAGAGGAACTGCGGCAGCGGCTTGATCATCTCTATGCAGACAACAGGCTGGTGGAGGCCCAGCGTCTGGAGCAGCGAACCATGTTTGACCTGGAGATGATCTCGGAGCTGGGCTACTGCAACGGCATTGAAAATTACAGCCGCCATCTGACCGGCAAGGAACCTGGCGTGCCGCCACCCAACCTGCTTGATTATTTCCCGGATAATTATCTGATGATTATCGATGAATCACACATTGCCATTCCCCAGATCGGCGGCATGTACAACGGTGACCGGTCCCGGAAGCAGACCCTGGTTGACTACGGTTTCCGGCTGCCGTCAGCCCTGGATAACCGTCCCCTTCGTTTTGACGAGTTTGAGCGGCGCGTTCACCAGGCAGTGTATGTTTCCGCCACGCCCGGGCCCTATGAGCTGGAACATGGGCGTGATCATATTGTAGAACAGCTGATCCGCCCGACCGGGCTGCTGGATCCCAGGATTGAGGTCCGGCCGGCATCCAGTCAGGTGGATGATCTGCTGGAAGAGATCAGACAGTGCACGGAACGGGGTGAGGCCGTACTGGTAACCACCTTAACCAAGCGCATGGCCGAGGATCTGACCGAGTATTATGATAATGTGGGGGTTCAGGTCCGCTACCTGCATTCCGACATCAAGACCCTGGAACGGGTGGAGCTGATCCGTGACCTGCGGCGGGGCGAATTCAACGTACTGGTGGGTATCAACCTGCTTCGTGAAGGGCTGGACATCCCGGAGGTGGCGCTGGTTGCCATCCTGGATGCTGATAAAGAGGGTTTTCTGCGCTCTGAACGCTCCCTGGTCCAGACCTGCGGCCGGGCAGCACGTAATGCCGGCGGCCTGGTGATTCTCTATGCAGACACCATTACAAAATCCATGCAGTTCACCATTGACGAGACCAACCGGCGGCGAAAAATCCAGCAGGAGTTTAATGAAAAACATGGTATTGTGCCCCGGACCATCATATCCGAGGTCAAGGATTCCATGGCCCATCATCTCAGGGCTTCGGGCTGGGATGGATATGGAGATGATGGTGGTGCATTGCAGGTCGGGGAAGCTGAAATCGTCTACCACTCCCTGGACGATCTCCATCAGGACATTCAGGAGCTGGAGAAACGAATGCAGGAGGCAGCAGACAAACTTGCCTTTGAAGAGGCTGCAGCCTTGCGCGATAGAATTAACGATTTGAAGATGCTGGAGCTTGAGGTTGGCTGATAATCACAGATGTACAATATCGACAGGGTTATCATCAGCTGATGGGTAATGAGCTGTTGTACAAAGCATCCCTTGCCGTTGTGCCCCGTCTCTATGTCGGGCTGACCGGCCTGCTGTTCAGCTCCTGCCGCCTGCAGATCCGGGGAGGTGACAACCTGGAAAAGGTGCTTGCCGCCAGCGGGGGAGCCGTGGTGCCGTTCTGGCATTACTCGGTTTTGTATATTCTGTATCATCTGCGAAAGTATCCGGGTGTGGCCATGGTCAGTGCCAGCAGGGATGGCGAGTATATCGCCCGGGTGGCCCGGCTGCTTAATTTTGAAACTGTACGTGGCTCGGCCAATCGATTCGGTGTCAGGGCTTTGAAAGGGCTGCTTGATCATGTGAAACAGGGCAAGAATGCGGGTATAGTGGCTGACGGCTCCCAGGGGCCTCCTCTGAAGGTGCAGCCGGGAGCTATCTTATTGGCCGCACAATCCGGTTCTCCCATTATGCCCATTGTCTGGGCGGTGAAGCGCTATAAGGCGTTTAACTCCTGGGATCATACTGTCCTGCCCATGCCCTTTAGTTCCATGGTGTTGCAGTATGGTGATTTGATCTATGTTGAATCCAAACTGTCTTCAAACCTGGTGGAAGAGTACCGGCAGCAGCTTGAAGCGGAGATGAATTCCATGTACCGGCAGCTCTGGCAGGAATATGGTAAAAACAGCCATATGGATGGGAGAAGTTGATGTCGGATAGTAAGACCAGGTCCATTGTGGTTGCCGGTATGAGCGGTGGATCCGGAAAATCAGTGGTTTCGGTCGGCCTGGTCGCTGCCCTGCACGACAGGGGTTTTCGGGTGGTCCCCTTTAAAAAAGGGCCTGATTATATCGATGCCGGCTGGATGACGGCTGCAGCCCATGGACCCTGTTACAATCTTGATCCTTTTCTGATGAGTGAAACAGCCATCGCGGATTCCTTCCTCAGATACGGAGCAGGAGCAGATTTTGCCGTTATTGAAGGCAACAGGGGGTTGTATGACGGGGTTAATCCGGAAGGCGGTTTTTCCACGGCTGAACTGGCCCTGCAGCTGGACCTGCCGGTGCTGCTGGTGGTCAACTGTTCAAAGACGACCAGAACCGTTGCCGCCATGGTGCTTGGCTGCAGAGAGCTGGACAGTCGGGTGCATATCGCCGGCGTAATCCTCAACCAGATAGCCACGCCCAGGCATGAGCGTATTGTTACCCGATCTGTTGAAAAATATACTCATATCCCGGTCGTCGGTATAGTGCCGCGCATGAAAGAGGACATCTTTCCCATGCGCCATCTCGGTGTAACCCCGCACCAGGAATATGCTACTGCAGACAGTGCCGTCAACCGGCTCGCCAAGATTGCAGAAGGACATTTCGATCTGGACAGAATCATCAAACTGATGCGTCCGGAGCCCCGGCCGGCAGCAACCAGCCCCGTACAGGATGGCAACAGGGTAACCATTGGCATACTGCGCGATACGGCCTTTCAATTTTACTATGAAGAGAACCTGGAGGCATTGCGCAGGGGCGGTGCCAGGCTGGTAATGATCAATGCCCTGAGTGCAGCCAGGCTGCCGGATGACCTGGACGGCCTGTACATCGGTGGTGGTTTTCCGGAAACCAGTGCCCGGCAGCTGGCGGACAATGTCTCTTTTCGTGACTCTGTTCGTGAAATGGCTGAACAGGGGTTGCCCATCTATGCGGAATGCGGTGGTCTGATTTTCCTGGGCCGCTCGATTATTCTGGATACTGTCGAGTACCCTCTGGCCGGGGTTTTTCCTGTAACCTTCGGCCTGTCCTCCAGTCCCCAGGCCCATGGCTATTCCATCTTTACTGCAGCCGGGAGCAATCCATTTTACCCTGTCGGCACCCGGATAAAGGGGCACGAATTTCGTTATTCCACCGTTGAAAGCTGGGACGGAAAGCCGGAAGAATTAGCTCTGGAAATGGAGCGGGGAACCGGCTTTATGAACAAACGTGATGGTCTGCTCAAAAAAAACGTCCTGGCCCTGTACACCCATGTCCTTGCCCCGGGAACTCCGGAATGGGCAAAGGGTTTGCTTAAGGCTGCTTCGGAATATAAAAATGCACCAAACAATGTTTGAGTGGTTC
>CAZKBZ010000018.1:4161-31241 GCA_964551175.1 uncultured Desulfobulbus sp.
TTTTTAAGGTGTTTTTTCCATGTACAGTGCGAATCCATAGTTAATGATCAATAGACACCCGTAATATGACGGTGCTTCCAGGGTTCAGGCGGAACCTGTTTTCCATATCCTTGAAATTCTTCTCACTGACCGATGTTTTGAAGGGAAGCATGTTGAAAATAGCCTTTTTGAGGGAGGGAAGATCCGGCTGTTCACTGCGCACGCAGGCACCATTGATATCAAACACCGTATCATAGGCCCGGCCGTCAGGTCTGATCTGGAGGAGTCTTGCCTGATAGCGCTGGGTCTTTTTTTCTGCTCCTCTGTCCCGAATTTCAAAGACCAGCTGATATCCCTCAGGTTTTTCAGCATGGATCCGGTCGACCCAGTCTCCTGAAACTGGTTTGCCGACGCATTGATCCTGGTCGCGTATCTCCCGTATTGTTTTGACAGCAGCAACCTTGTAAGCACGTATCTCGGATTGGATATACAATCCCAGGCCCAGCAGGAGTGCTGCTGCAATAATCCAATTTTTCATGTTCGCCTCTATTCTTCAAATTTCTTGTGGTTGTCAGCAGGTTGCCGAGGTGAGAGAAACCGCATAGTTACAAACCGAGTGATTGGTTTACGCTGAGCCGGGTTGCTGACAGGGTACCATCATGTTCCTTGACTTTCAATCTGCTGTTCAGTAGATATTTTTACGTTCATCCTGTGATTGTCAACCAGAACAGAAACTCAGGGGCAGGCCTGCTGCCTGCTTACCGTCTCGACCAAACCATCAATTCGGGTTTTATGATGCACCGACAAGAAGGGGATGATGGCAAAAGTGTCCTGCTCGAGAATTCACTGTTACTGATCTATCTGACAGTTTTCCTGTTGATCACTCTGATTTCCATCCAGGATAATTTTCTTACCAGGTTTCTCATACGTGAAAACGGACCGGTCGAGATCTTTACAGTAATCGGTTATTTTCTGGCCTTTATTGTTGCTGTAAAGATGCAGTTGAAGGGATACAACTTTGGTGCCGGGGTGGCTGTGATCATTATGACAATGGGCCTTCGCGAGCTGGATTTTCACGATCGGTTCACCACCATGGGTATCATGAAAAGTCGTTTTTACCTCAGCGACAGTGTGCCGTTACAGGAAAAACTTGTTGTTTCAGTTCTTGTACTTTTCCTGCTCTGTTTTCTTGCGGCTTTTATCAAAAAATTTTATCATCCTTTTCTTTCTGCCCTGCGAACAGGGAATACTGCCGCGATTCTTGCATTACAAGGTATTATCTTTACCATTATCAGCAAACTCATCGACTCCACCCCGTTTCTTTTTGCACAGATTGTTGAAGAAAGCATGGAACTTGCCATACCATACTTTTTCCTTGCAGCCATGTTGCATTTACCTGGAACGGGCAGGGAAGGTCTTGGGGTTTCCTCTCTCAACTAATTCACATGTTCATGCTTATGGGGATGATCACCGTAGGGATGGGCGTGACGGTGGACATGGAGACAGGAGGTATCACTGTACACGGCCCGGCCCTGATCCAGGGCGTAGAGATCTTTACAGGTTTCGGCCAGGAAATCCCAGTCATGGGAAATGATCATATAGGGAATATCGAGCCTGTTGAGAATGTCGATCAACCTGGACCTGGTTTCTGGGTCCAGGTTGTTGGTGGGTTCATCCAGGAGCATGGCTTCCGGCTGCATGGACAGGATGGTGGCAAGCGATACCAGTTTTTTTTCTCCACCTGAAAGCTGATGCGTAACCCTGTCTGCCAGTCCGGTCAATTCCAGGTCAGCCAGGGTTTTTCTGGAAATGGTCAGGGCCTTTTCCGGACTTGCTCCCAGATTCAACGGACCAAAGGCAACGTCCTCAATCACAGTGGGTGAGAATAACTGATCATCAGCATCCTGAAAAACCATTCCTACGCTCCTGCGCAGTTCCCGGAACTGCTTTTCTTCAGTCAGCTGATTTCCCTTGAACAGCAGTTTACCGCTGAAGGGCGTGTGTAAACCCATGATCAGGTGGAGCAGGGTGGTCTTGCCGCTGCCGTTGGGACCGATCAGTCCGATTCGCTGTCCGTAATCCAGGGATACATCTACCTGGTCAAGAATTTTTTTTGGGCTGTTGGGATAGGAAAACGAAACCTGCTGCAGCTGGATGAGTGGAGGTGTTGTCATTGTATGGACGCAAGAATGGTTAAGATGGTGGCATTATTTCAAGTAAAAGCAGGCCAAGTCCAGCCAGCAGTAAAGATGTCAGCAGAAAAAAGTCGTTCTTTTTTATTTGCAGTTCATAAAGACTGTAAAAGCGACCTGAAAAACCACGCAGGCTCATGGCCTGCTGTACGCGTGACGCCCGGTTCCAACTCTTGACCAGGAGCATGCCCAGCATGTGGGCATAGGTTTTATAGGTATGCAGGTTAGTTCCGGGTTTGAAACAGCGGAGCATTGCCGCCCGCTGTAACCGCTGGTATTCCAGATGAATAACAGAAATATAGCGGTAGGAAAAGAGAAGAAGCACGCAGAGTCTTGGTGACAGATGCAGTTTCTGCAGACCATGACCGAGCCTGGCCACGGTTGATGTGGCCAGCAGGCTGATAAAGAGCAGGATAATACCATTTGCCTTTATGGTGATAAGCGCGGCCAGCAACAGACCCGGTCTGCTGAGTTCAATTCCAGCAAAATAGATGACCGGCCGACCGCCATAGGTGAGGGGCAGTAAAACCCAGAGCAGCAGGTTGAAACTGTTGACAATAAGCAGTCTGCGCAGTATCTGCCCTGCATCCAGACCCGATGAGATGGTAAGAAGAACAGCGATAAGCAGTCCTGCCAGGGCCGTGCTGAAATTCTGACACAGGGCAATGATCAGGCTGAGTACAGCGGTACTGATAATTTTGACCCTGGGATCTGCCCGGTGCAGAAACGAGTTTCCCTGGCTGAACTGCTCAAAGTTCATTTTGTTGCATACGCATCAAAGTAGACCCAGAGTATTGCGCCCAGTTCAACACCCTTGTCACTCCCGTCAGGACCTTTCAAGGTGTAGTCAGCCTCACTTAAAGCGGCAAAACCCCACCAGCCGGGCAGGGGACAGGTAAAGGTGAAAATACCGTTCTCATCGGTTTTGATCAGCTGGGTAATATGATACTCACTGGCTGCAGCAATTTTCCTGTCCTTATTGTAAAATTCGACCTCTACTTCTGCATTGGCGACGGGTTTTCCCTTGCTCAGTACCCTGCCGGTGAAACTGTTGCCGGCGTAGTTGCCGAATGGCCGGAGCAGGGGAACGATTTCAGTAGCCAGACCAAGGGGCTGGTCCCAGCCCTGGTCAGCACCGAAGGCTGCTGTTACGGTTTTCGTGTAATGGATTATGAACAGGTCTTCTGCAGGCTCCCAGTAAGGCCTGGGCTCCATGACAAACCAGTACACACCGGGACGTTTAATTGCCACATCGCTCTGCCAGGCAGTATGATCCATGACAGAGGTCTGCTGCAGGCCGGCTGACAGGTCAGTCTGTTTCCCATCCATGACCATGTACCATTTTTCCGGTTTGACAAGATCCATGCCGATGCCTTCAAAGGGATGGGAAAAAGAAAGAGTCAGCTGAACGTTTTTTTTCTGGGGGGTGATGATCTGTTCCGATGGAATAACCATGCCGAAATGGGCAAGGGACGGACCGGCGGAAATTGTCAGGAAAAGGGTCAGGAATAACGCGGTTCGAATCATCTCAGTTCCTCCTTGTTTTTCTGTTTTCTGGCCTGCATCAAGGCAAAAATGCCTGCAAGTCCCAGGATGTAACCGATACCGCCCAGGATGTCCTGCAGTTTCGGGCCGGTATCGCTGCTCTGTGCCAGCATGTATTTAAGAGGTGATAATTTTTTTTCCAGCTCTTCATCAACAATGCGCCTCAACAGTTGTTCATCTACTGATAAAGTATTTGCAGACCCGACACGGGCAGGTAAGGGTTGTATTTCAGGGGATGAAGGAGATTCTTTTACAGCAGCAGCTTCCTTTGGCGGTAATGCAGAGGAGAGATATTCAGCTGCCGGCAGGGGCCATTCTCCACGATGACCTTCACCCGCATTAACAACAAGCAACAGATCCAGATGATCCGAAACAGCTTTTTCCGGAACAGTAAAACGGAATTTTCCCTGGTCATCCGTCCTGGTTGTCAGCAAAATTTCATGGTTGCCGGCTTCCAGAACAGTAATCTCTGCATTTTTGGGTTTCCTGTTCCCGCTGAACGCTGTTTCTCCGTAAATCATATCACCCTCGGGCCAGGCAAAAATACGCAGCTTATGCGCGTGTGCAGTCAACGGCAGAGAGAGGGAAAAGGAAAAAAGAAACAGTATGGTTGCGATGCGATATAATACATTCATGGCTGGTCTAAATGAAGAATTTCCGGCTGTACCCTGGCAAGAAAGGTAACCGTGAACATAGTGATAAAGCCTTCAATGATCATGATCGGCACATTTGCACCGATGACAACTTTGGCCGTGGTCAGAAAACCTGCATCAGACAGGGCCAGGGCCAGGGCCATGAGCAGTGAGGACAGCAGAATCGCCAATGCTCCTGCAGCAAAGGCGGCAACAGCTCGTGTTTTTGGTTTTTTCAGCAGGGGACGGGCCAGGTAGTAGCAGCAGAGGGCGGGAACGGCCATGGTGACCGTGTTTACCCCGAGCACCACCAGGCCGCCGAACTGGAAAAATATGGCCTGCAGGAACAGGGCTATCAGGATAGCCGGAAAGCAGGACCAGCCGAGAATAATACCAAGCAGTCCGTTCAACACCAGGTGCACGGAACCCGGTCCCAAAGGGACATGGATAAGACTTGCCACAAAAAACGCGGACGAGAGGAGCGCTGTGGACATGATGCGCTCAGAATCAATTTTTTTCAGCCCGATAACAGTACCGACAGCCGAAACTGCGCCGCCACCGATGAGGACCTGAGCTGAAAGAATTCCTTCTGAAATGTGCATGATAGAGAGTAGTAATACTTTTTTAGAATTCGTAACACGAATGTGTTGTACTGTAACACACTCAGGTTGTCAAGCAGGAAAAATTGTCACAAGAAGAATTTTCAGCCTAGGAAAAATAAGGTCTTCACTTGATCTGAGGTGAGATAAGGGAGGTTTTGAAAACCCTGAACAGTAACAGGATCATGTGTCAGGTCAACAGAGAATATAAGGCACCCAATATGCTATGGTTGTTGTGGTTGCTGTAAATGTTTTTCCAGTTGCGGCAAATCCACTTTTTTCTGCTTGACCAGGAAATATTTGAGCTGCTTGACAACTTCCATGTCAAGGCGTCCTTCACGGGCATTCTGTTCAACTATTGCCAGGCTTTCATCCCGGGAAATTGCCTTGCGGTAGGGACGCTTGGTGGTAAGCGCATCATACATGTCAACAACTGCCATGATACGAACGGGCAGGGAAAGCTGATCACCGCTCAATCCGTCAGGATAGCCGGAACCATCAAGCCGTTCGTGGTGGTGGCGGATAATCTCCAGGGTATCATCCAGGTTTTTCTGCAGAGGCATGCAGATATTGTAACCGGTCTGCACATGTTTCTTCATCAGCTGCTGTTCCTGGGAAGTGAGCTTCGATGGTTTGTTCAGAATCTGCTTTGGGATACCTATCTTGCCTATATCATGCAGCATGGAGCCAAGTTTAAGTGATTCCAGCTCATCCTTCTGCATGCCGAGCCGTTTGCCTATCTCCATGGCCATGGTCGCAACACGCTGAATATGTCCATCATTGTATTTGTGTGTGGCTTCGATGATGTTGGCAAGTGAGATAAGAACGTTTTCAATGCTGGTCAGGTTACTGTTCACTTTTTTCGTTCGTATCAATGATCGAACGCGGGCCAGCAGCTCATCACGGGCAGGAGGCTTGGTCAGAAAATCACTGACCCCGGCTTCAATTCCCTTAACCCTGGCTTCCACGGAATCAAGAGCCGATATCAGGATAATGGGAATGACCTTGGTTGCCTCTGTCCGTTTCAGCAGAGAACAGACTTCATACCCATCCATACCCGGCATCATGATATCCAGCAGAATCAGATCAATCTCTTCACGAACAACGACCTGCAATGCCTCTTCACCGTTGTTTGCCTGAAACACATTGTAATTGTCTGATTCAAGCATGGAGGAGAGTAAGGTGATATTGGCCGGTTCATCATCCACAACAAGCACATTGGCAGGTTGTTTGTTACCAGGCCTGGGTTTCACCTCCTCTTCCCAGAAAATTTTCCGTGTGGTTGATTTCTTTGCCTTTGCCAGCATATCTTCGGAAAGAAAGAGCAGTGTTTCCTTCGTGGCTGCATTGCCGGGAAACGAGACGATACTCATACTTAAAGAAAAATTCGGTCCCAGAGTTTCTGTTATTTCTCTGTGTATACGCGCCAGAACTTTTTTGGCGACCGGCAGGGTAATTTCGACAAGCAGCAGGGCAAACCGGTCTCCGGCAATACGGGCAGACAGGTCAGACTGTCGTATGCCACGACGTCTGATAACACTGCCGATGCCTTTGAGAAGAATGTCACCGGCAAGCGATCCGTATTTATTATTGTAGCCTGTAAAATCGTCAATATCGAGCAGGGCAAGGACAAATGGAGACCCGTATCGCCGGGAGCGTTCTATCTCGCGATCCAGGCTCAACTGAAAGAAACTCACATCCATCAGCCCGGTCAGGCTGTCTTGACAGGTCGGTTGAATCTTTGACCTGTATTCATTGTGCAGTTCTTTTTCCATATCTATTTGAAGGATATCTGTTGAGGTGAACTGTTGTCAAGAATAAGCACCAAATTTCAAATAATTAAAAAATACGTTTCATACCTGGTTATTCTTGTTTGCAGGCAACTCGATACACTTAAATACCAGTGAAACAGCAATGCATTGATCCATTATTGAATCCTGTATCCACTGTCACTGAAAAGCTCCACCGCAGCATCGACAACATCCGGGTCATAAAACAGACCCCTGTTACAGATAAGTTCATCAAAAGCCTGGTCAATGCCCAGGGCCGGTCTGTAGGGGCGATGGGAAGCCATCGCCTCAATAACATCTGCTACCCCGATAACCCGTGCTTCCAGGAGGATGTCATTTCCACGCAGCCCGTATGGATAGCCAGATCCGTTCATACGTTCATGATGCTGGACAACAATATCGGCCACCGGACCTAAATCCATACCTTTCAGGATGTTATATCCTGTCTGAGGGTGCTGTTTAATCAGTGAAAATTCAGACTGGTTGAGTTTTCCCGGTTTGCTGAGTATTGCAGTGGGGATGGCAATTTTTCCAAGATCATGGATAACGCCTGCCATCCTGATAACATCAACCTGTTGTTTGTCCAGTTCCATCAGGCGGGCAATGTCACAGGCAATGTCTGTTGTCCGTCTCTGATGGCAGGCCGTGTATGGATCCCTGCTTTCCACAGTTCTGCTCATGGCCTGTACCGTTCTTGCCAGGTTTTGACGCAACTGGAACATACTGTCCTTCAGTTCCACTTCAGCCTGCCTGTGGTCAGTTATGTCATTATAAATTTTAGCAACTGTTTCCGGTCTGCCGTCTTCATCCCAGGAAACAACCTTGGCCTTTCCCTGGAAGTATAATTTTCTGCCACTGGTTGTGACCAGTTCCGTTTCGCATTCCTGGGCTGTGCCGGCTGTAAAAGCTTTACGGATCAGGCAGGGGGATGATTCAGAACACGGTTCCGCACCATAATTATACACCTCGCAGCATTGCCTTCCTTCCATGTCAATGCCGAAAATTTCTTTTGCCTTAGTATTTGCCCACAAGATTTTAAAGTTTTTATCAACAAGACTGACATGAACATCCATTGTATCAAGAATAGATTGATACCTGGCTTCACATTGACGGATTTTTGTTTCTGCATCGGATTTAATTCGGGTTTGATTGGTCTCAATGTCTTTCAGGCGTTGACATAACACCTTGTAATATTTTTCTGTTATCACTGTATTTCCTTTGTTGTAAATGATTCGTTGTCTGTCAGCTGGACATGTATAAATCAGTTTGCTTCAAACAACCCTGCGTTCTGTTGCGCACAACCATGTATCGATTTTTTCGGAAATTGCAGTTATCGGCAGGTCAGAGATTGAAGACAGCTTGGAGAGATCAGGACTGTCCATGGGGGTAAGATCACCTATTCTTGAAAATGAACCCTGAAGTAATACGTTGCCCTCCTTTGATTTTTGTTGAATACCGTATCGAATTCGGCAGCGGTCCTCACTGGACAATTTACTGATCAGATTTTTGGTGGCCAGTATTTCGCCATTCCTGGCAAATTCGGACAGCCGGCTGCTGATTGTGATGGAATCGCCCAGTGCGGTAAAGGCGATATTACCGGTTGAATGAATGGTCCCGAAAAACTCCTGACCTTCGTTGATGCCGATATTGAGAAAGAGCTCATTATCCCAGCCTGTTCGTCTTCGCCACGTGTCTGAAAACTCCATCATTATTTCTCGAAGTTCAATTGCACAGTTAATAGAATCCGACAGATAATTGTTTCCGTTATTATTGACAAAATAGTAGAGCATGCCATCGCCGGGATGGTTGCCGTATATACCGTTGTATTTTTCAAAAACCGGGCTGACCGCCTGCCAGAGACCGTTTATGAGTTCAAAAAACTGGGTAGGGAGTAACTCGGCTCGAATTTTGGCTGAGTCCTGAAAAACAGCAACCAGGGAACAGAGAGAAACAAGGGAGGGCATCCGGTTCTTCAGCAGTTCATTAATTATCTGTTCGCGCTGGGTCAGCATTGCGAACAGGTCGGAATTTATCTGATCAGCTGGAATGAAAACGAAAAAAGTGCCTTCACGAAAGGCGATCGTATGCACCAGAAAAGAATCCATTCCCGTACTGTCCGTGGCAACTGTAATCGGTAACCTGTAGAGATTATCTATGGCAGCCTTCTGTCTGTTCTTAAACAGATCGGTTAACAGCCTGGAATCCTCAGCAGTCATTTTTTTATACAGGTGCATGTGTGCTGTTTTTTCTACCTGTTTCTGCAGAACAGTAAGATGAAGAATAAGGACTTCCTGCCAATTGTGGAGATGAGCCTGAAGTTTTTTACCAAGCAGCAGCCTGAAAATATTTCGTTGTTCAATATCGGCAAGATTGCTCACTCTGTTATTGAAGAGTAATTCTTCAGCCTGTTTGTTGATCCACTCAATTTCAAAATTATTGTTGATCAGGTAGGCAGGGGAGTCAATTTTATCTATGGTAACCCGTAACTCACTGCTTTCCTTTTCCAGGGAATGTTCAATAGAAAATGTTTCAGCCTGCTGCCATTTTTTTGTCTCAACAGGTTGTGCAGGTTTGTCAGGAATTGACGGAATTGTATTGCTCTGAAACTTTTCAGCGATTTCACTCATTGAGTACCCCTGACGTTTCAGTTCTTTGACCTGTTCAATACTGTCCAGGGCTTCCCTGGGGAAATAACCAATCTGCTTGACACCGTGCTGCTCAGGTCCGGGGCTGCTGATAATCGGCCTGGGCAGAATTCCAAGTTTAATATAGTTGTTCAGTGTAGCTCTGGAAATTCCCGTCTCATCCAGAATATCCTTGCTGGTGATAAGGTTACCGTCCGTCATCTTCCAACCCCGTTGATTTGCTGTTCACAGCACATCTGTATTAATGAGTACAGTTCATATTGATAGACTGATAGACTGTCTATGTTGTCTAAAACAGTACACCATAAAACAAGGTGAACTGTCAAGTGCAATTATACGGGTTAGAAGTGTATAAAATTTCCAGCGACGTGTCCAAATTGGACTGCGTATTTCTGCTGTGTTGGATAAGGCGGTAGAGAAAAGGATACGTGACGACAGGTAACATCCTTAAATTATGAGATTTTCCTAGAAGAGGTGAAGGAGAGGAAAGGGAGGCGGCACAATTAGACAGCTGTCGCCATGGTTGCAATTAGACAGTTACACTGTTGCATTTAGACTGTCTAAGCAGTACGTGTATGCATGATTTCTACTGATGTGGGATTTGTACAGTTATACAGTTAACGAGGTGTCTAAAAGTGGACAAACTTGGACTGGATTAAGGTGGTTTTTCCAAGATTAAAATGAAGCAAAATCAGGTTTGATTTGCAGGCACATTACCACTCTGTTTTTTTGTTCAGAACAGTATTGTCAGCTGAAATTATCGACAGTGGAAAAGAGTAAACCAGCTAGCTCTCAAGGTGGGATTTTTTTATTCCAGGGTACGGCAGATATCTTCCAGTTTTCTCCACTGCTGCTCAAGCCGTTTTTCTGATATCGGAAAAGCGGTACCTAATTCCGAGGCGAAAAGAGAGACCCGAAACTCTTCCACCATTTTTCTGTACAGTACCTTTTCTCTATGACATGCTTCGGTCGTTTTGATTCTTTTTTCAGCATCGAGCTGTTTCAGTCGCTTCAAAAAAGGCTGCAGTCGCCGTGCCTTTTGCGAGTCTTTAAATGGAGAATTTTCAGCTCGCTCAACTCGCAGGGACAGGGCCTGCAAATATCTCTTTTTATCCTTTACATCCTGTAATCGGATTGTCGACAGAAAGTCACGGGGAAGGATTTCGCCAAGAAGTCTCTGGTACTCGGCAGAACGTAGTTTATCAAAGCTTTTCGTTTTTGCAGCCCGTTGTTCATGCTGTACCAGGGTGGTTTGTACCTGCCTGCGGGTTGCCAGCAGGTCAAGAATCTGGTCAAGAAAACTGCAGGCGGCTTTAATCAATCCCGACTGTTTGAGCTCACTGACCCGATTGTCAAAATAAGTTTTATCCGGCAACTCGCCGTTTGAGGTGTGAAAGAGTTCATCCAGGATACAGTAGGCAAGCATGTTGCTTATTTCCGCTGCAGTCGCCTGCATGCCAAGTGAAATCCAGGAAGCGGAATGACCTGCCACGGCAGCCTTGCATTCCCTTTTAATGGATTTGATTTCCTGTGAAAACTGCAGACCATACAGAAAGCGGAGTCCACTTCTATTTTTATGTTCTGCCAGCTCACTGTCATTGATATACTTCAGTATCACGCACCGCTTCTGCTCATCAACAGACAGGGCCGGGTAGAACATTGAGGTTATTCTCCTGTTACTGTCCATTCCGGGAACAGGTTGAGGCGGCGTTGAAAAATCCCAGACAGGGATCTCTTTTTTTTCAGGAACCTTGCTCTGTTCTACAGTTGCAGGTGATGTTGCCGATCTGCTGCAATAGGATGCAAGATCATGAAATGATCTGCTGCAATGCAGGATTTTGCCTTTTTCATCACAGAGTCGAAAGCGCATCCGCAGGTGAACGGGCAGATTGTCAAGCTGCCAGTCCATGCGATGAATGGTAACCTGAAACTGTCGCACAATGATTCGTTCCAGGGCAGGATAGAGGGAGCCCTGGTACAGATCAAGTCCATCCATGATTCGGTCAACAGCTACCGGCAGCGGCACAAACAGCTTGCGAAGCCTTTTGGGCAGACCTTTAAGCAGGTAAAAAATTTTTTCCTCGAGCAACCCCGGAACAAGCCATTCAAACAGTGTTGGGGACAGGGCAGGGTACAGTTGCACAGGAATATCAACTGTAACACCGTCTTCATCGTGACCGGGTTGAAACAGGTAGTGGAGTTTGAGCGCACCTTGACCGGTCTGCAATACGGCCGGGAAGCGATACAGTTCGTCCCTGTCAGGAAGTGACCTGCAGATATCATTTTCATCCATCCACAGGAATCGGTCTGATTGTTTCTTTTTCAGAAACCGGTTCAGGGTAAAACGATCATAGACCCTGCCTAACCGTTTATCATAAAAATCATACAATACCTGCTCATCCATCAAAATGCCCCGTCTGCGAAGTCGCTCCTCCATGCCGGCAAAACGACCGGCAAGATCAAGGTTGTGCTGCAGAAAGGAGTAACTGCCGCCGAGTTCACCGTTGAGCAGGGCCTGGCGGATAAATATTTCCCGTGCCTCATGTTCAGTCTGTCTGTTGATCCTGCCGTAGTTCACCCGGCGTCCGGCGACAATGACCAGGCCGAACAGAGTCACCTTTTCAAGGGCGGTTACCTGCCCGTTTTTTTTCCGCCAGTGCGGATCCGACCATGAGCGCTTGCAGAGATCACCGCCAAGCCGTTCCAGCCAGCTCACATCAATTGTGGCCACCACCCGGGCAAAGAGCTGGGAAGTGTGTACAAAATCAGCAGCCACAATCCACTGGCTGCCCTTATTATACAGGACCGAACCTGGAAACAGGATGACCTCCCGGTTGCCGCTCACCTGGTAGCTGTTCTTTTTTTTGCGCATGCCGATATTACGCAGAAAACCGGCAGTCAGGGCCTGGTGGATGGCTGCAGGTCGAGCCGGTGTTGTATTGATGTTAAAACCCTTATGCTGTTTAATGATACGCAGGATCTGGTCATGGATATCAAACCATTCCCGCATTCGCTGCCAGGAACAATAGTTTGTTTTGCAGAATGTACGTAACCCCGCGGCTGGATGTTTTCCCTGCATGCTTTTTCTGCAGCTGTCCCAGATGTTGACAAAGGTGATCACATCAGATCCGGGCTGGTTGAACCTGCGATGTGCGGCCTCAGCCTTTTCAATTTTGTCTGCAGGACGAATGCGGGGATCCTGGATGGCAAGGACTGCGGCAATAATAGTCACTTCGCGGAGTGCGCCAAGTTTTGCTCCCTCGATAATCATCCGTGAAATCCGTGGGTCCAGCGGCAAACCGGCCATGATCCTGCCACGTCCGGTCAACCGGTTGTCGGCTGTAATTGCTCCAAGTTCCCGCAGGATACGATACCCATCATGTATTGCCCTGGGCAGCGGTGGATCAATAAAGGGAAATTTTCGTGGATCGCCCAGCTTGAGGGAAATCATCTGCAGAATGACCTCAGCCAGGTTGGAACGGAGGATTTCCGGCAGGATGAACTCCGGACGGGACAGGTAATCCTCTTCACTGTACAGCCTGATGCAGGTTCCCGGACCGGTCCTGCCGCAACGCCCGGCCCGCTGGTCACAACTGGCTCTGGAAATTCTTGATACCGGCAGACTTGTTGTTCCCGCCCTGACATTATAGCGTGCGATCCGGGCCAGGCCGGTATCAACAACTGACCTGATGCCCGGGACCGTGATTGATGTTTCCGCAACGTTGGTGGCAACAATGATTTTACGGAGTCGTGAGGGTTGAAAAATTTTACGTTGATCAGCACCCTGCAGACGACCGAACAGGGGCAGGATCAGGGCAGGATTCTGCAATTTTTTCCTGAGAAGTCCCACCGTATCCAGGATGTCCCGTTCCGTGGGCATGAAAACCAGGATATCGCCGCCCCCGGGACTGTCGGCAAGGGAAATTACCTCGTCTGCAGCCAGTTCCACCATTGTCTGGTCATTATCCGCAATGTCACTGTCAGGTTCATGATAGCAAAAGGTAACAGGATAGGTGCGTCCCGACACCTCGATGACAGGAGCATTGCTGAAATGGCGGCTGAATTTTTCCGTATCAATGGTGGCTGAGGAGATGATGATTTTCAGATCCTGACGCGATTTGAGCAGCTGATGCAGGTATCCCAGCAGAAAATCGATGTTCAGACTGCGCTCATGGGCCTCGTCAATGATAATGGTGTCATACTGCGAAAGCTTGCGGTCTTTTCTGGTTTCAGCCAGCAGGATACCATCGGTCATGAACTTGATCCTGGTATCCGGCCCTGTTTTGTCATGGAAACGGATCTTGTAACCGACCAGGCCGGGAGCTGCCAGTTCCTCCCGTACCCGCTCAGCCATTGAAACCGCAGCAAGACGACGCGGCTGGGTGCAGCCGATAATGCCTTGCCCGCCGAGACCTGCTTCAAGGCACATTTTAGGCAGTTGGGTAGTCTTACCCGAACCGGTATCACCGGCAATGACCACTACCTGATTCTCCTGCAATGCTTTGATAATATCAGCTTTTCTGCCGGAGATAGGCAGGATTTCAGGATAGTTCAACCGCATACAAAAAAATATAATTTCTTAGACAGGTTCCCGGGGAGGGTGTATTATACAGGGGAATTATATATACAGTAAATCAGGCAGGAAAACACTCCAAAATACAACGAGAGAAGAGATGAAGAGAATCCGCAAGGCCGTCATTCCAGTGGCCGGTATGGGTACCAGATTTTTGCCGGCCACCAAGTCTATTCCCAAAGAGATGCTCACCATTGTTGATCGCCCTACCATCCAGTACATTGTAGAGGAAGTGGTTGCCTCGGGCATTGATGAGATTATCCTGATCACTTCGGAAGGCAAGTCAGCCATTGAAAATCATTTTGACTACAATTTTCAGCTTGATACCGTTCTGAAACAGAAAAATAAGCGTGCCCTGCGTGATGAATTGACAAAGATATCCAACCTGATCGACATTGTTTCCGTACGTCAGAAAGAACCCCTGGGGCTTGGCCACGCCATCTGGATGGCCCGCAACGTGATCGGTGATGATCCTTTTCTGGTACTGCTTGGCGATGACCTTGTGCGCAGCAGTAAACCCTGCTGCCGGCAGATGATTGATCTGTATAACGAGGTCAAAGAATCCATTGTTGCTATCCAGAGGGTTCCCATGGACCAGACCTACCAGTACGGGATTGTCGAAGGGATTGACACCGAGCATGAGCGCACCTACAAGGTTAAACGGATGGTTGAAAAACCGGCTCCCGGGACCTCTGATTCGGATATGGCCATTATCGGCCGCTACCTGCTGATGCCTGAAATATTTGATTTCCTGGGCAAAACCACTCCGGGACATGGCGGTGAAATACAGCTCACCGATGCCCTGCTGGCCCTGTCCAACCGGCGGGGGATGTATGCGTACGAGTTTGAGGGAAAACGTTATGATGCAGGTGATAAACTCGGCTATCTGAAGGCCATCGTGGACATAGGTCTGGAACATCCCACTTTGGGAAGACCACTTCGGGAGCATTTGAACAGCATCTGCAATTCCGGAGACAGTTGCTGATTCTGCCGGCAAAAGCACTTTATGAAGCTGTATGAAGTTGCGGTTGCCGCTCCTCTCTTTGACAGCCTGACGTACAGCCAACCCGAGGGAATTGCCGACTCTCTGCCAATTGGTATCCGAGTACTGGTACCGCTGGGAAACCGGCTGGTCACCGGTTATCTTCTTGGTCCGGCTGCCCAAAACACGGCCGGCCCTGCCTTTCAGGTAAAAGCAATTGTTGAGCTGCTTGACCCTGAGCCTGTTTTTTCCAAGGAACTGGTTCCTTTTTTTCGCTGGATTGCAGACTATTACCATTATCCACTTGGTGAGGTAATCAGAACCGGTCTGCCTGCAGGGTTGATCGTCAGGTCCGGTCGTGAAATCGTTTTGACTGATTCCGGCCGGCAACAGTTGCCGGCTGCAGTGTCAGCACTCAAAAAACAGACAGCCTGGATGCAGCGGTTACTGGACAAGGGCAGGCTGCTGCCGGGAACCGTTAAGACCATCTGGCGAAAACCGGCCACGCAGCGGCTGCTGAAAAAATGGCAGCAGGCCGGCTGGCTTGACATCCGGGAAGTTATTGTTGAGCCGAAGGTGGGAGTCAAAACCAGGACCATGGTCAATCTCTCTTCTACGCTCCGGGAGCAGGTTGCCGGCTACCAGTCAACAAAATCCGCACAGTTGCCCCAGATGGTCGATGAACTGAAGAAATCAGAGCAAAAGACCCTGGAGCTTTTCTTCAAACACTGTGACGGTCGTACTGTCCTGCCGCGACCTGAACTGACAAAGCGTTATTCCGGAGCCGGTAAAGCCCTGCACGGGCTGGTCGATCTCGGGCTGGTCACCCTGGAAGAGCAACGCTGCTATCGCGATCCATTTGGCTGTATTCCCCCGTTTTTTGCCAGACCGGAAAATCTCACCCAGGAGCAGAACAGGGTTATTCATGAATTGTGTGCGGCAGTAGACAGGAAAGAATTCCAGCCCTGTCTGCTCTTTGGCGTAACCGGATGCGGAAAAACCGAAGTGTATCTCCGGGCAACAGAGCGTTGTCTTGCTCTGGATAAAACTGTGCTCGTTCTGGTGCCGGAGATCGCCCTTGCCTCCCAGGTGGAAGCTCATTTTTATTCCCGTTTCGGTGATACCCTGGCTGTTCTGCACAGCGGATTGACTGCGGGTGAACGTTTTGACCAGTGGCAGAGGATTCTCCGGAAAAAAGCCCGCATTGTTATCGGGGCCCGCTCAGCCGTGTTTGCACCGCTTTCCGAACTGGGTCTGGTCATTGTGGATGAGGAACATGAACCTGCCTATAAGCAGGATAACGGCCTGCCTTACAACGGGCGGGATATTGCTGTGCTGAGAGCCCGGTTTGCAGACTGTCCGGTTGTCTTAGGCTCTGCAACCCCATCTGTCACCAGTTTTCACCATGCCTCCAAAGGTAAATACAGTTTATTGACCATGCGCAGGAGGGTGCATGACCAACCCATGCCGGAAGTGGAAATCGTTGATCTCGGCAGCAACAAAAGGGATCGACCGGATCTCTTTTTTTCCGACCAGCTCACTGGTGCCCTGCATGAAAATATGGATAAACGACTGCAGAGCCTGCTCTTTGTCAACCGACGCGGTTATGCATCCTTTATGCTCTGCCGCGACTGCGGCCATGTCATCGAGTGCCGCCACTGCAAGGTTTCATTGACGCATCATCGACACAGCAACAGGCTGATCTGCCATTACTGCGGCTATTCCATTACCCCGAATGTAATCTGTCCCTCCTGTCGCTCCAATTCCGTTGTCGGCCTGGGGCTTGGTTCCGAGCGCATTGAGGCTGAAGTCCGACAGCTGATACCCCATGCCAGGGTTGCCCGGCTGGACAGCGATACCACAACAGATCGCAAAAAGTATATGGCCATTCTTCAGCAGGTGCGCAACCATGAAGTGGACATCCTGATCGGCACCCAGATGGTGGCCAAGGGGCTTCATTTTCCCAGGATGACCCTGGTCGGGGTAGTCTGGGCGGACAGCGGACTGGGCATGCCTGATTATAAAGCCTCGGAACGGACTTTTCAGCTGCTTGCCCAGGTAACCGGCAGGGCAGGGCGGGGTGAACACAGCGGGAAGGTCATCATCCAGACCCATCAGCCCGCCCATTATGCCATTGATTTCGCCAGACGTCATGACTATGAAAAAATGTATGAACAGGAAATAAAACTGCGGGCAGCCCTTGGCTATCCTCCTTTTTCCCGGCTGGCCAATATCAAATTCAGTGGTGAAAACGAAGAAAAAGTGGCAACTGCAGCAAAAGACGTGGCCAGTTTTCTGCGAACTGCTGCCGGACCGGCAGAGCTTGAGATACTGGGACCAGCCCCGGCACCATTGGCCAGGATAAAAAACCGTTATCGCTGGCAGCTGCTTCTGAAAAGCAGACATTTTTCAGCATTACATGGTCTCTGTGAACAACTGCTTGCGAAAAAAACCCGATTGGTGAGTACAGGGGTCAGGATGAGCCTTGATATTGATCCGGAAAATATGATGTAATCGCTTGCGGGTCAGAACCACTGCATGTCTGAGAGTTAGCTGTCCCGTGGTCAGCAACTGTTTACAGGAAAAAAATACCCCGGCAGAAAAAGGAATCGGAATCCTGCCGGGAGTATACTTACAGTTGTTGAATATAATAAAATTTTAGCTTTCCTCTTCCTCTGCTTCTTCAAGCTCGAATTCTTCCATTTCAGAACTGTCAGAATCTTCCTGAATAACTTTCTTTATTTCAGCCTTCCGAAGGGTTTTCTGCAACTGATCAATCACATCGGAGATCATATATTCGGCACCTTCAAACCAGATAACGTTTTCAGGTAAATCCTCTGAACGCGTAACAAGTGCCGATCTCTGCAGAACAGTCAATTTTGAAAGCGTCTGCTTTACTTCGCTGTTAAATACTTTGTTTTCCTCTTTGTCCCCGCTGTCGACTTTTTTCTTTGCCGACTTCAGGCTGTCAACAGCCTGCTGGAGCAAAACTGTCGCTCCCTCAAACCAGATGATATTGGGGTTGTCCTTTTGCGTCATGCAGGTGCCCTGGCATGAATCTTTCAGAATGAAAAGCTTGGAGATCGAATCCTTTAAGCTGTTATCTTTTTTAATTTTTTTGTTCATCATTTCCTCCCGTGTTTAGTTGTTTGCAGGTGTTGCCTATTTGTTTTCAAAATTATTTATTAAATAAAGTTCAAATTAGTAACCGTTCGGGAGCTGTTGTGCAGAACAACAGCAGAAATGGAGATTGATTTTTCCCGCGTGTTCAGGATGCTTTTTTTAATTTCAGGGAAAATTGAAACGCCTCCCTGACCAGCAGCAGTAATGCTTCATATCCAAATGGCTTAAAAATCAGGAAATCAATTCCTGAACAACCATATTTTTTTTCATAAAATCTGGTTGGCAGTGTAACCATCATGGCAACAGACATGGATCGATCAATTTTTTCAAGCTGATCGACAAAAGCGGTAACATCCAGTTCCGGAATGCTATGCTCAAACAGCACAAGATCGTATCTCCCGTTTTCAAGATTTGACAGGCAATCAGATTTAATCATAACCAGGGATACTCTACAGCCGATCTGTTTAAGAATTTCTTCAATCATGGCTGATTCATCGACTCTATTATCATAGAGCAACACCTCCATGTTATGCATATTCAACATGGTGACATCTTTTGCTGAAGCTGTAGCCTGGTTCATGGAATTTTAGAATCAACTTTTTTTCGGTTCCTCTTCCATTAACTTATCTGTAACCAGCATTTCCACGCCGTCAAAATTTTTAGTTGTAAAGCTGTCAACTTCTCTGAAGTCATCTAGTATTTCAGAAATTATCTCCAATTGCTTTCGTATAATAATGAGTTTTTGTCTGGTGTGTTTTTCCCTGGTTTTTTTTATCAAAAGATCAACATAGCCGAAAATTATCGTAAAAGGGTGACTGAATTGAAAAACGATGGAAGCTGTTGCAGCCAGTGTACCCCGAAGCAGGTGGATTTCCATGTCGTCTTGACCCGAACGTCTATCCGCACCACTGGGTCTGGTGGTTTGTCGTCTGTTCTCAAAATCCTGTTGTTTGTTGATTGTGCTTCCAGTTTTCACTCATTCACTCTGTAACAAAAATTCAAACTGCCAGAAGCACTTTTTCCCGGGAAGATACCATTGAGTTCCATTCCGGCCTATATAATATTCCATATGGATTATTTATCAGAAGTTTCCCGGAAACTTCAGTACAAAATGTAAAAAATGAAATTTGGTAAAACATTCCAGTCCTGGTCTGCAGGAAGCCTTTGTTCTTTTATTGTTCCTCCGACCGCTTCAACCGGAACAGGAAGGTTCAGTCTCTTCAGGTTCAGATGTCCGGGTCTTATCTATCTCTTTGCTGTTGGTCTGTTCTGTTTCTGAAGCAGGGAGGGGTGCCTCTCCCGCCTGAACTGTTGAGACAAGTTCCGGTGGAAACAGATGCTCCCAAAGCCTTTTGGCATCAGCATGGTTGGGATTGATATTCAAGGTACCTTTGCAATCAGCAAGGGCGGCAACAACTCTTCCTTTTTGCAGAAGAATTTTTGCCCGCTCCCAAAAAGCCCATGCAACAGCCGGTCCCCTTGTCGCAAGCAGATCTGCTCCCGGTCCATATTTTTCAGACAGATCTTTCCGGATCCTTGCATGATTCATCAAGCTGAACAGGGCCAGCATGGTGTAGAGAAGGGCAACAGTCCCGCCGGCAAAGATGATGATGGTCAGCATCAGTATCATAATATATTATGATTTTTTTGTTTCATTAATTTTTCAAGGCACCCTTTAATCGTTTTTCTCCATCCGATAGTAAAAAAATGCAGGATCCAGGCCATGCAGAACTTCAGTCTGAGCTGTACTGATATCAGGCAGGGCCTGGATGGCCTTTTGTGCCGATTCTTTATCTTTAAAATATTTTTGCAGCAGGATGTTCATGAAAACCTGGCCGCTTTCGTCTCTTGAGGGGATAATCAGCATGCGTGTCGGTGTTTTTCTATGTTTTCTCAGGAAACGATACGCATTTTGAATATTGTCAAAAGTAATAATTCGTACCCACCACACTTCTTCTGCTTTTGATGTCAGAGTAACGGGAATTGTGGGAAAACGGATTTTATGCCCCACAAGTAACAACTCAGGATTCTTAAGATCCGGATTGACTGCCAGTACAGATTTGATGTTTTCAGCCTTAAAACTCCAGGGGCCGTAAATCCTGCGGATCATATCACCAAAAGTTTCTCCTGGTGCAGTAATAATATCACCAAGATATTCAGGCGGCTCTACTTGTTTATCAATACCATCCGGAGAATAATCCGGTTGCTGTTCAAGAACAGGCTTTGTGACAGGTTTGAATCCTGATGCAGCTGTATCGGCAGTTTCTTCCTCATCCTGGGCAGGTACAGCAGGGGAAAAAACCTGATCACCAACTTCCGGATTATGGAGATCCTTCCAATGAGAGTTGATTTCAATAACCCGGTCAGTGTCAGTATATTGCGTTGTCACCTGCTCGGAACCATTGATCTGCAGATTTCTGTTCTGAAGACTATCTGCAGTCTTTTCCCCTTGTTCTGTTATGGCTGAAGTATCTCTGATTTCAATTACCGGTACCGTTTGCGGCTCAGAAACAACCTCTTTCTCCACGACTTCTGCCGATTCGGACGCAGGAACTTCTGCAGCTGAGGCCTTGATTTCAGGCTGGCGTGAAGCCGCGGTAGACTTTTCAGCTGGAACCGATTCAGCCACCTGTTCAACTGCTGATACAATCGGCGGTGAAGTATCTTCTATTACAGTGCTTTTTTGGATAGGTACTTTGCTGCTCTGTTCCGGCGGATTAGTTTCCTGTGTTATCTTTATTGTTTCAACCGGTTGCCTGTCCTGCAGCTGCTTTATTTGAGCTGTACCTTGAACCGGGTGGTCGTGCCTGAATACGTCCAATACTGTGATCTCTTCTGACCACAGTCCAAAAAACAGCATGAAAATGATGAGACTGGAAAGAAGAGTGGTTCGTATAGCCTGCAGTTTTTTTGCCCTCTCGGGAAACAGCAGTTTAGCGGAACGCAGAGTCAGGAACCAGTCAGCTTTTTGTTTATTTTCAATCACCAGTGTCAGGACTATGAAACGGCAGAAGTCAAGGGTTTCTTTTGGATGCCCCCGGGTCATGCGAAAAATTATCCACTGGGCGGGAATACTGAAAAGATCCGGAGGAGAACCGGGTTCGGCCGCTGCATGTTTCAGATGAAAGCGAATGAATTTTCCAGTGTCTGCAAAGGTGAAAGGTTCAAGTGAGCTGATAAAAGAAAAACGACCTTTGAGCGATTTGTATGCCTTGAATTTTCTTTGGAATGAAGGCTCAGCGCATATCACAGTCTGGAGAAAACGCCGGCAGTCAGAGTGATAATCATAAAATGAATTCAGGGCACGGAGGCAAAAGTCCGGCAGGTCCTGGCCATCATCAATAAGCAGGACGACAATCTTTTTCTCCTGCCGATAAAGCTTGTAGAAAAAACTGTTGAAAGCCATCTGAAAGGTAGTGTCATCAAAACCAGAGGGTGCGTTGATGGTTTTGAAAATACCGGCCACAGTAATGAGGAATTGCTGCAGGTCCCTGAACCGAGGATTGCTGATCGCAAGCACAGCTGTTTTACTGTCTTGGCTGAATTTTTGTGCCAGCTGATGTAAAAGGGTGGTTTTTCCTGAGCCCTCAGCACCTGTCACTAATTGCAACCCGGCACTATGGTAGATGTTATGGGAAAGCTTTTCTGTTAACTCCCTGACAGTCCTGCAGAGATAGAGTTCCGAGTCTGAAGGAGTGGCAAAAGGTTCAGTTTTGCACTGAAGAAGACTCAGATAACCCATAAAAGAAGAGAAGGAAAAATACTAATATAAAAAAAGTCTGCGTGTTTGCCGGGCAGCAAATATAATTTTCAGTTGTTTTGCAAACAGCCCGGGGAACAATGATTCTGCTGTTCTGCTGCAACATAAGAGGCATACAAAAAGATAGCATTTATAGAATCAGTAAGCAAACGTATTGTTTCCGCCTGTGTTGGTAATGTAGACATCAAAGCGGATGCTTTTCCCGGTAAGGGAGTGGGAAGGTGGCTGATTTGTAATACAAGGAGCCCTGCGCGGACGTTTGACTACAACTCTTTTTCCCGCTGTCTGCAGTGCCGCATGCATAAGTTTTTTTTCAGATGGAGTGTCCGTCACCAGCATCTGCAGCATTTGCGATTCTTTTTTTACCAGGGCTGATTTTCGCCGTTCGGGAAACATGGGGTCCAGGTAAACGACATCCACTTTTTGTCCGTTTTGCTGCATATTCCTGAGAACACTGACAGTATCACAGACAGTCAAGTGGATACGCCGGGCAATTTCTGCTGTTTCGGGATGCAGAAGGGCACGCGTCAGACCATCGGCGAGCAGGGCTGCGACAACCGGCACCTGTTCAAATACCTGAACCCGGCATCCTGCAGCAGCCATGATAAAGCTGTCCCTGCCCAGGCCGCCGGTCCCGTCGATAACCGCAGGCGGGGTTTCTCCTGAAAAACCTATGGCCCTGATCAGCATCTCCTTTTTCTGCTGCCGCCTGCGAAAAGCGGCCTTGCCACTGGTGAACTCGACCCTGACCGGTCCGGCAAGATCAGGATCCCCTGTTTTCATGAGTTCAAGTCCCCTGCTGGTATACCTGAGCAGTAGAGGAAATGCATTGTCCTGACCGGCCAGGGGCAGGTCAAGTTCTGCAGCCAGCTTTTCAGCTTCTGCAATCCGTAACGGGTCAAGGGCGACAACTCCAATTTCAGGAGATGACATTACCTGAGGATCTCTTTGGTAAAGGGAGCCGGCTTCTCTTTGTGCGTTGATATTTCATAACGTGCAATGTATCATGAATTGATTAAAAAATGCAAAACAGGAAAAACAATGAGTGAACCGGATTCCAGTGTGATAGCGGTAATTCCAGCCCGATATCACTCCAATCGTTTTGAAGGAAAACCGCTGGCCCTAATTCATGGCAAGCCCATGATCCAGCATGTTGTTGAACGGGCCATGCAGGTAAAGCTGCTGTCCAGGGTTGTAGTGGCTACCGATGACGACCGCATTGCTGAAGCGGTTACCTCCTTTGACGGAGAGGTGGTCATGACCCGGCCCGATCATGCATCGGGTACGGATCGGCTGGCCGAGGCTGCAGAGCTGTTGAACATTGCAGAGCATGATGTAGTCGTCAACATCCAGGGTGACCAGCCGTTGTTTCCGGTTGAGGTCATTGAACAGGTGGCAGGTCCTCTGCTTGACGATCCCGCCCTGCCCATGGCCACCCTGATTTACAAGATTATCCGGCCGGAGGAGATTTCTGATCCCAATCATGTCAAGACCGTGTTTGACTGCAACGGCAATGCTCTTTATTTTTCCAGATCACCTATCCCGTACCAGCGCAACCCTGAAGAGTCTATTCAGCCCACCTATTATAAACATCTAGGTTTTTATGCCTATCGCAAGGGATTCCTGCTTACCTTTGTGGCCCTGCCGGAGGGAGAGTGGGAACGGTTTGAAAAGCTTGAACAGTTGCGGGCCCTGGAATATGGCTATACTATCCGGGTGGTGCTGACCGAGCATGATTCCATAGAAGTTGATACTCCACAGGATGCAAAACGGGTGGAGGAAATCATACGGACCGGCAGCAGTCTGTAACTGCCGGATTATTACTGACCCAACAGGAGGAAGACAATGAAGAAGAAAATCACTGTGATAGGTGCCGGCAATGTCGGCGCCACAGCTGCGCACTGGGCCCTGGCCCGTAAACTCGGCAATATCGTGCTGCTTGACATCATGGAGGGAATTCCCCAGGGCAAGGCACTTGATCTCTGGCAGTCCGGTCCCCTTGATTCCTATGCCGGCACTGTTATCGGAACCAATGATTATGCCGACTCTGCAGATTCGGACGTGGTGATTATTTCCGCAGGCCTGGCCCGGAAACCCGGTATGTCCCGTGATGATCTGCTTGCTAAAAACGTGGCTATTGTTAAGTCATGCGCTGAAGAAGCGGTCAAATATTCACCCAATTGTTTTATGATCGTTGTCACCAACCCCATTGATGCCATGGTTCATACAGCATTCAAGGTTTCCGGGCTGGATAAAAGCCGGATCATAGGCATGGCAGGAGTCCTCGATTCAGCCCGCTACCGGACGTTTTTAGCCGATGCCATCGGTGTGGCTCCGGCTGATGTCAATGCTCTGGTCATGGGAATTCATGGTGATAAAATGCTGCCCATGGTCAGGCTGGCTAACGTAGGCGGGGTTCCGATCACGGAACTGCTGCCGGAGGACAGGATTGCGGAGATTGTCAAACGGACCCAGATGGGCGGGATCGAGATCGTCAACCATTTAAAGACCGGCAGTGCCTTTTTCACCCCCGGCCTGGCAGCCGTTGAAATGGCGGAAGCCGTCCTCAATGATACTAAACGGGTCATGCCCTGTGCTGCTTACCTTGAAGGTGAATTCGGAATTTCCGGATATTTTCTGGGTGTTCCTGTTGTGTTAGGTGACAAGGGCGTGGAACGGATTCTTGAATTTGAGCTTACGGAAGAGGAAAAAGCCGCCCTTGATGAGTCTGTTGAGGCGGTATCAAAACAGATGGAAGCCACCGGATTGTAAGCGGTCAGGGAGAAATCAGTCTGATAACGGAACAGTGCAGATGGTGAGCAATGAGACAAAGTCCCTGCAGCAGTTGCTGCAGGGACTCACGAAAAAAGAGTACAGTCCTTTGGATTTTCTGGCCAGAGGCAGCGTGACGGAACGGGTCATTTCCCTTGTTTTAGGAGAAGTGGTACCAGCGGGGACTCCTGCCCTGATCAGAGAATGGCAGCAGTTGAGTACAGCCCTGCGCGAATTTGATGTGCGCGATCTTACAGTGGTTGTATTTGGTGGGGGAACCGGGCTGTCAAATATTATCGGTGGTGATTCCAGGCGCCCCGAGTGGCCCCGGTCACCATTTTCAGGTTTGAAGGAGGTTTTTCCCAACCTGCATTCCGTTGTCTGTGTCACTGATGACGGCGGTTCAACCGGTGAGATCCTGAAGGATTTTCCCCTGGTTGCCCTGGGAGATCTCCGTCATGTTCTGCTTTCTTCCATCCGCAGGACAACACTGAAGAAAAAATACAAGCTGGATGATCAGGCGGCGCATGGTGTTGCCGAAGGGCTGCATGCCCTGTTCAACTATCGGTTTATTTCGCATCCGGGTTCTGCAGATCAATTGCTGGCGGACAGCTCAACCGATCGGAGTCTGTTGCCCGAACCTCTGAATGATTATTTATTTGAATTGCTGAACAGGTTGTTCAGTGATCAACGCATGGCCGAGTCTCTGAAACGGCCCCAGTGCCTGGGTAACCTGATTCTGGCTGCTGCCATCTATAAGTACCTGCCGATCTCTTCGGGGGCTGTTGATCCTGCTGTAAATCAACAGTTATTTCAGGATGCAACAATGAAGGGACTCTCCGTACTCTCCGAGGCCATTGGAGCAGGGCCTGAGTCCGTTCTGCCCTGCACGACAACCCCTGCTCAGCTCCAGGTATTGTATGCCAATGGTGTGCTTGTGACCAGTGAGTGCAAGTCCGGAAGAGCCAAGAGAGGATATCCGGTGAGCCGGGCGCTGGTGGAATTTTCAGATGATCCCTCGCTGCCGGATGAAGTTGCTGCTCTTGTACGTAAAGCAGATGTTATTATTATGGCACCGGGCAGCCTGTACTCATCGATCATTCCGATTCTGCAGGTTCCGGGACTTGCCGAACTGATCAGACAGAATGAGAATGCTCTGAAGCTGCTGGTTGCAAATATCTGGGTGCAAAAGGGTGAAACCGATGCCACCCGGGATGCACCTGAGCGTAAATTTCATGTATCTGATCTTATTCTTGCCTATGATCACAATATTTCCGGTGGTATTCAGGGATTGTTTTCCCATGTTTTGACCCTGGATCTTGCCGATATTCCAGGTTCAGTACTGCAGAATTATGCTATTGAAGAAAAAGAGCCGATTTATCTCGATCACAGCAGGGTGCGGGAACTTGGTCTTGAACCCATAGAAGCCTATATTTTTTCAAAGGAACTTCTTCAGCAGCGAAATGTTATTCAGCATGACCCGGTTTCACTCTCTCTTGTCGTCCGCGTCTTGTGTGGATTGCGTGCAGGTGGATTCCTCTTTATTCCGGAAGAGAGCGCATTGCTGCCCTTTACCAGAAAATTCTCAGCCAGTATCCGCAGCGATCAAATGATTCCGTGCCTGCGTTATGAGAAAATACAGAGAAAACTTGAAACCATTGGCTTCAAGCTGCTCACCCTGGAAGCCACCTGTTTTAAAGAAATGGCAGTCAGGGAACGACGGGCCCTGTTTGAGCGTATTGTTGAGGTAATCTGGCGTCACCCTGATATCCATCCGAATCACCTCGACTATATTTCCGGAGTATGTCTGATCGATACCAACTGCTGGAAGCGTTGCCAGGAATGGGATAATGTCTTTTCTTTTTATGATCCTGAGGACGGCTATGTGAAAATTCGCCGTGATCAGTCAACTGATGGTGACAGGTTGGAGATGGCCTTCCTGGTCGGACTGGGACAGTCTCTGCTGGGTAACTATGCCGAAGAAAAACAGCTGGAACAGGCATCATTTAAGGATGACAACGTGGGTCGGATCTACTGCCTGACCGTCAGGGAGGAGCATCAGCTCAGCTGTTTTTTTTCAGCTGCGGAACTTGATGTTTTTCTGCAGCTGTGCAGGATGTACCCCTCGCAGGTACAGGAACGGCTCTATACCAGAATTGTGAATGGAGAAGAGGGATTCACCCCCCCGGGTCTTCTGTTTGGACTTGTTTTTGCCTGGTATCTTGACAATCGGTTTGCCCCTAACATCGATTACAAGATGTCAATTATGAAACATGAGTTGTCTTACCTGATCCCGGAGCAGGTAAGAATCGTGGGAAGACGGGAGCAACTGATTCGTTTTTTCCGGGAAGTTGTATTTCGACAGCAGCTGCCGCAGATCAGCCTGTCCTCCTGATTGTAAGCTTCAGTACAGGAAAAGCAGCCATTGCCGATGATGACAACCCTGCAGCAGGCAGAAATACTGCAGTGTAAATTTTGATAAAGATAT
>CAZKBZ010000018.1:31341-34041 GCA_964551175.1 uncultured Desulfobulbus sp.
AGATCTTCCCCCTGTACAGATTGTAGTCTGCAGTCTGCAGATCTGAACTGCAGAAAACATGAGATGGAGATTGAAGGCCGGTTTTCAGGCAAGATCTTCCGGATTACCTGCTCCCCGGTGTTCCAGGGTGGCGAGCTTGTAGGTTCTGTTCATTCCGCTCTTGACATCAGTCACCAGCGAAGCCTGGAAAAGCAACTGGTCTGGGCACAGAAAATGGAATCTATCGCCACACTGGCCGGGGGCATTGCCCATGATTTTAACAATATTTTAGGAGCAATCCTGGGCAATGCCGACCTGCTGCTCTACCGCCTGCCTGACAGCTGCGGTCAGATAAACGATAAGCCCGGGCAGCTGACAGTCGAGGATATTAAAGATCATCTCGCTGCAATTCAGAAGGCAGGCCTGCGGGCCAAAGATCTTGTGAGTCAGATTCTTGCCTTCTCCAGACAGACACCAACCAGTCGCAGGGAAGTTGTCATCACTCCGGTGGTCAAGGAGGCAGTTAAACTTCTGCAGTCTTCCCTGCCCGCAACCATTGAACTGCATGCTGAACTTGCCGGGGATATAGGATATATCTTTGCCGACCCCACCCAGATTCATCAGGTTCTGATGAATCTCTGCACAAATGCTGTTGAGTCACTTGATAACCAGCATGGTCGGATTGACATTTCTCTCTACGAGAAAAAAATCGGTTTCAGTAGCGAAAAACCATCTTTTGACCTGAAAAATGGTGAATATGTCGTTCTTTCCGTGCGTGATAACGGTACAGGTATGGCCGATGACGTTCTGGAACGGATATTTGATCCTTTTTTTACAACTCGGGAGGTGGGCGAGGGCAGGGGAATGGGGCTGGCGGTTCTGCATGGCATTGTTGCTTCTCATAATGGCGCTATAGATGTTCACTCGGAGCCGGGAAAGGGTTCTGTTTTTACAATCTATTTCCCCAAAATAGTGGTCCGGGATAACAGCAGTGAGCAGGATCTGCTGATCAATCTGCCAACAGGTTCCCAGACCATTATTTTTGCTGACGATGAGGAAGATATTGTAAAAATGCATACTGAAATGTTAGAATATTTAGGATATACAGTCATTCCTGCTGCCAACGGTGAGCAGGTACTCTCATACCTGAAAGACCATGCACAGGAAGTTGACCTGGTCATTACGGATCAGACCATGCCGAAAATGACCGGTATCGAACTTGCTGAAAAACTACAGCGTATGGATGAAAATCTGCCGGTTATTCTCTGTTCAGGATACAGTGAACCAGTTTTTGGCAAGACTGGTAAACAGGAAGGAATTACTAAATTTCTTGCCAAACCTTTGAAGATGAGAGATCTTGCCGTAGCGATTCAGCAGGTTTTTTTTGAGACAGAATAAAGATGCGGATATTAGTTATTGATGATGATGAACAGATGCGTGTCCTTTTGCAGCAGGCCATGCAATGGGCCGGATTTGAAGTTGCAACGGCTGAAAACGGCCGTCAGGGACAGCAACTGTTTGAAGAACAACCTGCTGACCTGATCATCACCGACCTGATCATGCCTGAACAGGAAGGGCTGGAAACCATCCGTATGCTGAAGCGGGCTTATCCGGCTGTAAAGATTATTGCAATATCCGGTGGCGGCCGGATTGGTCCGGAGGCCTATCTGCCGGCTGCCATGGAGCTCGGGGCTGACCGGATTTTTGCCAAACCCTTTGATGTCAAGGAACTGATATCTGCTGTTCATGAGTTACTTGACAGTAACTGAACCCGGCAGAGAACCGGGAACCTCTTTATTATCAATTCGTTTTCCATTCTTGCCTGCAACAAGGAACTGAATACCTGCCTGTCACCATGTACCTTGCCCGTCGTTTTATCAATAATCGTCTTCATTACCAGTTGCGGGAGTCCTACCTGGAAGGAGATGTTTACAGGAATCGGAATCTCATAGACCTCGGTGCTGACCCCGGAAAATATATAGTCTATCCCGGCGGCTCTTCTTTTTACATAGACGACCTGGTTTTTGATCTTTTGAAAAGTGCAGGATTTGATGCTGATTACAACGAGGTTGAATCCTTTTTTCTTCCTTTTCTTGACCCCTATATCCGGACCAGGATTGATCCTTTTATACACAGAACTGCAAACCGGTGCTGGAAACGAATGGATGCGCAGACCCGGCAGCGTGTTTTTGCCGACACCCATGTCTTTGACCGGAGGAGGATTCATTTTCTTCGCTTTGGCCAGACGGATCTGCGTGAACTGGACCGTTCCCCCTCCCTGTATAAAATTCTGCTGGATAAATCACGTGACGAACTGGAGCAGCTGATACTTGAACGAGAGCAGGATATTCAACCTCATGAGTATAAACGCTACATCTTTGCCATCTTTGATCTGCAGCGGTATTTTACTGAAAGCTGTGCACGAACCATGCCCCATGCCCTGGACAGCGACAGACTTGATGACTGTTTTATTAAGGAAATCTGTCGTCTGGACAGTGATACCGGTTTCTGGCAGGGCATGGAACGCGATTCCGGTCTGGTTTCCTACATGATTCGATACGTGGTCATGTTCTTTGATTATTCTTTTCCCTCTGGTCATAGCTGGGATGAATTTGTTCGGGCACATATCGGTTCCGGTCACCGCGCAGGGCCCGTGAAAGGTTCCCGGCGCATGTCCATGCGGGAAGTAACAACAATCTTCGGGGTCAGCCAGGCCAAACT
>CAZKBZ010000018.1:34141-37736 GCA_964551175.1 uncultured Desulfobulbus sp.
CTGCTGGGTGTAGACTTTCTGCAACTGACCATTCCCAGGTACCTGAAAAGGGGTGTTGATGCTCTTGCTGACGGAACTGCAACCAGTCACAGCCTGCTTATTCTTGGTGCTTATATCCTGCTCACAGCAGCCTGTATCGGAATACTCCGTTTTTGCTGGCGCACTCTGATTATCGGATTTTCCAGGCGGCTGGAAAAAATTCTGCGCAATCGTCTCTTTTCCCATATCCTGGAAATGGACCGTCCTTTTTTTGACCGTAATACCACCGGCGATATCATGGCCCATGCCACCAACGACCTGTCAGCCGTTCAGATGGCCTGCGGTATGGGTATGGTCGCAGCTGCCGATGCTCTTGTCATGTCAGCGGCAGCTCTGTTTTTCATGGCCAATATCAGCCCGCAATTGACCCTGATTGCCATTATTCCCATGCCGCTGCTGGCACTGTGTACCTGGATATTATCCGGCAGGCTGCATAAACGGTTTGACAAGGTACAGCAGCAGTTTTCCCTGCTTACGGAATTTGCCCGTAACACAATGGTGTCCATACGGCTGATCAAGGGTTATACCCGGGAGCAGCAGCAGATTAAGGACTTTGAGGCCCTTGGTGGGGAGTATGTGAAGAGCAATATCAGGGTCGCTGTCATCCAGGGACTGCTCTTTCCGGTGTCCACACTGGTCGGCAATACCGGGATGTTGCTGGTCCTGTATTTCGGCGGTCGCCTGGTGATCAATAACTCCATTACCCTGGGTGATTTCGTCGCCTTTGTCACCTATCTGTACATGCTGGTCTGGCCGATGATGGCAGTCGGCTGGGTTACCAATCTTGCCCAGCGCGGTCTGACCTCGCTGACCAGAATTTACCGACTGCTGACTGCGGAACCACTGCTTCCCTGCAGTGAACCGGTCAATCAATCTAAGGTTCAATCATTCTCTTTCCAAAAAAATCAACTTATCTGCTGTCAGCATCTGACCTTTACTTACCCGGATACAACCAGACCCGCACTGGCAGACCTCAATCTTGAGATAGGGCCCGGCATACTGGGTGTGGCCGGCAGAACAGGCTCTGGAAAATCGACCCTGTGCAGGCTGTTAACCAGGCAGTACCCCGTGGCCGACTCCATGCTCTTTTTTTCAGGTCATGATGTCAACAGCCTCACGCCGGCAATGATCAGAAAACAGATCAGTTACGTCAGCCAGCAACCGGTTCTCTTTTCAAGTTCAGTGGAAGAAAATATCAGTCTGGCAAATTCTACTGCCTCCCGACAGGAGATCATTGAAGTTGCCCGGTTGGCTGCAATCCACGAGGAAATAGTGGCAATGCCCGACGGCTACAGAACCACAATCGGAGAACGGGGACTGCGACTGTCAGGAGGACAGAAACAACGGGTCGCCATTGCCCGGGCTCTGCTGGCTGACCGTCCGATCCTGATCATTGACGATGCCCTGTCCGCACTTGATACGGATACTGAGCAACAGGTCTTTACAGGTATTTGTTCCCGGCGGCAATTTAAGGTGATCATTATTGTTTCGCATCGTCTGAAACTGCTTTCCGGCACTGATCATGTCATCATTCTCGATCAGGGCCGTATTATCGACCAGGGCAGTCACCAGCAGATGCTTGACTGCAATGATTTTTATCAGGCTATGGAACAAAAACAGCACAGGAAGGCTGATGCGTAACTTCGGTTATTTTGAAGAGGGCAGCATCGGCCGCATTTCCGATACCCGAATCTGGCAGCGATTGTTCACCTATTGCAGGGCACACCTGACAGCACTTGCAGGAGCGGTTCTGCTGTCCATGCTGGTCACTGTGACAACACTTGCCCTGCCACGGCTCATGCAGATGGCCATTGATAACTGTATGACTGCGGCAGGGCTGGATACCGGTACACGGATGAGCGGGCTTGCTGAACTGGCTCTGATATACGGCATTGCAGTTGCTGTTACCTTTGCAGCAGGTTTTGTCCAGGTTATCCTGCTTGAGTATACCGGTCAATCCATCATGAACCGGCTGCGAAATGATCTGTATCGCCATCTCCTCTGCATGGATCTGACCTTTTTTCATTCCCATCCGGCAGGACGCCTTGTGACCAGGCTGACCAATGACATCCAGAACATGCATGAAATGTTCACCTCGGTCATGGTGACCCTGTTCAACGATGCCCTAAAACTCATCGGTATCCTGGTGGTCCTCTACCTGTTGAATGTACGGCTGGCCATGGTCATGACTGTCTTTTTGCCCCTGTCCCTGGCTGTAACCCTGCTCTTTTCACGGCTTGCAAGGGATCGGTTCCGGGCCATCCGCAGCCAGCTTGCCGTACTCAACTCTTTTCTCCAGGAAACCGTGTCAGCAGTAAATGTGCTTCAGCTCTTTGGCAGGCAGCAGGAGAGTTTTGGCAGGTTCAATGACCTCAACCAGGAATATCTTCAGCGAACCCTTCGCCAGATCAGGTTGTTCGGCACATTTATGCCATTGACTGAATTCCTCGGTTCCCTGGCCCTGGCCACCATTCTCTGGTATGGGGGAGGTGAAATTATCAGAGAACAGTTGACCCTGGGAGAACTGGTAGCATTTATTGCCTATATGCGGCTTTTTTTTCAGCCCATGCGTGAACTGTCTCAGAAATATTCAATTGTTCAGTCAGCCATGGCCTCGGCTGAACGTATTTTTCAGCTCCTGGATACTGGAAACAGTATCAAACCACCTGAGCATCCACTGCCGGCAGAGATGATCAAGGGTGAGATATATTTTGAGAAGGTGAGTTTCCGATACCCGGATGAGCAGCAGGAAGTTCTTCGCTCCATCAGCCTGCAGATAAAAGCTGGTGAAACGGTAGCCCTGGTGGGATCCACCGGAGCCGGCAAATCAACTCTTATCAGCCTGCTTGTCAGGTTTTATGATCCTACAGAGGGAAAAATCCTGCTTGATGGTCATGAACTGCGCGAATTTGCTCCTGAGACATTGCGGGAAAAAATCGGTATTGTGCTGCAGGATGTGCTTATCGAACCAGATACCATCCTGGCAAATATCGCTTTGGGAACAGGCCACGACCGGCACCATGTTCAGCGAATACTTGAACAGACAGGCATGGATTCATTTGTCAGACGTCTGCCCGCTGGTCTTGATACCAGAATAGGAGAGGGAGGACTCGACCTGTCGGCAGGAGAGAAACAGCTGCTGACCTTTGCCCGTGTCCTCTGCCGAAATCCTGTTGTTCTGATCCTGGACGAGGCAACCGCATCTGTTGATACAGAGGCTGAAAATCTGTTGGAAAAGGCTATCAGTGCAAGCTTCAGCGGCCGGACATCGGTTGTTATTGCCCATCGTCTCTCAACTGTCCGCCGGGCAGACCGGATCGTGGTCATGGACAGGGGCAGGATTGTGGAGCAGGGAAGCCACACGGAATTAATGGAAAAGCATGGTGCCTATGCAGATCTGATCACCATGGATTTGGAGCAGAGATAAGATTGGAATGGAAGCGTGCTGTTCTCCATTGCCCGGGCGCAGGTGAAAACAAACTGGGATAATTAGCTGATAATATATTAATCAATCACTGACTGTCACTGTATTCACTTGGTTCTGTCCCAAATGTAA
>CAZKBZ010000019.1:0-10554 GCA_964551175.1 uncultured Desulfobulbus sp.
CGGGTGTAAGATTTAAACCTGGAACTAAGCATGTAGAGACGTGAGGGGAGTATTTCCGGACGCGGGTTCAACTCCCGCCACCTCCACCAGCCTTCGCTTGGAACGAAGTGGAAAGCGAAGGCTGCCGCGACGAAGCCTTAAAGGCAAAGTCGGGCAATTACCAACCCTATAAATATTTATTCGTTCCAAGCTACGGCTCGGCAGGCCTTTCAAGTAAGTGTAATGCAGTTTTACTATGTTTACATTTTGCAATCTAAATCTGAGCCGAAACATTATTATACGGGTTTTACCGAAAACCTTGAAGCCCGCCTGAAAGCCCATAATTCCGGTCAAGTTTCCCATACTTCAAAACACAAGCCTTGGCGTATTAAGACCGCCATTGCCTTTACCGACCAAAACAAGGCTCTGGACTTTGAAAAATATCTGAAAAGCCCATCGGGTCGGGCCTTTGCGAAAAAGCGACTCTGAGTTGCGGCAAAGCATTTGCCAATAAAAGGCTCTGGCCGAAAAATTGAATCTTATGGTCAAACCGAGGTCCCGCACCTATAACCGGCCTATGAACAATAATACCGTGTTAAGGCCCTGTGGCGGATGGGATTTATCAAGGGGGAAAAGTGCGGTCACGGGTCTGGTCAATGGCCTCGACCCTTTTGCATGAACTCGACTGGCTCCATGCTGCCATTGAACGGCAGCTTGACCATGTCCATGGCGACAAGGTATCGGCTGCCTATAATCATTCCTAACATCTTGAAGTAAGAACAAAAATGATGCAGGCTTGGGCGGATTATCTTGATGGGTTGAAGGGAAAAAGGCTGTTAAGAAAAGCCAGCGGCTTTACCGATTTTCTCCTGATATAATTTCCCAGACCTGCTTATATTCACTGCCTTGCATAAATGAATGTTCAGGCCGTGCCCGGTTCCACACATCTTGATCCATATCCACTAAGAATTTCCTGGCTTCATGGACCGCAACGGGTTTGCCACCGGTGGCTGTTTTTAGTTCCCGACCAACTTGTTCGGCAATGGTCCGGGGCACGCCATTCATGCGCATCAAGACACCTTCCTCGGTTTTAACACCATGATAAATCATGGCCGGAATGAGATTAATTTGGCGTTTTTCCGGCTCGGATAATGTGTCAAAATCAATACCCGACAATCGGCTTAATGCAGAAATTCCCCAGGTGCCGTTATTTGCCAGAGTCTTGTAGATGGCTTTGCAGGCAGCGGTAAGGGCCTTTGTTTGATTTTCCCCGCCTTTAAAAAATGAACGAGCAATATCTTCTATACTTTCTCCATTGACCCAGGCCTTGGTGAGTTCAGCTATTTGCTTCTTCTCCAGTCCGTTACTGGTTATTTCTTTCAGGTTCTCACTAAGCTGGGGGATACGCAGCATAACTCCATACATATCCGCCATGCCGGATTTTCCACCAAACAGGCTTTCCGGTTTCCAGTCATCCTTGGTTAGTTTCCGTTCAAGGTTATTCATTCCAGCCATTGCCCGGCCAACTCCTTCCGGAGAAAACCCCGTCATATCGGCGAGGGCGGCCCGGCCCGGTTGATCTGCCAGCTTTCTGGCATACTGTTTGGTCGCAGCCAGTAACTTGTCGGCTTTTTCCCGATCTTTTTCCCGGCTTTTTAGTAAACCATAACCAAAGGTATTACGAAGAAGCTGTTCGGTATCTGCTAAAACCGCATCAAGGTTCCCTTTCTCATTCCAGAGGTGAGCAACATAACAACGGAAATCATCCCACTGCTCTTCCTGAATGACCGACTCAAGTTCGTACAGCCTTCCTGCCTTTTCCAGCTCATCTAAAAGATTCACCAAACGGGAGGCTAGTTCGCCTGTGGCTCGACTGACATATTCAACAATTTTTTCCGGCTTTTTTCCGGCGGCAATGCCAACAACTCCGACGCTGTCATGGTTCATTCTGCCAGCCCGTCCGGCAAGGTTCCAAAACTCACGGGGCGACATTTCTTGAGTGAATGGGAATGTACGAGAAGAATAGTTGTGAGATGCTAAAAAGACAGATGATACAGGAAAATTAATCCCTTGAGCAATTGTTGTTGTGGCACATAACACCTTAAGTTTACCCTCCTCTGCAAGCCATTCAATAAGAACTCTAACTTCGTCAGACAGACCAGCATGATGCACACCAATACCCCGTTCCAACATGTCGATCAGCTCAAAGTTTTCACTTATTTCTGTCTTTAAAAAGTTTTGCACAAGTTTAATTTCTTTTGAAATAGATGCAGGAAGAGCAATTTTTACGGAAAGTTTTCTGGCCATACTCCAGACATGATTAATATTGTTTGCTACCGCAATACTGGTTCCCCGCTCAGAAAAAATCCGTGCCATTGCTGCGGTCTGGGTCGTCGTCCCTTTTTGTTTCCCTTTTGTTAGCACATCACTCTTTGGCACATTTAATGGTTTTACATCGCCGACATCATGATTGCCCGTCAAGTGGATGGTTTGGGGAGTAGTTGTTAAGGTTTGATATTTCAAACGCCAGCCGGCCCGGACAGAATCATCAGCTTCAGCAGCAAAGAGGCCGACAATTCGTTCATTTGGTTTCCAGGGGGTGGTGCCAAAACTGATGGCTCGGCCAGTGCTGATGTCCTGAGCCAGCCAGCGGGCCAGTGTTTCCGGTTTTTCTACAAAGGGCATTAACAAAAGAAAATTTGCCGACTCGCATTCCCCCTTAATGGTGGCCAGTAACAATTCAATACGAAGGCCCCGGCTTTTATCCTCAATATTATGGGCCTCATCCATGACAACCAGGGCCAGGGGACGATTTACTTTTTTATTGCGGATAACAAGCTGTAGTTTTTCCGGAGTAGCCACCAAAACATCAAAGGCATCACCTGCGGCAGATGCGGTAAGAAGGTCCTCTTCAAAGGTATCTATCTCGACAGCACCGGTTAATTGCTCCACTTTGATGCCGATGGGTTCAAAATCACGACGCAAACGCCGGGTGATCTGGGCAGTCAAGGCTTTGGTGGGGGCAATATAAGCGATCCATCCCTTGCCGGAATCATCTTGGGCAAACTGGTTCAGAGCCTGTAAAATCCGAAACTGCGCCAGTAGCGTTTTTCCACCGGACGTGGGCATATCAACCACCACAGCGGTTGCGGCCTGATCAAGAAGCCCCTGTTCCTGAATGGCGGCTCGTTGGGGCGGCAGAAGCTCAAATAAGGCCTGTTGTTTGGTGATCTCCTGCACGAAACTGGTGACCCGGGAATTGATTGACCGGGCTACCCTCCAGACAGAGCCGGATACCATTTGCCGAGCAGAGGCATGCAGCCAGCGCAGGAGTACCTCAAGCTGGGTATCAATACAGGCTATGGCCGCATCAATGGCAGATTCAAAATGTTTATCAAGCAGAGCCGTAATACCCACAGGTTCTCCCTGGAGCATATATTTTGCCAGCAACTCTGTGCCCTTTGCCCAGTGGTAAAGAGCAATAAGACGGATGGCCATGGCCCGGTCATCCGTGCCCGACGATCCCTGCAATACCTGCTTTTCATAAATTTTCTGATCTTCCCGCAATCCGGCAATGATTTCTCGAATACGGTCAAGATCATCCCAGCGGCGTTTTCTGAACAACCTGACCCAGCATTCAAAGAGACGATAAAGGAGGCGGTAGTGCCAGTCGGCATTGGCAACTGATGGAATATCAAAAACCTGTTCGTTTTCGTTGTACCAACGCCGCAGGTCAGACCAGCGATCACCACAATAGGCCAGGCCGGATAAATGCAGAATATGCAGTACCCGTTGCTCATCTTCCGAGGGCAGAGGAAAGAGACGGCGCAACTCAAAGGCCCGGAAGGCTCCCGCACCACATTGTTCCCGCAGTCCCTGGGCATCAGAGGCAGGATTCATAAAGTCGGCCAGGCCCTCAATGGCTGCCATTTCATAGGCCATGGCAAGCCTTGAAAGCAGCTCAAGATCATCCTGACTAAAATTAAAATGAAAATGGATTTGTCGCCCCACAGCCTGATCAACCAGAATCCGGTTTGCCAGTTCCAAACCATATTTTTGCTGGTCCTCACCAATAGCCAGAACAGCCCAATGGGTATCCACCCGTTGCAGGGATGCCTTGGTTACATTCATTGGGCACCTCCCGCTTTACAGGCCATCACCATAGAGCTTAAGGAAGATATCTTCCCTGTCGGCAAATAAATAGCCAGCAACTCAATCTTCATGTTGCCTTGGATGTCCTGCCCCAACTTTTCTACCCGCACCCGTAGATCATCCTGATGCGGTGCAACATCACGGATCAGCACGCCGAAAACCCGAACGGCATTTTTATCCTGTAAAAATTTTCTTGCTGCGCTCCGGTATCGTTCTTTCCAGACTGCCGTTATTGCCCGGTAGCCAAGATATTTCACCAAGTCATCTTTAATCTTGCTGCTGTCCTTCAGATCTTCAAGTTGTTGCTTCAGGCCGGTGCGACCGTGCATTGCCCCAGGGGGATATTTATCTTCGGTTGATGTTTTTACTTCACCAAAGGCGAAATAATCTTCTCCGTTTTCATTACGCAGGCCAACCAGATCAGCACCGGGCAGACTGGATCCGGTTTTGCGCTCATCCCGGCCGTCGGGCCAGGGAAAGAAACAGTGTTTATGCTGGACAAGATAGCATTCGGCCAAGGCCTCTCCCACCCGCCAGTCTTCCGGAGGCTTGGGGTCAGCGAGGATTTGTTCAAGCTCATCTCTCTCAAAATCCGTTTCTGTCACTCCGGCAAGCAGAGCCGCAATATCAGCCTTGCCGGATGCATCAAAGAGCACCTCTTTGACCGATCCGGCCAGGGCTGTGTCCAGTTCCTCAACACTCCAGACAAGACCGCAGCCACTGACCGGGGGAGCGCCAAGGCTATAGGCAATTATTCCGGTGGCAATGGTCATAATTGTCCCCGAAAAGCGTTGTTGAGGAGTGATGCCTTGAGGGCTTCGAGGTCACGGAGTTTTTCTTGGGTGGCGGTTTCTATGGCCTGGTCAGCGAGGATATTTCGATCGGCAAGAAAAAGAATTCGGAGTCGGCGTGTGCCGGACGCATGCTTGTTCCAGCGGGCTTGAAATAATTTATGGACAATTTGAAAGGCAATAAATGTTTTGCCTGTTCCCGTGGCCAGAGTAAGCAAAATACGAGAATTTCCATTTCCAATTGCATCTGTGGTTGCATGAACAGCAAGTTCCTGGTAGTAGCGGGGGCGCATTCCCCCTTCCAGAAGAAGCGGGATATCGAGGAGTTCCCTGCCAAGATCAGATGTGTTCGCTTCATAGCAGGATAAGAGTTTTGCGGGAGTTGGATACGAATCAATGTATTCTCCAGCGCCTGTTTTAAGATCAAATTCGTAAATTTGTTCACCATTTGTACTGTAAACAAAACGAACTGACAGTTTCCCGACATAATCGATTGCCTGCTGAAGTCCCTGAGTGGGGTGGGTAGATTGTTTTTTTGCCTCAATGATTGCAAGATACTGGTTGGTTGAGTAAAGCAGATAATCCACAAAGCTACGACTACCCTGTTGTCCACCGGCAAGTTTGCGGTCATCGGTGAAATAGTATTCACGGGCAATTTGACTGCTGCTCCATCTGGAAGAGGCTAAAGCTGGATCAATGTAATTTGCCCTGGTATCTGCTTCTGTGTTCATTTGTACTTCCTTATACAATCCTGTCCCGCATGATCCTTTGTCAGTTATAACCAATAACCTTTAATGTATAAAGCCTATTGAAGAATTACTCATCCGTCTCACTCGATAAAAAATCTATGAAGTTTTCTGGAGTCACCACGGAACACCGGGCTTCAAGATAGGCGCGGGTAAAGGTCTTGGGAATTCTTGCCTTTTTCCTGTCGCTCCACTTGAATTCCCAGGCGGCAATGCCCCGGGCTGATTCCTCAATATAGTCTATTTCCTGCTGCTGGGTCGTTCGCCAGAAATAGCTGTCAACATGCCGGTTGGACAGGGAAAGGGCCTTGATCCGCTCGCTGATCAGAAAATTTTCCCACAGTGGCCCCATATCGGTGCGCTGGGAAGGGAGCTGAAAGTTGTTGATGATGGCGTTGCGGATGCCGTTGTCGTAAAAATAGAATTTTTTCCCCTTGCGGATCTCGTTACGCACGTTCCGGGCAAAAGCGGGCAGGCGGAAAATGACAAAAGCCTTTTCCAGCAGTGTGATATATTTTTCAACGGTCTGGTGGTTGGCCCCGGTCAGGCGGCTGAGTTCATTAAACGATACCTCGGAACCGAGCTGCAGGGCCAAAGCCTTGAGCAGTTTTTCAAACAGGACCGGCCGGGTGACATCCTCAAGGAGCAGTAAATCTTTGTAGAGAAAAGAGTCGCTTAAGAGTTGCAGCAGCTCCCGCTCCTCACCGGGATGGGTGACGATTTCCGGGTAAAAGCCGAAAATCAGCCGGTGCTCAAGGAGCCGGCTTTCAGCCAGCAGGCCATGATGATCCACCATTTCAAGAAAGGAGAGGGGAAAAAGCTGGAGCTGATACTTTCTTCCGGTGAGCGGTTCATTGATTTTTGCGCCAAGCTCAAGAGAGGATGAACCGGTGGCGATCACCTGCACATCTTTCAATTTATCGGCAAACAGTTTCAGGGTCAGCCCGATATTGCTGATCCGCTGGGCCTCGTCGATGAAAACAAGTTTATTTCTGCCGATAATGGCCTGCAGCCTGGTTGAGGTTGTGTCGGCCAGCAGCTCGCGCACGTCTGCTTCATCGCCGTTGACTTCAATAGCCGGTGCGTCCAGATCAGAAAGGATATTTTCAATAAGTGTGGTTTTGCCCACCTGCCGGGCACCAAGGACAATGATCACCTTTCCCTTGAACAGACGGGCGGTAATGCTTGTTTGTAAGCGTCTTTTTATAATATTTTTTTGTTTCATATTTAAAATATTATATTAATTTTTTATTCAGGTCAATATGGAGTTCTAATAAGAATTATGCGATGATGCTAAAAAGGGGCTGTATGATAAAAAGAAATCTGGTTGATTGCCACCGTGGTCGATAGTTACACCTGAACCACTCAGCTGCAATCCTGTAACATGCGGCCAATAGTGTCGCGGACTCGTTGTTCCGGGTCCTGGTTGGCTTGAGAGGTCATCTGATTTGTTAAAAATTCCGGTTATGACTGTTTTTCCACCAGCCGACCGGTGACGTACTTATGAAGGATGCTGGCCATCATGGTCTGGTAGGGGATGCCTTCTTCCATGGCCTTGACCTGGATGGCGGTCACGTCCCGTTTGGGCAGCCGGATATTGACCCGGCTGTCTTTGCGAAAGGTTGCCCTGGCAATTTCCCGGTATTCTTTTTTTCGGGCTTCCAGGTCGTCCACCGGCAGCCATTCTCCGGCTTCAACAGAGGTGAGGATTGCCTGTTCTTCCTTATCGAGTTTTATTTTTGCCATTGTTATCTCCTGTGAGATACATTTTTGTCATCTTTCGACTGGGAATAATGGTTTTCAGAAAAACCGTTTCCTCTGTCTCGACAAAGGGTACGATCCATGCATAGTTCTCTATTTCCACGACATAGATCTGTTGGGACGGGTATTTCTCCTGGTTGGGATGTTCAAGGACTGCCAGAAGCCGGTCTTTCTCCAGCGCCAGGATCACTTCTTCAAAAGAGACGTTTCGTTCTTTTTTCAGCAGTTCATTCTTCCCGTCATTCCAGTCAAAGTATTTCATGATTACATCATAGCCTCTTGTGTGCCGATCGTCAACCGGAGGGCATTGAAATACACCTGCCTGATTTGCGGAAGAAAGGCGCAAATGAAAAATACAGTCTGAGTATGAAAACTTTATTCTGCAGCTGGTCAGGGTGCTTGCCTGATGATATCAGGCTTGAGGGAACGGTTGTGCTGCTGTATATTGAAATTACGATACAATTACTGCTCCCTAATCCTTGTACGCTGCCGAGTGTGTTTTGAAAAATATCAGCCTGTGAACATGATAGGGAAAAATGATAGTATGCCAGGAGGATGTTATGGGTATAACCTCAAAATTTGAGTTGAGTCCTTCGGAAAAGTTACTTCTGGTAGAAGACCTCTGGGATGATCTGGCTGCCTCGCCTTCCGATGTTCCGCTTTATGACTGGCAGAAAAAGGAACAGGAAAAGAGAAAATTGAGGTTGATGCGTAATCCTGAATCCGGAATATCCTGGAATGAAATAAAACAAAGGGTTCGCTGGGCAGGCCCGTGAGAAGAGTTTCTCAGCAGTGTTGATGCAGGTATCTAAAAAAATGGTCGTGTTGGGGTTCGATTACGTTGCCTGTCAGGAATTGATAGAGGGGGAGCATATTTATGACCGGCCGCGATAAAAAATTGATTCGCAACTCCACCGCCGAGTTCCTGGTGTTTACCGTCCAGGCGGGAGAGCAGTCCATTGAGGCCCGCTATGCGGATGAGACCATCTGGCTGTCCCAAAAGCTGATGGCGGAACTCTTTGATGTGGATGTGCGTACTGTCAGCGAGCACCTGCAGAACATTTTTACTTCAGGAGAATTAGCTCGTGAGGCAACTGTCCGGAAATTCCGGATAGTTCAAATCGAGGGTAAGCGTGAGGTATCCCGCGCTGTTGATTCCTATAATCTCGACGCCATTATCTCAGTGGGCTACCGGGTCAACTCCATCCGCGCCACCCAGTTCCGTCAGTGGGCAACGCGGGTACTGCGGGAGTTTGCCATCAAAGGCTATGTGCTGGACAGAAAGCGCATGGAAAACGGTGCCTTTCTTGGTGAAGATTATTTTGAACGGTTGCTGGAAGAGATCCGCGAGATCCGCCTCAGCGAACGCCGTTTAATCAGAAAATCACTGACATTTACGCTACCAGCGTCGATTACAACAAGGATGCCCCGACCACCAAGGCCTTTTTTGCCAAGGTGCAGAATAAACTACACTACGCGATTCACGGGCAGACCGCACTGAACTGATCGCAAGTCGTGCGGACGCTTCGAAACCAAACATGGGGCTGACCACCTGGGAAAAGGCTCCGGACGGCAAAATTCTGAAAACCGATGTCTCAATTGCCAAAAATTATCTGACCAGGGAAGAACTGGAATCGTTGGGGCGTATCGTCAACGCCTACCTGGATCTGGCCGAGGAACGTGCCAGGCGAAAAATTCCCATGACCATGGAGGATTGGGCCACGCGGCTGGATATGTTTCTGGAGTTTGACGACCGTGAAATTCTGCGCGATGCCGGCAAGGTTACAGCTAAACTGGCCAAGGGCCATGCCGAGAGTGAATTTGAAAAATACCGAATCGTGCAGGATCGTCTGTTTGAAAGCGACTTTGACCGTGTAATCAGGCAGCTGAAAGAGAAAGATGACGACTCTGAGTGAGTATTTGAGACTCGGGTCATGATATCACAGCGTTTGATACGGCGGAGGGAATCTGCCGTTGCTTGAAAAGCAGAGGCAGGATGAGCCGGATGCACGTACTTCTCTTTTTGGGATTACGGCTTTGCGCAGCAGGTGGAATGCGGGCCGCAACCTACAGTCCTGATTGTGAAAGCATTATTCTGCAGCTGGTCAGGGCGGGTTGCCTGATAATATCGGGCTTGAGGGAACAGCTGTGCTGCTGTATATTGAAATTACGATATAATGGAGAGGTGTTGAGTGGCAGCTATAGAATCATTGTCAGAAATCTCAATTTAATGGTTTGGCAGGTTGAGTAATTACTGAGGGATGAGGATGGATACGGAAGACAATGTTGAACGGTACAAAAAAATTTTAGCTGACCACCGGCAGGAACTGGAAGGTCGTTACCATGTCAGTTCCCTGGGACTGTTCGGTTCACGTCTGCGCGGAGATTATCGGGAAGACAGTGATCTGGATGTGTTGGTCACCTTTTCACGCACTCCGGGACTATTGCAGTTTTCCGGCCTGCAGTGCCATCTGTCGGATCTGCTGGGAGTCAAGGTCGATCTGGTTATGCGTGATGCCCTGAAACCCGGTATCGGCAGCCGCATACTTAATGAAGTCGTGTCGGTATGACGGACAGAGTTTATACGGATTATCTCAGAGATGTCATTGAGGCCCTGGAAAAATGTCTGCAGTTTACAGAAGGCATGCAATTTTCAGCCTTTATAGAAGATGAGAAAACCGTTTTTGCAGTAATCAGGGCTCTTGAAGTTGCGGGTGAGGCGGTTAAATACATTCCCCTGGAGATGCGGGAAAAACACCCGGATGTCCCCTGGCGGGAAATGGCAGGTATGCGAGATATCCTCATTCATCAGTATTTCGGAGTTAACCCGGAAGTTGTGTGGAAAACCATAAGTGTTGATGTTCCGGAAATATTACCTCTTTTCCAAAAAATACTTGCGGATGAACAGGGGGGACAAGGCTGATTTCTTCTTGTCTGCCTGAAATCTTCACCGATAAATGTACACGGAACAGGTTTTGTTTTTACAGTATCGTTTACAGTACCATGAGAATTTGTGAAAAAATATAATCTTTGATTTCACAAGGTTGTTGGTGGTATTCAATGGCCGCCACCACCATAGTATTTTCAACAAACCCGTTCAGATGGCAGGTAAATAGACCATCTCA
>CAZKBZ010000019.1:10654-27320 GCA_964551175.1 uncultured Desulfobulbus sp.
CCACCATAGTATTTTCAACAAACCCGTTCAGATGGCAGGTAAATAGACCATCTCAACGGGTTCCTTTTTTGGGTCAACTTTTTTAAAATTGAACGATTCTTGTGCTCAAATCATGCAATCCATGCTTGAAGCTTGCAGATACAGTATTTCCGGACTATTCAGGTTAACCTGAAAACCTCCTATGTAGGCAAAAGATGTGGTGACGGCACAAGTGACAACAGGTGTACTGAATCCATCATGTTTTCTGAAACTGCGGAAACGGGAGTTCCATGACTGAAGATATACGTTTTATGTACCTCAATAAACTGGGGATACCTGAACAGTTGGTTCCCCTGCTCAACTATGGGGCAGTGCTGCTGCTGGTTTCTCTGTTTGCCCTGCTGGCGACGTGGGCTGTGCGGCGCAGCCTGCTCCGTTTTATCCATCATGTGGTTCGCGGTAACAGGTTTCGCTGGGATGATGCCCTGGTCGACAATCATTTTTTCCAGCGATTGTCCTGGCTTGTACCGGTGGTTATCTTTCATGTTGCCCAGGATCTGCTGCTGCCGCCTGACTCTCAGGGGGCCGAGATTCTGAGGAGGTTGATTGTCTGCGGTTTTGTTCTGGTGGGAATCCGAACAGTCACGGCCCTGCTCAATGCGATAAACGATATCTACAAAAGGATGCATGACGGGACCGGTAAAACAATCCGCGGCTACGTGGATGCTGCCAGGATCGTTGTCTATGTGCTGGGAATTATCTTCCTGATCGGGGTGGTCACTGACCGTTCGCCCTGGGGACTTCTTTCGGTCATGGGCGGCCTGACTGCCGTCACCATGCTGGTATTTCGGGATTCCATTCTGGGATTCATCGCCTCCATCCAGTTGACCGGTACTGATATGATCCGGGTGGGGGACTGGATAGAGATGCCTGCCTATGATGCGGACGGAGATGTTATCGAAATTTCCATCCATTCAGTGCGGGTACGCAACTGGGACAAAACCATCACCACCATTCCCACCTATGCCCTGATCTCCAAGTCTTTTAAAAACTGGCGCGGCATGTCGGAATCCGGCGGCAGGCGCATCAAGCGGTCCCTGCACCTGGACATGACCTCCATCCGTTTCCTGTCCAGTGAAGAACTTGACCAGCTGGCGAAAATACAGCTTCTCACCGATTATATTCATGCAAAGCAGCAGGAAATCGAACAGTACAACAAGGAGCACGGGGTAGATCCGTCAGTGGCTGTCAATGGCCGCCGTCAGACCAATGTGGGCGTCTTCCGGGCCTATGTCATAGCTTACCTGAAACAGAATCCGAAACTGCATAAAAACATGACGTTCCTGGTCAGGCAGCTCGAACCGGGACCGGACGGACTGCCGCTCCAGATCTACGTTTTCAGCAATGATCTGGTCTGGGCCCGATACGAGGCTATTCAGGCAGACATCTTTGACCATCTTATCGCCTCGCTCCCCCAGTTTGACCTGAGGGTCTTTCAGCAGCCATCCGGCTATGATTTCAGGAGAGCGGCCTGTTGAACAACAATTGCCGCAAAAAACAGAATTTTCAAACCAGGCTGTAACAGTAAGCCAGGTAGCCACCTAAAAAGAGTACGCCGTGCCAGCGTCTGGTGCCGTCATGTCGGTGCAGAATGGGGATCAGAATCAGGGTGAAGGCGAGCATTATCGGCAGGTCGCGTCGGAGCAGGTCCGGGGACAGTGAAAAGGGTTTTATCAGGCCGGTAAGTCCTAACACCATGAACAGATTGAACATGTTGGAACCAATAACATTGCCGATCAGCAGGCCGGTTTCATTGCGCCGCAGGGCTGAGATGCTGGACGCAAGCTCCGGCAGCGAGGTGCCGATGGCCGCCATGGTCAGGCCGATAACAAGCTCTGACACACCGAAATAACGGGCAAGGTCCACAGCACCATTGATGAACAGGTTGGAACCGCCGGCCAGAAGAATCAGACCGATAAAAATGAGGACCAGGCAGGGCAGCAGGGCCTGGGGTGGTATGGTGGTGCCGTCCCTGTTGAGCGCGGGAGGTTTATTGCTGCCGATGTTGTTTCGATAGGCGATGAAGGTATAGCTGATCAGGGTCAGCGTGAAGATGAGCCCCAGCGCTCTTGGGAAATGACCATAGGCGGTCGCCAGCATGAGCAGGACCGAACCGCCGACAACCAGCAGCAGTTCAGTCCATACCTCTTTCAGGGTCAGGGTCAGCGGTACGATCAGGCCGCAGATACCGAGAATGAGCCCTATATTGGCAATGTTTGATCCCACAACATTGCCGATCATGATATCGGGATGGCTCTGCAGGGAGGCTGTCAGACTGACAAACAGTTCCGGTACCGAGGTGCCGAAGGCGATAATGGTTAAACCAATCACCAGCGGACTCATACCCAGCCTGCGGGCCAGCCTGGTGGCACCACTCACCAGGGTCTCACCGCCGCCGACCAGCAGGGCAAGGCCGCCGATGACAGCCAGTATGGCCAGGGAAAGAGAAGAAAAAACAGCCTGCTCGTTCATGGATGAACCAGGTCGCGCATTTCAGGCTCGCCCTGCTGCCTGTAGGCCTTGTCCAGAATGGTTTTGAGCCGGCCTTTCACCTCTGCCAGGGGGGGGATTGCAGGGATATCGGGCAGGAGATCTTCAACCGGGCTGGGCGGGTGTACTTTCATCTTTTTTTCAAGGCTTTCACCGGTAAGGGGGGTCAGGCCACCTTCCATGTCGCCCGCCTTGTGTGCACCGGTGCCGCCAAGGCCACGCAGAAACCCCATTATGGTTCCAAGATCGTTTTTTCGGTAAAAGAGGTTTATCTCTTCGCTGATGGTTTCCTGCTCCTGGCGGAGTTTTTCCAGGTTTTCACGGTACTCGTTGATATGGCGGCGCAGATCCTCGTAGGTGTCAAGACCAAGGTTGCGAAAACGGCTGTTTTTCGTCAGTCCGTGTACCATGCGGCCGGCAAAGACCCGTTTTTTAATGGTCGGGGATTCGGTAAGGTATGGGTCATAAAACAACCGTTCGTCAAGACCGGCCACCTGGAAAAAATCGTGGATAAGCTGCCTGTCTTTCAGTAAGATATACAGTCTGACCAGATCAAAACCGGTTTTCTGCTCCAACCGCCTGACAGAGGCCAACACCTGGTCGTCATAATTCTGGATGTCCTCTTCTATGAGTTTTCTGAATCCGAAATAACGGTCGGCAATCTCTTTTTTGACCTCAGCGGAGAGCATCTGGTCGATATCCTGCATACCGGTTTCCTCCTGGGTGGTCCTGGTTCGTGTTTTGCTGCCTGCGTCCTGTGTTACGGGAGGTGAACCTGACAGCAGAAACTGCTGTCAGACCCAAGATGCCGCATGAGCAGGATGCTGTTTTCGATCAAAGAACAAAATAATCGAAAACCGGGAGCTGTAAACCGTAAAATACAGTCTACTGTATCGAACCTGAATTGTATAACGAAATGGCAGCAAAGGGTAATTATGGCAACCAGAGATATGCGTGATGAAATAAAAAACAGGGTGCGTGAGGCAGCAGACATTGTACAGGTCATCGGTGAATGTGTTGAGCTGAAAAAGACGGGTACCCGTTTTACCGGACTCTGTCCGTTTCATGCTGAAAAAACCCCCTCTTTTTCCGTCAATCCCCAGGGCCAGTTTTTTCACTGTTTCGGCTGCGGAGAATCCGGCGACGTGTTCTCATTTATGATGAAATATCATCATCTCACTTTTCCCGATGCCCTGAAGGATCTGGCGAAGCGATACCAGATAGAGCTGCCGGAGCGTCAGTTGAGTGATGCTGACCGGGCAAGAATGCGTAAGCGGGAGCAGCTCTACCAGATCAACCGTGAAGCGGCGGATATTTACCATGCCTTCCTGACCGAGTCAGACCAGGCCGCTGCCGCACGGCAATATCTGCAGGACAGGGGAGTGCCGACTGCAGTTGCCGACAAGTACAGGCTGGGATACACTCCTCCACCCGAAATCGCTGGCTGGAAATTCATTACCTCCAGGTTACAGGCAAAAAAGCTGTCAGTCGTTGCTGTTGAACAGGCAGGGCTTGCCGTGAAAAAAGAGAGCGGCGGCTATTATGATCGTTTCCGGGACCGGGTACTGTTTCCCATTTATGATCTGAGCGGAAGAGAGGTCGCCTTTGGGGGCCGCATCCTGGGGGAGGGTAAACCCAAATACATGAATTCTCCCGAGTCCATGATTTTTGATAAAAGCCGACTGCTTTTCGGCCTGTATCAACACAGGGAGTCAATTCGCAAGAGCCGTCGGGCGATAGTGGTGGAGGGGAACTTTGATCTGCTGCTGCTCGCAGTGCATGGCATCGACAACGTGGTCGCTCCGCTGGGAACAGCACTGACCCGCAGTCATATTAAATCGCTGCGTGGGTACTGTGACGAGGTGGTGCTGCTTTTTGACGGCGATTCCGCCGGACTCAAGGCTGCCCGCAGGTCCATACCTTTTTTTCTGGCGGAACAGGTGGAGGGGAAAGTAGCACTGCTGCCCGATGGCCATGACCCTGACTCCCTGGTTCGTGAAAAGGGAGCAGATGCAATCCTGCACCTGGTTGACAACGCCAGACCACTGGCGGAATTTGTGTTTGCAGCCCTGGTACAGGAATACGGCCTTACCCTGTCGGGTAAAAATCGAATCATGCAGGAGCTGGCGGGACTGATCAGGGATGCTTCCGATCCGGTTCAGCGGGAATTGATGGTTGTTCATTTCAGTGAAAAACTGGGGGTGTCCCCGGCCCGTTTCAATGCCGGGGTTCCTCAAATCAGGCGGTCTGATTCGGAGCCTGCAGGAGCAGGGTTGTGTTCATTTTCCAGTTTACCCAGGAAGCAGCGGCAACTGGCTGATTTTCTGGTTCTCTATCCGGAATTTCTGGAAGAACTGCAGCAGGGTGGGCTGGAAGAAGTGATCTGCGAGCCTGCACTGCTTGAGCTGATCAATTGTCTGCAGCAACTTGCAACGGAGGGAGATTTCATGCCCGAGCAACTGCTCTCAATGCTGTCCGGACAGGGGGAGCGGCAATACATAGCAGACCTGCTCATGCGGGGACCAGCCGAAGATCCGGATAATGAGCAGCAGGGACGGGAGCTTTGTGATGAACTTCTTGCCTGGCTGAAAACCGTTCAGAGACAGAAAGACGGAGCGAGTCTGCAGGAGCAGATCAGACAGGCTCAGCAGGCAGGGGAAACAGAATTGCTGTTGGAATTATTGAGAAAAAAACAGGATTTTTTAAAGAAAAATGAGATAAATGCAGATAACCTCTTGAAAAAAATATAAAATCTGTTAAGTTTACAAAATCGTACTTATATTTTTCCAGGTGGATGAATAATTTTACTTTCTATAATAGATGTTATTTTAAATAGTTGTACGATGGAAGCAGGAGGGGGTCGCGGGATTCCTGCAAAAAAATGATACTTTTTTTTCAAGTTCAGTTTCACTGTTTAACTGGCAATATTTGATGCATTATCAGTCTTTTTTTCATCTTTTTGAAGACTAAGAGAGGGGGAAGTCAAGGTGAAAGGATCAGCTGAAAATTTGTTAGATGTACATGATGATGGTTTGGGAACTGCAACCATAGTTGGAGATCGTCGCAAGGGACGTGACCGAAGGTCAGGCGACCGCCGTCAAAGAGGAACAAGTGTTGATCCCATGAATATCTACCTGAGGGAGATGGGGGATCTTACTCTGCTCAGCCATGATGAGGAAATTCAGCTTGCCCGTATGATTGAAGAGGGTGAGGCAAGAGTACAGAATGGAGTTCTCCGTCTGACTCTCGGTCTTTCCGCCTTAATTGACCTGGAGAATGGCCTGCGCAGCGGGAAGATGCGCATCGGCAGTGTTCTCAAGGGGGTGTCGGACAATGATGAAAAGACGCTGAACGCATTACAGGAAGATTTCCTGACCAGTATTGAAAAGGCCACTGAACTTGATGACAAACGGCTTGAATTGTTTAAAGAGTTAAAGCAGGTTGCCGGGGATACTGAGAAAGAGGAACGGCTGGCTCAGGAAATAATGGACATCGGGCTTGATATTGCCGATTTGTTTAAGGATTATTCGCTCTGTTCAAAAGGACTTTTTTCTGTGGCCGATGCGGCCAGGGAACTGGGGAGCAAATTCAAGAAAGTACGGGTCAAGGCCCGGCAGGACGCCATGTTGGCTGCTCACAGGGAAAAGACCGATGGAGAAGATGCGGAAAGGGTTGATTCCAAAGAGCTGGAACGGCGTATCTCCCTTGAACTTGCAGAGACCATAGGTGTCCGGTATCGTACCTTTAATGATATCCTCACCGATATTGAAATCGGCAGAGAGATTGCCAAGCAGGCCAAGGAATCACTGGTCCGCTCCAACCTGAGACTGGTGATCTCTGTCTCCAAGAAGTTCCTCAACCGTGGATTGCAGCTGCCCGACCTGATTCAGGAAGGAAATATCGGGCTCATGAAGGCAGTGGAAAAATATGATTACAAGCGCGGCTATAAATTTTCCACCTATGCCACCTGGTGGATCCGCCAGGCCATTACCCGTGGTATTGCCGACCAGGGAAGAACAATCCGTCTGCCGGTTCACATGATTGAAACCATAAACCGGATGTTGCGGTTCTCCCGGGATTTTCAGCGGATGGAAAGCCGTGAGCCAAGCCCTGAAGAAATGGCTGAACAGCTGGGCACGGACATCGGCAGGGTCCATATCGCCTTAAAGACCGCCAAGGATGCAATCTCCCTTGATGCTCCGGTGGGTGATGAAGAGGATACCATGCTCAGTGATTTTATTGAGGACCATGCCCATCCTGACCCCCAGGAGGCTTCGGTTACCGAAAGTCTGAAACGGTGTCTCTGCAACGTGATGGGATCGTTGACGCCACGCGAGGAAAAAGTGCTGCGCATGCGCTACGGCATTGAGATCGGCTGTGATCACACCCTGGAGGAGGTGGGCCAGTGTTTTGCCGTCACCCGTGAGCGGATTCGGCAGATTGAGGCCAAGGCACTCCAGAAACTGCGGCATCCGACCAGGAGTGACGACCTGAAATCCTTTATGATCGATTAATTCATCAGTAAGATACATTACCGGAGCATGCAGGAGGAGATCAAAGACTGGTTGGCCCTTGCCTCGCTGCCCGGTCTTGGTTGTGCTCTGGTGCATCGGCTGCTTGATGCATTTTCAACACCCCGAAGAGTTCTTGCAGCGGGCAAAGACGTTTCCCGGGTGGAAGGCGTCGGTAGAAAACTGACAGCGGTTTTCACAGATACGATTCTGCTTGAACGTGCCCGCGTCTGGGCGGAGCAGGAATATGAACGTGCCGGTGTTGCCGGTATACAACTGCTCTCTTTTTCCGATCCCCGCTACCCCCCTCTGCTCAGCACGATTCATGATCCTCCGGTACTTCTCTACCTCAGGGGAAATCCCGACTGTCTGCAGAAACCATTGGTTGCCATCATCGGCTCTCGAGCAGCCACCAGTTACGGCAAAAGGATCAGTGCCGGGCTGGCCGGACAGCTTGCCCGTGCCGGAATTGTCGTTGTCAGTGGACTGGCCACGGGTATAGACGGTCATGCCCATGCTGGAGCCCTGAAGGGCGGCGGTGATACCGTGGCAGTACTTGGCTGCGGGGTGGATGTGATCTATCCCCGTTCGCATGCCGGCCTGTATGAACAGGTGGCGGAACACGGCGTGCTGGTCAGCGAGTATCCCCTGTCAACCCGCCCGGACGGATTTCGTTTTCCGGCCCGCAACCGGATTATCAGCGGCCTGTCTCTGGGCGTGATCGTGGTTGAAGCAACGCGAAAGTCCGGATCTCTGATTACGGCCCGACTTGCCCTGGACCAGGGCAGGGAGGTGTTTGCCGTACCCGGTAGAGTTGATTCTGTGAAAAGTGAAGGCTGTCACCGTCTTATCGGACAGGGCGCGACTCTGGTTCAGTCTGCACAGGATGTGCTTGACGAACTGCAGCTTGCTGTTTCGCTGCACCGTGTTGAACCTGCGGGAAAGGAGGCAATAACCCCTGAAGCGTTGACACAGCCGGAGAAACAGCTTCTGGCCCGCATTGATGTCTATCCCGTTGACATTGACGAGCTGAGTAGACAAACTGATTGTTCGTCAGCAACTCTCCACGACCTGCTGCTCCATCTCGAACTGAAAGGATTTATCCGACAGCTGCCGGGCCAGCAGTATGAGAGGGTATCCTGATTCTCCGTGCATCTTCCCACTTCTCCCGTTATAAATAGTCCATCAGCTGAGAGTCAATTTTGAACCCTGAATCCGGAGTCTTCCAATGATGAATACAATGATGATTGCCCCGTCCATTCTGTCTGCTGATTTTTCACGGCTGGGTGATGAAATTCGGGCCGTACAGGCGGCGGGAGCCGAGGTTATTCATGTTGATGTGATGGATGGCCATTTTGTTCCCAATATTACCATTGGTCCGCTGGTCGTGAAAGCGGTCCGCCGGGTAACCGATCTGCCGGTGGATGTACACCTGATGATTACCGAGCCGGACCGGTATCTGAAAGATTTTGCAGATGCCGGGGCAGACTGGATCACTGTCCACGTAGAGGCATGTATTCATCTGCACCGTACTCTGAACTATATCCGTGATCTGGGTAAAAAAGCCGGTGCTGTCCTTAATCCGGCCACTTCACTGTCAACACTTGACTATGTTCTGGAGGAACTGGATCTGGTCATGTTGATGAGTGTCAACCCCGGTTTTGGCGGCCAGTCGTTTATCGAATCAACCCTGGAAAAAATCAGCAGGCTGCGGGCCATGCTAGACAAGGTTAATCCCGGTGCAGGCATTGAGATCGATGGCGGAATAAGTCCGAAGACTATTGGACGGGTGGCCGAAGCAGGAGCCAATATTTTCGTGGCAGGATCTGCGATATATGGCCGGGATGACTACGGGACCGTGATCAGGGAAATGAAAGAGCTTGCCGGCTGGCAGGACAGGAGATGATTTTGTTTTTCTTGTATTGAATGCACAGTGATTTTCAGATTGGGAGGCAGCTATGGAGTATAAAGATTTTGCAGATCTGCAGGCTGTGCAGCGATTGCAGCAGCTGGCGAAACAACCGTATAATCTTGCCGGATCAGGGACGTTGCCGCCTGAGCGAATTTCTGCATACCGAACATTTGCCTGCGGATTTGATTTTCTCTATTCCACCCAGCGCATTGATGAGCAGGTTCTGGCGGAACTGCAGCATCTTGCCGATGAAGCCGGGCTGGTTGAGCAGTTCCTTGCCATGAAGTCCGGGGCAACAATGAACAGGATCATCGGTCATGACAGTGAAAACCGGCAGGTACTGCACACGGCCTGCCGGGATATTTTTTCAGATCACCCCCTTGCACCCGGGGCTGCCGCCCAGGCCAGGCAGCAGCTTGCCCGACTGCAGACCTTTCTTGCCGATCTGGAAAACGGTTCCATCACCAATGACCATGGGGAACCATTCACCACCATGGTGCAGGTGGGCATAGGCGGATCGGATCTCGGACCGCGTGCTCTGTATCTGGCTCTGCAGCGCTATTGTCTGCCCGGACGCAGTGCACGGTTTATTGCCAATGTTGATCCCGACGATGCGGCCGGTGTGCTGGCCGACCTGGATCTCTCCCATACTCTTTTCAATGTGGTATCCAAAAGCGGTACCACCCTGGAAACCCTGACCAATGAACAACTCGTCCGGCAGGCACTGACTGCCGCCGGTCTGAACCCGGCCCGTCACATGATTGCCGTTACCGGCGCAGGCAGCCCCATGGATGATCCGGAAAAATACCTGGCATCCTTTCATATGTATGATTACATCGGCGGGCGCTATTCCGTCACCTCCATGGTGGGCGGCGTGACACTCGGCTATGCGCTGGGATATGATCATGTTATGGAGATTCTGCGCGGCGCCCATGACATGGATGTGGTGGCGGAAAAGGATTCCGTCAGAGACAATCTTCCCCTGCTTATGGCAATGCTCGGGATCTGGAATCATAATTTTCTACGACATGCCACTGTTGCTGTATTGCCGTACAGCCAGGCTCTGCTCCGTTTTCCCGCCCATCTGCAGCAATGTGACATGGAGAGTAACGGTAAGCAGATCAGCAGGTATGGTGCGCCGGTTCAGTGGAAAACCGGCCCAGTTGTCTGGGGCGAGCCGGGAACCAACGGCCAGCATGCCTTTTATCAGCTGCTGCACCAGGGCACGGAGATCGTGCCGGTGGAGTTCATCGGTTTTCGCAACTCACAGTATGAAACGGATATCAAGGTTAGGGGAACGACTTCCCGGCAGAAACTGATGGCAAACATGCTTGCCCAGTCACTGGCAATGGCCCAGGGCAGGGAGCATGAAAATCCAAATAAACGGTTTGCAGGCAACAGGCCGAGCTCGCTGCTGATCGCAGAGCAGTTGACTCCTTACGCCATGGGTGCATTGCTTGCTTTGTATGAAAACCGGATTGCCTTCCAGGGATTCTGCTGGAATATTAACTCCTTTGACCAGGAAGGGGTGCAGCTTGGAAAAATCCTGGCAGACCGTATCCTGGCGCAACTCGCTCCTGATAACAATGGTGACCGGCAGAAACTCGCAGGAGACGCACCGGAAATTTCCCTGCTGCGGGCAGCAGGGTACAGTGAATGACCATTCATTTATTTGCCCGAGATGCCACACCGGCAAGAGTTAACGCTTTTTTGTTGACAAACCCAGCCCTTCCGTTTATGGTCGCAGACTGAATGAGTATTCAATAGAGAAATCGTGACTGTTCTGCCTGCAGAATGGACGAATTCCCGTTGGAAAATCAACATTTAACGGTATATTTTTACCTAAACATCATTTAGCGAGGAGGAACACTGATGCCAAAGCATGATACGCCTATGCTGGACGAGCTGGAAAAAGGCCCGTGGCCGAGCTTCGTCACCGACCTGAAGCGCCAGGCTGAGACCCATGATGAGTGCTGGGATATTCTCGGTCAGATGGAGCTTTCCTACAGAGACAAAATCACCCACTGGAAACATGGCGGCATCGTAGGTGTTTTCGGTTACGGTGGTGGTATCGTCGGCCGATACTCGGACGTGCCGGAGCAGTTCCCCGGCGTTGAGCATTTCCATACCGTTCGGGTCAACCAGCCTTCAGGCCTCTACTACTCAACCAAGAATCTGCGTGACCTGATGGATCTCTGGGATAAGTACGGCTCCGGTATGACCAATATGCACGGTTCCACCGGTGACATGGTTTTCCTGGGTACCCGTACCGAGAATCTGGAGCCGCTGTTCTGGGATCTGACCCATGACTTGGGCCAGGATCTTGGTGGTTCCGGCTCCAACCTGCGGACTCCTTCCTGCTGTCTTGGCGACTCCCGCTGTGAGTGGGCCTGCTATGATACCATGGATATCTGCTATCACCTGACCATGCATTACCAGGATGAGATCCATCGTCCGGCATTTCCCTATAAATTTAAATTCAAATTTTCCGGTTGCCCCAACGACTGTGTAGCTGCCATTGCCCGTTCCGACTTTGCTGTTATCGGTACCTGGAAAGATGACATCCAGATCGATCAGGCTGCAGTAAAAGAGTATGTTGCCGGTAACTATCCTGCCAACGGCGGTGCCCACAGCGGCAAGGACTGGGGTCCCTTTGATATTCAGAAAGAGGTTATTGATCTCTGTCCCACCGACTGCATGTGGATGGAAGGCGATGAGCTGAAAATCGATAACTCCGAGTGTACCCGCTGCATGCACTGCATCAATGTTATGCCCCGTGCTCTGCGTCCCGGTAAGGAGAGGGGTGCGACCATCTGTATCGGTGCCAAGGCCCCGATCCTTGATGGTGCCCAGTTTGCCACCATGGTTATCCCCTTCATCGAAGTCTCCAAGGATAACGAGTATGAGAACGTCATTGACGTGATCGAGCAGATCTGGGACTGGTGGATGGAAGTAGGGAAGAACCGTGAGCGTGTGGGTGAAACCATGCAGCGCATCGGTCTGCCCACATTCCTCTCTGTTATGGAGGTTGAGCCTATCCCGCAGCACGTAAGAGAGCCTCGGTCCAACCCGTATGTATTCTGGAAGGAAGAGGAAGTTGAAGGCGGCTGGGAACGTGACGTTGAAGAGTTCCGTAAACGTCATGCAGCGTAATAATCGTTAACCGATTTTACTGTAATTGAACACTTTACTTTATAAGGAGATTGTATAATGGGTTACGATCCTAAGAATCCCATGGAAGGTCGGATCACCGACCTGGGACCGCATAAATATGACGATATGCTGCAGCCCGTCATTAAGGAAAACAAGGGCAAGTGGCTGTATCATGAAATACTTGAGCCGGGCGTGCTGCTGCACGTTGCCGAAGGTGGGGCTGAGTGCTACACCGTTCGTGTCGGTTCTCCCCGCCTGATTTCCATCGAGCATATCCGGGAGATGTGTGATATTGCAGATGCGCACTGCGGCGGCTACCTGCGTTTCACCACCCGTAATAATGTCGAGTTCATGACCGATTCCAAAGAGAAATGTGATGCTCTGATTGCAGATCTCAAGGGTCGCGGCAACAAGTTCCCCATCGGTGGTACCGGTGCCTGCGTGACCAATATTGTTCACACCCAGGGTTGGGTACATTGCCACACCCCGGCAACCGATGCCTCCGGTCCGGTTAAGGCGGTAATGGATGATCTGTTCGAGTATTTCGGCTCCATGAAGCTGCCGGCTCAGGTTCGGATTGCCCTGGCCTGCTGTCTGAACATGTGTGGTGCCGTTCATGCCTCCGACATCGCTCTGCTCGGTGTCCATCGCAAGCCGCCGATGATCGATCATTCCCGTATTACCGGTGTCTGCGAGATTCCGCTGGCCATTGCCGCCTGTCCGCTGGGAGCCATTAAACCTGCCAAGGCAGAGGTGAACGGTGAGGAGGTTAAAACCGTCCAGGTTAATGCTGAGCGCTGTATGTTCTGCGGTAACTGCTACACCATGTGTCCGGCAATGCCGCTTGCTGATCCGGAAGGTGACGGTATGGCTATTCTGGTTGGTGGCAAGGTTTCCAATGCCAAGTCCGCTCCCAAGTTCTCCAAGCTTGTTGTTCCGTTCCTGCCCAACAATCCGCCTCGCTGGCCGGAGGTTGTCGAGGTCGTTCACAGGATTGTTGATGTTTATGCCAAAGATGCCAAGAAGTATGAACGTGTAGGTGAGTGGGCTGAGCGAATCGGCTGGGAGAAGTTTTTTGAGAAATGTGAGATTCCGTTTACTGAGAAATCCATTGACGATTACCGCCTGGCCTATGATACCTGGCGGACAACTACACAGTTCAAGTACACCAACGCTACAGACGCTTACACCAAGTAAGAAGCTGTGCGTAGACCCGGTCCCGATTAGCGGGGCCGGGTGTTGTCAAACTCAGCCAATGAGGAATATGTTATGGCAATGAGTATTGAGGAAGTCGAAGCTGCAATGATTGAAAAGGCAAAAAAATCGCCGAAACCGCAGCTGTATGTTAAGGATTTTTACAAGTGCGATCCTGATCGCAAACCCCGTGAGATCAAAAAGATTGCCAATAAACTGGTAACCAAGGGTGAACTGATGTTCTGGTCATCCGGGTCCACGACCATGTATGCCCGTCCGGACCGTATCAAGGACGAAGAAGGTGAAGAGGGTATTAATTAGCAGTTATTGATTTACCCGCGTTGTACTGAAGCAGAGGCCGGAAGGTCTCTGCTTTTTTTTTGATCAAAAGTGAGCCTGAAGTTATCTGGACAGAAGCTGAAAAAATGGTGATCCATCATTTTGTAAAACTTGATTCCACGAATCGACTGGCAGTCGAAATGGCTGTTCAGGGAGCATCTCATGGTACGGTTATTCATGCTGATCAACAGACTGGAGGCAGGGGGCGTGGCGGCAGGGAATTTTTTTCTCCTGCAGGAGGTCTCTACTTCTCCCTGATCATCAAACCCGAGCTCATAGCTGAAGACCTGCCCTTGCTGACACTTGCAGCGGGTGTAGGACTCAGCAGGGGTATCAAGCAGGAAACAGGCATCGAAGTTCAGTTGAAGTGGCCCAATGATCTGTATCTGCAGGATCGAAAGCTTGGTGGTATTCTCACCGAATCCGGACCTTTTCGCAGTGGAGCCGGACCGGAATTTGTGGTTATCGGCGTGGGGGTAAACGTACGGACCGAAACACCACTCTTTCCTTCCACCTTGCGTAGAAAGGTTATTTCATTGTATCATGCCGGTGATGTAAAAGGGGACATTGATGCACTGTTGACAGCCCTTGTCCGGGCTATACAGGATTCTGTCCAGCAGCTTTGTGAGGACCGTGATGGTCTGCTGGATCGCTGGAGAGAGTTGGATTACCTGAAGGGCAGGTTGCTCGAATATGTCGGCTCTGATGGAACAACGCCTGCAACCGGGGTCTGTCTGGCCGGGGATGGACAATATGTAATACGTGACTATAATGGTGTTGAACAGAGGATACTTGCCGGTGATATCAATCCCATAAAACTGCCGTCTTGAAGATGTGCAGCCTTGCTCAGACTGACTTATGAAAGAGAATCGTTTTAAAGCCCTTGTTGTACGTGGTAACTACGAGCAGGGATTTACTCGAGGCGTGGAGGAAAGGACTATTGCTGATCTTCCTGCCGGTGATGTCCTGATACGGGTCCACTTCTCTTCTCTTAACTACAAGGATGGACTGTCGGCAATTGGAAATCGCGGAGTAACCCGAAAGTTTCCCCATACTCCCGGGATTGATGCTGCCGGCACGGTTGAGGATTCAACAGTTGGTCAGTTTTCAGCTGGTGAAGAAGTTCTCTGTATGGGATATGATCTCGGCATGAACACTGCCGGTGGTTTTTCCGACTATATCAGGGTGCCGGCCGACTGGGTGCTGGCAAAACCGGTACAGCTCTCCCTGTATGAGACCATGCAGATCGGGACAGCCGGTTTTACAGCAGCTCAGTGTGTGGATCGACTGCTTTATTATGGAGTTCACCCCGGCCGAGGTTCGGTGCTGGTAACCGGCGCGACCGGTGGAGTAGGCTCCATAGCCGTTGCTCTGCTCAGCAGGCTTGGTTTTGAGGTGACCGGTGTCACCGGCAAGGAGCGCGAACATGCTTTTTTACAGCAGCTTGGCTGCACAGCCATTATAAACCGGAAACAGGCTGTCGGCCGGGTATCTGCTGCAATACACAGAGAACGATGGGCCGGTGTTGTCGACACTGTTGGCGGAGAGATACTTGCATCCGCCATAAAGGCAACCTGTTACGGCGGTGTTGTCACCTGCTGCGGTAATGCAGCCTCCGGTGAACTTCCCTTGACAGTGTATCCTTTTATCCTCCGTGGAGTAACTCTGGCAGGCATCGATTCAGCTGAATGTCCCATGGAACGCAGAAGCGCTGTCTGGCAGCAGCTGGCCGGCCCCTGGCGTCTTGGCATGCTGGACCGGTTAAGCAGCCGTATCTCTCTTGATCAGGTCAGTGGAGCCATTGATGAAATGCTTGCAGGCAGGAGTAAGGGCAGGATAGTGGTAGACCTTGGAGTGGACAAATGACACTTGAACAGGCACGGGAGGTTCTTACTGTCGAGGCAGAGGGAGTCTGTGCTGTCCGGGACAACCTGGGCCCGGAATTTGAACAGGCTGTTGACCTGATTATGTCCTGCCCCAGCAGACTGGTCATCACAGGAATAGGAAAGTCGGGTCTGGTCGGGCAGAAGATATCCGCTACGCTCAACTCTACCGGTACCCCGTCTTTTTTTCTTCATCCGGTGGAGGCCATGCATGGTGATTTAGGCATGGTCAGTGCTTCAGATGTGGTGCTTGCCATCTCCTATTCCGGTGAGACGACGGAACTCAATGGTTTACTTGCCAGTCTTAAGGAACGGTCCGTGCAGATCATTGCCATGACCGGCGGGCTTCATTCCACCCTGGCCGGATATGCTGTTGTCACCTTGAATGTCGCTGTTCCGAAGGAGGCCTGCCCACTCGGCCTTGCCCCGACGACCTCCACCACGGCCACGCTCGCACTGGGGGATGCACTTGCTGTTGCCCTGCTTAAGCGCAACCGGTTCAGGGAAGAGGATTTTCGGCGTAATCATCCCGGCGGCAGCCTGGGGGAACGGTTGAAGGTGGCTGTCAGTGAGGTAATGCTGACCGGAGACAAAGTTCCCAGGGTGGATGAACAGGCGGACATTATCCAGGCGGTTGCCGAACTCAATGAAAAAAATATCGGGGCAGTGCTGGTTGTTGCCGGTTCAGGTGAACTTGTGGGCATTATAACAGATGGTGATATACGGCGTCTTCTTATTGACCGCAAGGGAATTGACAACAGATCGCTGGTTGAGGTTATGACCAGGGAACCGGTCAGCATTGGATCGGACCTTATGGCAGCGGATGCACTCAGTCTCATGCAGAGCAGGGAAATTACCGTGCTGGCTGTTGTGGATGGTGCTGGAAAGCTGCAGGGGATCCTGCACCTGCATGATCTGCTGGGTAAAGGTGAGTTTCGTTTTCTTATTTGAGATGGATTGCTACCGGGAGAAAAAAATATGTGCCAGATAAATGTAGTGGTAGAGCAGGAAGGAAACAGGGAACCGGTCATGGAATCGGTTACCGGTCTTGAAATAACAGACGACGGTGTTGTCCTTTCAACGTATTTTGAAGAACCTCTGCTTGTTCCTGATGTGAGAATTAAGAGTATTGATTTCCTGGGGGG
>CAZKBZ010000019.1:27420-36166 GCA_964551175.1 uncultured Desulfobulbus sp.
ATAAGGAGATTGAACAATGAATGATCTTGATAAATTACGGGTTATGCTGCCGCACTGGATCGAGCATAACCTGGGCCATGGTGAAGAATTTTCGCAATGGGCGGATAAACTGATTGGTGATACGCCGGAGGTTGCGGCCCTGCTGCGGAATGCGGTCAGCTCCCTGCAGAAGGCGCAGTCTGCCCTGGAAGAGGCTCTGGCCAAGGCAGGTGGTCCACTTGAGGGAGGCTCACACCACCATGGACATCATCACCACGATGGCGGTCACCACCATCATCACTGATCATAAGAGATGGACCATTTGCCGGTGTTCATGTTGTACTGGTAATTGAGCTCCAGTCGAAATGAGCTGCCCCGGTTTCGTTCCACGCAGCTCATCTTAAAGAGCTGTTTTCCTTTCTCCTCTTTGATGAAAGTCACCTTGGGGTGACTCAGCTTGGAGGAGCGGGAAGAGGGATAGGCTTTATGGAAGATTTTTTCAAAGTTATCTTTCAGCCAGTTGATTTTGTTGTCCATTGCCAGCTGGGCTGATTTGGCCTTAATCTGGGAACGGGTATTTTTTTCGATCTCCAGGAGAGTCTCATCCTTACCTGTACCAAATGCTCCAATCAACTCCTCTATGGCCTTGTAATGGACCAGCGCATTTTTCAGATCATTTTTCTGTTCCGCTGCAGTTGCCAGGGCCTGCTCACGGGAAATATTGATCATGAGTATGGTTTTTTCAATCTTGGGTACGGCACTGTCGTGGGCACCTGCAAAGATGCCTTGTTCCTTCCTGATCATGTCCAGTGACCGCTGGTACTCCTTGATCGCCTTGTCCCACTCCTGGTTATCATAAGCCTGCCGGGCAAGGTAGAGGATCTGGAAAAGCCGTGAATCAGCCAGTAACCGGTCAAGTTCCCTGCGTTCCAGCTCGGAGATGGTGTCTGGATTTTCATCCAGCACCTTCTTTGCATTTTCCAGCATCTCAATGGTCTGCTGCCACTGGGCATCGGTGAAGGTTTCCTTGGACTGGTCAAGATCATGGCGGACAATTGCTGCCGCCAGTTTTTTGCTGATTTCGACTGTCCCTTCAGCATCGGACAGATTTTTGGCAATTTCAAGAGCCCGTTGGTACGTTTCAGCGGCATTGCCCCATTCTTTTGCACTTTCCGCTTTCCTGGCACTGGCCAGGGCATCTTCAAAACGCAGGTTGTTGATTGTCTGGCCGATGGCCTGGGCCTGGGCCTGCAAGTCATTTTTCCGGGCAAATTTGAAGGCCGTGTCGTAGGCAGCAATGGCTTTGCGGATTTTTCCTTCCTTGATAAGCTTGTCGGCGGTGTCGGTCAGCTTTTCCAGTTGCTGCAGCTTTTCAATAACCTTGATGGGCAGGTACTGATCTTTATATTTGACCTGTCCCTGCAGTCCTTTTTTCAGCTCCGTAGAATTGATCAGTGAGGAAATCTCAGCCTGCAGATTTTTCTTCTGAGATCGCAGGATCCGCACCTTGTCCAGAGAAGCAAGAGCTGTGTTGGCGGAATCCCGGGCATCCTGAAACTGTTTTTTCTGCATATGGGTCCGGGCCTGCTGCCGGAGGGATTCGGCCTGTTGTAATGCATTGCTGTCCTTGAAATAGGTAAGTCCGCCCAGGACCAGAATGATCAGGAACGGTGCTGCTATCAGGATTGTTTTAAGAGGAATGCCAGCAATACTGAGACTGGGCATACCAAGTTTAATATCAGCCGGTTTGGCCCGTTTCCGGCCCTCTGCCGCAGGAATAGATTCTGTTTCCGAAGAGGATGGAGCTTCCGGTATCGGGGTAGTGTCGGAAAAGGTTTCAGCCATGATCTGCGCCTGTTGCAGGCGAAGGCGAATATCTTCCAACCCAGGAGTATCAGAGGAAATTCCGGTGATTTTCTCAACTATCTCCAGCGCCTCATCAATCTTTCCCTTATCTTCCAGCCGTTCCGCTGTTACAAAGAGTTTGTCGCTTTCACGCAGGGCGGCAGAGATGACCTGTTCAATTTCTTCACGGTCGGGAAAAGGAGCGGATTCAGGGATTTCCGCCAGCAGCTCATTGGCTGCAACCATCTCTTTCTGTTCAATACGCAACCGGATCAGGTCAAGCTGTGGCTCAATACTTTGCGATTCTTCTGCTGATTCTTCATCTTCCAGTCCCAGCAGATCAAAGGTGTCATCCTCCTCTTCGTTAAACAGCTCATCAGTAGATTCAATATCCGCTACATGCAGACTGTCAAGGGGTAACTCGTCAATATGTTCAGCGTACCAGTCTGCAGCTTCCTGGTTGAAAGGGTCCTCAAGATTATAGATTTTGCCGCAGATCATCTCGCCGACATGGAGAATGAGCTCGGGCAGGGAAGGGTTTTCCTGCCAGTAGTCGGCAATTCGCACAGCATCCGGATCAATATCAGGATGAAAGACAGCAGTCAGCGGTTTGACGGTTGGCGGAAAATGAGGGTAGCCAAAGGGAAGACTGATGCGGATCCTGTGTTGCGATCCTTCGCGAATGCTGCCGTCTACATCGCGGACATACCCCTTGAACAGGTACTCGATTTCATAACTGTCCGGAGGCTGACCTTCAACCTGTATGACATTGATACTGGGGTACAGTTCCAGAATGTTTTGAACTTTCTCGAAATCGACGGCAAGTTGATCTGTATCTGAAGCCATGTTTCACACTGGGTAATAAAGACTGAGTTGTAGTTGGAAGGCCGGATAATCAGCTGCAGCCGCATGGGGCAGGGTGCAGGAAGATGCAACTCGGCATTCTTAGCTATTGTATAGTATTTAATATGACTAAACAAGCAGCTTTACGGGAAAATAAGGGTTAAGTGACAGAAAATGCATTCATGCAGCTGAAAGAAGATTCTACCGGTTGAGTTTCTTGAACAACACATTGTACATGCATGCTTTTCTGTGTACAATAAACCATTGTTGCCGGAAGCAGGCTGGGGTTGCGTTCAGTGGTCTGCTGATCGGGAAATCCCAGTTATCAGTGGAGTTTTTGCCATCAATAGAGTATGTTGCCTGACCAGATATGGTAACTTTTGCAGCAGCATTTGATATAGTTGAAGCTCGGGCCTGTCCTTATTATAACAAGGATGATTCCCTGGTTCTGACCGACAGGGCCGTTATTCTGCCCGTGGGAAGACCAGCCTGCCTTATCCTCGTCCGTGAGTTGACCGAGCTCATGTTTGAGCTGTTACCCCATACGGAAACAGATTTTGCCGAGCACCGTTCAACGATCTATACCTGCGGCGGCTGTACCGGTCTGATCAAGTTCCAGTTGGGGGACACTCCTCAGAATGTTGGGGAGCCTGGTGACGGTGAGGGGGAGATTGTGATGAGCGGCCGTATTGATGCCATCATCCCACCTGAACTCCTGCAGGTTTTCCACATGCATCAGAAGACCGGGAAATTATTGCTGGATATGGATGGCGGTGCGGCCAGGGTCACCTTTCGTGACGGCGCCATCATCGCGGCCCGGTTTAATGAACTGGATAACCAGGAGGCTATTTTTGCACTGATGGCCGAAAAAAAAGGTCATTTCCGATTCCTGCCCGGCCTGCCCACACCTCTGATGAATGCCAGGGAAATCGGAGACTTCATGATGATTCTCATGGAAGGGTTGAAGCGGCTGGACGAGGATGACGTATGACGATTTTCTTACGTGGTAGTCCAGCCACTGATGCAGCTTACACTTTTTGATACTTGTTTTGGGCTCAGCTTTCAGGTATCAGCAATCAGCTTGAAGTCAGCTGCCTGTGGCAGGAAACTCAACTTGAGACCTGACCGCAGATGCCTGTTCCCTTTTCCCTGCCAACTGTTTGTTTTTTATATAAAGTGCTCTCTCATTTTCTCGTTTTTTTTGACAGAAGCTGTGGAGTAAGTCACTAACAGTTGAACGGCTCCAGTTTAAGGATATCCATAAAACAATCCACATGGTAAGAGGCCTCAAGCCCGGGATTGTTAAAAGCAATCAACTCCATTCCCACTGCTGCACAAAGATCCCGATCCACACTGGAATCGCCAATATAGATCGCCTCGTCAACCTTAAGACCGAAATGATCCAGGATCATGTAGAGGCCGTCCGGGGCCGGTTTGGGGCGGGGGGCAGTCAGGGCGGTCACCACCATTTCAAACCAGGGGCGCAGCTTGAAGATATCCAGAACCATATCCATGGTATTCGTCCTGTTTGTGGAGATGGCCCTGTGGTAATCGGGCCTGATGGTTTCCAGGAATTCCAGCAGGTCAGGAGCCATGATCATCTGATGCAGAAAGGGGGTGTAGTCCAGTTTCTCGCGGTAGCGGTTGACCGCATCCATGTCAATATGGGTATGATTCCGGAAGATGTGTGCAATGGAATCATAGACATTGTGGGCATGAACATAACCGACCTCCTCCTCATCCATGGGGGGGCAGTTAAAACCGGCTAACAGCTGGTTGTAATAGGCACGGTTGGTTTCACGGGAGTCAAACATGACTCCGTCGCAGTCAAAAATTATCAGTTTTGGCATAGGATTCCCGGGTGCCGGATAATTGGTCTGTTATTGTTCTCATCCTTTGCTGCTTGAGCAGTTGTCCTGATCCCCATGAATGACATCAGCTGTCATCGGTCAGCTCACTGCCGTAAATTTCCCGGTTCAGTTCAGCAAAAAATACTTCCATGAATTCATGCCGCCTGCGGGCCAACTGTTGCCCGATTGGGGTCAGCATCTGACCGCGTACCTGTGACATTTTGACCTGAAACTCCCGGTAGGCGGTATCTTCAGTAGAATAGGAGTCGGTGTCTGCCGGGTCAAGTTCCGCATTGTGCAGCCGGGCACCGATCTGGCCGGCAAAGAGGAAGGCTCGGCCGATACCGATGGCTCCGATGGAGTCCAGTTTATCCGCGTCAAAAAGGATTCTGGCTTCCAGGGTTTCCGGCCTGGTGGCGCTGCGAAAACGGTGCGAGCGGATGCAGTGACAGATGTCTCTGATGTCTGCTTCACTGTAGCCCAGCTTCCGGAGATGAGGGTGTGCCAGCTGCGCACCCTGCTCGGCATGGCAGATGGAGCCCCGGCTGCATCTTTCCTGGTTGCGGCCGATATCATGCAGCAGTGCGGCCGGGGCCAGGATATCCAGCCGCGCATCCATTTTTCGGCCCATGGCCATGGCTGTCTGAAAAACGCGCTCACTGTGGTCTGGACCGTGGGAGCCCCCTTCCTGCAGGCAGTACTGCTCACTGATCCGGTGCAGGGCAGCCAGCAGTTTTGTATCAGGATTTTTTCCCCTCACTCGTTGAACAATTCCTGCATAAGCCAGCGGATTGCCAGCAGCAGCAGTTCTTCATCATTTCCGGCCAGTGCCTGCAGCTCCACGGCGGATAACGGCCGGTTCATGGAAATTCTGGAGTCAGCCATTTCACGGCGGAATATGTCCAGGTTATACAGGGCCAGGATGAACTGATCCAGCTGAGCCCTGGACGGGCGGAAACCGAAGTGAACACGCGGGTGCTGCAGCAGCTGCATGAGAGGATCGTTGAACCGGTTGTACTCAGTCAACCCCTGGTCCTGGAAAAAAACAGCTGCTGTCTGCTCCGGATCTTCTTCAAAGCCTCGACAATGGGGTTCTTTGACCAGAACATACTGTTCCGTAACCGTACCGTCTCCTCTGCGGCTGGCCCCGCGGCCCACCGGGTAGGCACGGCAGGCCCCCGGCCGATCTTCATAAACGCTGCATCCTCTGTCTGTGACAAAAACACAGCTGGCACGGCCATCATCGACCATGGTCAGGTAGCAGTTTGGAAAAACCATCCCCTCTTCCCACTCAATGATCACATACTGCTCCAGAAATTTTTCTGAATGGATTTTGAGCCTGTTTTTCAGGCGCAGGACATCATAGGGGCTCAGGGCCAGGTCCAGCTGCCTGCAGCATTCGGTAAAACAGGATACCCCGGGATGGCAACCAAAGTGGAAATGTTCCCTGCTGTCGATCGGGTGTACATGTTCAGGTAAATTGTTTTTCATCGGAAGTAATTGGAAGCAAGGTACAGGCTGAAAGGGGGAATCCGAGTCTTTCAGCCTGCAATCAGTCCTATAAGTCAGAGGTATTATCGCTTTTTCAAGGTGAGCAGCGGGCTGGCAATGAAGATCGAGGAATAGGTTCCCACGAGCACACCGGTCAACAGGGCAAAGGAGAAATCATGAATAGCGGAACCGCCAAAGAAAAACAGGGCTCCCAGCACCATTGATGTTGTCAGTGAGGTCACAATGGTCCGGGCAAGAACCTCGTTAATACTGATATTGATAATATCTGAGAATTTCTTGTTGTGGAGCTTACCCATGTTTTCACGGATTCGGTCAAACACAACAACCGAGTCATTGAGGGAATACCCTGCCAGGGTCAGCAGTGCCGTAACCAGCAGCAGGGTAATCTCCATGTTAAGCAGCCAGCAGATGCCCAGAACGGTCAGAACATCATGAAAAGTTGCCGCTGCAGCGGCCAGCCCGAAGTAGAAGTCAAAGCGGATGGCCAGGTAGATAAGCACACCAAGGAGAGAGATTCCAATAGCCTGGATAGCCTTGTTGCGCAGTACGGCAGAAATGGATGAACCGATTTCCGACTGACTTTCCAGGACAAAGCCTTTGTCACCTTCAGTTTTTTTCAGGATTTCAGTGATTTCATCGCCAAGATGTCCGACAGTGTCTTCGGATTTTTTCATTTTAACAATTAGCCGGTTTTCACCTGTCACTTCCTGCAGGTCAATGGAGTCAAAACCACTTTTGTTCAGGATTGAGCGAACTTCATCGAGTTGAAAAGGTTTTTCTGCCTTGTACTGCAACATTGAACCACCGGAAAAGTCAACACCCAGGTTGGCATCACCGCGCAGGATTTCCACAAAGGAAACCAGTCCCATGATGACCAGTACAGCGGACAGGCCAAAGGCAATTTTTTTGACAGCCATGAAATCGAAACTGGGTTTTTTGATAAAGCGCATAAACTTCAGCTCACGAAGTTTTCTGCCGGTATACAGCCAGTCATAAATCAACCGTGTACAGAACAGGACTGCAAACAGGTTGAAGATAATACCCAGTGACAGGGTTACGGCAAACCCCTTGATCGGGCCGGTACCGAACAGAAACAGGGCCAGGGCCGTGATCAGGGTGGTTACCTGGGAGTCGACAATGGACCAGAAGGCCTTGTTGAAACCGGAGTCAACTCCGGATTTCACGGATTTTCCCAGGGCAAACTCCTCGCGCATCCGTTCAAAAATGAGAACATTGGCATCAACAGCCATACCGATGGAAAGGATGATACCGGCAATACCGGGCAGAGTCAGAGTAGCCCCCAGCATGGCAAGCCCGGAAAACAGGAACAGAATGTTGAGTACCAGAGCGATGTCGGCAATGACGCCGGAGAGCCGGTAGTAAATGACCATGAACACCAGTACCATCAAGGCGCCGAACAGGCCGGAGGTCAACCCTTTATTGATGGAATCCTGGCCCAGACTGGCACCGACGGTCAGGTTCTGGATGATTTCGACCGGGGCGGGCAGGGCGCCGACCCGAAGGACAATGGCAAGGTCGGTCGCCTCTTCGTGTGTAAAGCTGCCTGAAATCTGGGCCGAGCCGCCCAGGATTTTTTCGCGGATCACAGGAGCGGAACGCACCACCTCATCCAGGACAATGGCCAGTCGTCTGTTGACATTTTTTTCAGTGATATTGGCAAATATCTTGCCGCCACGTCCGGTGAGGTCAAGACTGACATATGGTTCGTTAAAGGTTCCCCCGATTCGCACCTGTGCATTTTTGACCATTTCACCGGTCATCAGCACCTGACTGTTCAGGAGGATGGGAACTTTGCTTTCCCGCTTGGTCTGGTTGTCAATGATCCGCTGAAAATAAATTTCAGTACCTTTGGGCAGACGGCCCTGCAGGGCAAGGTTGAGCTGTTTGCGTGAATCGCCCCCTTTCCACTGGCCGCTTTTGACAGCCTGATCAATGAGTTTGGCCAGGTCGACACCGGTATCATCGGCAACCAGCTTGAATTCCAGCTGTGCTGTCTGACCGATCAGACCCATTGCCCGGTCCGGATCTTTAATGCCGGGAAGCTGAACAACAATTTCATCTTCACCCTGACGGATGATCACCGGTTCTGCAACACCAAACTGGTCGATACGATTCCGGATAATCTCCAGGGACTGGGCAACGGCATTTTTGCGGATAAAGTCAATCTCATCCTGGGTAAGTTTCAGACTGATGCGTGGAAAACTCCCCTCTTCCGCCTCCACAGTGATGTCCAGGTTGGGGAAATCATCCTTGATTACCTGGTTGATAATGTCCACTGCACCTGTATTGGGCAAAGTAAAGATTACCTGGCCCGGATCGGGAGAATCCAGTTGTACTGCGGATATATTTTTTTCCGCCAGCCCTTCCTTCAGATCGGATGCGGCCAGCTCAAGGGAGTTGTCCACCGCCTTGTCGAGATCAACCCGCAGGACCAGATGCATGCCGCCCTGGAGGTCAAGGCCCAGTTTCAATCCTTCAGGAGCCAGGTATTTCTTCCACCAGTCCGGTGCCCCGGCATAAAACGAGGGCACAAGGGTCATGACGGAAAAGAGGATAACGGTAAAGAGCAGCCCGATTTTCAGCTTCAGGTTGGTGTTCATGGATGTCTTCCTGGTTGACGAATAAGAGTTATAATTTTGTTTGCAGATTCGGCGGTTACGGCCCGGTCCGGAGTATTAAACAGGTACACCGGGCAA
>CAZKBZ010000020.1:0-4937 GCA_964551175.1 uncultured Desulfobulbus sp.
ATTGCCTGGGACAAGCTGGCAACCGGCGCCGGAACCATTGTCGTCTACATGGGCATCAAAAACCTGCCCATTATCACCGGAAAACTGATGGACAACGGCCGGCCGCCGGATACCCCGGTGGCGGTTGTCCGCTGGGCCTCGACCCCGGAGCAGCACTCTGTGGTCGGCACCCTTGCAACCATTACCGATGTCGTGCAGAAGGCAGGCATCAAACCACCGGCCCTGGTTATTGTCGGCGAGGTGGTTAATCTTCGCAAATCAATTGACTGGTTTGAAAAGCGTCCCCTGTTCGGCAGGAAGATTGTGGTGACCCGCACCCGGGAACAGGCCAGCGAACTGGTATCCAGGCTTGAGGAAAACGGGGCCGCCTGCCTGGAATACTCCACCATCCATATCAAACCGGTGGATGATTACCACATTCTCGACCAGGCCCTGGAAAACATGGATTCCTATGACTGGATCCTGTTCACCAGCCTCAACGCTGTGACCTATTTTTTCAAACGGCTGAACGCAACCGGCCGGGACAGCCGGGCTCTTGCCTCCTGCTGTATCGGTGTCGTGGGACGAGCAACTGCAGAGGAGCTGCGGCAGCACGGTATCAGCGCCGACCTGGTTCCGGAAAAATTTACCGGCGAAGGCCTTGCCCGCTCACTGGTTGCCGGTGATGTAGAGGGGAAAAGAATCCTGCTGCCCCGGGCCCTGAAGGCCATGGAAACCCTGCCGGAAATGCTTGAGGATGCCGGAGCCTATGTGACGGTCGCCCCGGTATACCGCAATGTCCCTCCCCAGGGGAGAAAAGATGAACTCCGTGAACAGCTGACTCAAGAGAATATCGACCTGGTGACCTTTACCAGCTCGTCCACGGTAACCAACTTTCTGACCATGGTGGATGCAGCTGACGAAAAAGAACTGCACCGGCTGCTGGACGATGTAACAATCGCTGCCATTGGCCCGATCACTGCGGAAACGGTCAGAAAAAACGGCCTGAAAGTCGATATACAGCCTGACAGATATACCATTGCCGACATGGTGGATGCCATTGTTGACTATTACAGTTCCACAGAAAGTTGAACGTCCTCTGCTGCTGTATCGGATTGAGCTGATAGAGCGCAAAAAAAATCGCCTGCAGCCGGAATCGGAGAACAGGGAAAAGGAAAAAAAAGAAACACCTCTTATCTGCAGTCTCTGCAGTGGGACCATTACCAGCAGCAGTCAGGCCATCAGCAAAAACGGGCAGCACGAGCACGCTTTTTTCAACCCCGCAGGCATCGCCTTTGAGATCCGTTGTTTCCGGGAGGCACCCGGTTGCCTGGTGCAGGGGGATCCAACAACCGAGTTCTGCTGGTTTGACGGCTACAGCTGGCAATACGGTATCTGCAGCAACTGCCTTGCACACCTTGGCTGGTTCTTTTCCTCAGAACAGGATGGATTTTTCGGTCTGATTGTAGGTAAAATAATGTAATCAGGCTTAAGGCCACCTTGCAAAAACACTATTTTGCAAGGTGGCCTTAAGCCTGTCCTTTACGAAACTTCTCCAGCCGCTCCTTGATCACATCAATCCCGTCCAGGGAAAACCCCTGCATCGGCAGCCTATATTGATCCAGATTGTCCAGCATGGCAATTATCTTCGCGCGTAACCCCTTGACATCCAGGGATTTCCAGGGAATGCATTCAATCAACCCCCTGGCTTTCAGGGCCCGGGCCCGGAGAAGCTGTTCCTGGCGTGGCTGATCCCTGGGAATAATCAGGGAGACCGTACCCTGGCTCAAAATCTCGCAGACCGTATTGTAGCCTCCCATGGAAACGACCAGATCCGCGGCCGCAAAAAGCTCTTCCATGCGTGGATAAAAGGGCCGGACCTTGATCCCGAACGGCTCCGCCCGCCTGACCAGTTCCCGCCGCTGTTCGATAGGCATGAACGGCCCTGTTATCAACACACTCCGTACTCCCTGTAACGCCTGCTGCTCAAACAGGGCCAGATAAACATCCATCATCTTGAAGCCGTCTCCACCGCCACCTGTGGTGAGCACGATCATTTTCTGCCCGCTGCGGACACAGAAATTTTCCCTGGTCTTGGCTGCCGTTGTCGCAGGAACCCCCCGGCGCGGCAGATAGCCGGTAAAATATATTTTCTGCTGCACCTTTTCCGGGATATCATACTCCTGGACAGCATCATAAATATCCTGACGTCCGTAAATCCAGATTTCCGAGTACAGTTCTTCCAGATGACGATACACATCCTTGTGAAGCCAGTCCCTGCGCACGGTGTCCCGATCATCCATGATATCACGCAGCCCCAAGACGGTACGGGTGCCAGGGGAGTTGTCTTTCAGCCACTGCAGGGTGGGCAGCACTTCCTTTTTCAACCCCAACGGCTCCTTGTCAACAATAAACAGATCCGGTTGAAAGGTTCGGGCCGTGGCCTGGATGATGGATTTACGGATGTTCAGGGCATGTTCCGGATTAATGCGGATGGACAATGACTGGTACTCATCATTGGTTTTCTTGATCATGCCGGGAATACGGACAAAATCAACGTTTTCAGGAAAGGAAAAGCGGCCGGCAATGGGCGAACCCGTCAGGATAAGCACATTGACGTCAGCGGAGCGCAGGTGACCGGCAATGGACATGGTTCGCCGGATATGTCCCAGACCGTAGGTGTCGTGGGAATACATCAGAATATTGTATAGTCCGTGCTCCGCCATCGCTTTCCAAGATAGTCTTTAAGTGTGAAAGGTTTACGACGGACCAGTTCCTGTACCTCCCAGGGCGACAGGTCACGGCGATCAGCAATTTTGCGGGCCGGCACCCCTGCCCAGATCTCATACGGCCCCGGGTTTCTGGTTAACACTGCCCCTGCCCCCACAACCACCCCATCGGGTATTTCCGTTACCTGGTAGAGGACGATAACATTTTCATGGATCCAGACATCAGATCCGATGAACTTATCCTGCCAGATCACCCCCAGTCGTTCCTGCTGGTCAAGCAGCGGTCGCCGCCCCTCGTGAATATGGTCATGGGTATAAATCCTGCTCCGGGCCCCGATCATGCACCATGGCCCGATATGAATATTGCCTGTAACGTCGAGAATGGAAAAACGGCTGATACAGATATTGGTTTCAGATCCCGGAGAGGTGAATGCAGCAGGATCTATATAGATTTTTCCCCGGTGAACATTGCCGTGCGGCCTGCGGCGGGCCTCCTTGAGGGCCATGGTCAGCTCGGCCATACTCTGTGTAGCAGCTTCAAATTCCATCATAATCTGGGCAGATAAAATATGAATTGATGGATTCCTGAACGTATCATTTCCACAATTTCCGTCATTCCCCGGCACGGATACTGTAAATGCTACTCCCTGGCAGTCAAAAAAGAAATAAAAAATGGTGCATCCAGATGTTAGAAAAGTGATTGATAATAATTACTGAAATTGTTAATGTGGAATGTAAGGGGATATCGATCACCTGTCCCTGACCGTTGTTCAGTTACTTTTTCTCATGGAGATTCGTTATGACTCTGTCAATCTTTAAAACGATTCACATAGCAACAGTTACACTCCTGTCTCTGTTCATGCTGACCGGATGCGTCACCACCGGTCCAAGCTCTTATGCGTACAGCGGGGACGTTGACCGCATGTTTGAACCTCCCAAGCCGACCCTGCTGGCAGACCACACCTATTATTTTCGCGGCACCGAGACTGAGCCGGACTCGATCATTGCCATCGACAATCAATTCACCATGAACAGCAAGGCCTGGAGCAGGGTTGATATCAACCAGAAGATGCTGGACGACTGGGCATTCTGGATGGACACCTATCTGGGCTGGTGGAACTGCCCGTACAGAGGAGTCATACTTCTTGCACCTGACGGTCAGCAGGTGGGAGTGGGTTATTCCAAGTATACTTTTTCCGTCGTCAAAATGACCGGCCCGAATGCACTCGTTGTATATCCGCCGCAGGCACTGGGATCTTGCAGAAGACAGGAGTTTCTTGATGACCGGTAAAAAAATTGTATCTGTTTTTTTCAGGGTACAACTTTTTGTATTGCCAATTCACAAAACAAGTTGTATAGTATTGGTACATAGAAAAAGATTTTCATGCGACAAATGATCAATAAATATTTTACATTCCTGTGCATTATCCTGCTGACAGCCTCTGTCGGCAGTACAGCAGTGTCTGCTGCCGACAGACAGAATACGGATCTTTCATCCCAGTGGGACAGTGCCGTCAGCAGCCTGTTGCTGGCCGCCGGGATGTACGGACTGGACACAGAAGCCGGGCATGGAGCAAACCTGACCCTTTCCCAGTCGGAAAACCTGTTCAAGGGATTGCCCTTTGAGCAAGGACAGCTTGATGGTCAGAATATTACCCTTTCCTACAGTGGCTCAGCCGGACGGCTTGGTTTTTCCGCCGGTTACATTTACACTTCCCTGCAGAACAACCAGGAACCGGGAACTCTGCTTCTTGACCTGGACTCCCTGAACCAGAATCCCTTTCAAAGCACCAACCCGTGGTACCTGGCCCTGGATCTGTCCAAATCCTTCCAGGTCAGCGATTCGATAGCTGTTGGTTTCGGTACCAGGGCCATGTTGATGAAAGCGCCTTTTGACGATCAGGATGGCCGCGTCATCTCCATGCTGCTTGATCTGCCGCTGTCATATAAAAATTATTTCACCATTACCCCGGAACTGCAGTGGTCCAGGTCTCTGCCTGATGATTCCAGCCAGGCCGGCGGTATCAACTATTCCCCATCCGCTCCCGCCGAAGCCGAAGATGTTTTTTACGGTGGTATGTCAATCAGTTTTTCCTACTGATACATTAACATTCCCACCGTTCTCCCGTCTGTTTTTTCAATCCGTATAATTTCTGATACTGTGTTGACAATCCTGCATGGGCAGGGTATCGCTACGCATTAAGATGTACTCGCCTGCAGGGACGTCCC
>CAZKBZ010000020.1:5037-35936 GCA_964551175.1 uncultured Desulfobulbus sp.
TGCATGGGCAGGGTATCGCTACGCATTAAGATGTACTCGCCTGCAGGGACGTCCCCAGGATAATAAACACTCCCGGTCCGTGCCACACGCCACCGATCCCCACTAAAGTGGGCTCCTGCAGTAACCGGGAACCGTAAGACATCAACAACAAAGTATAAAAATGTACAAACGGAGATCAATGTGAACGCTCGCCGGAACCATCACCGCCTGACCAGAAGGCCAAACCCCGGACAGCCCCGGAACCTCTTCCTTTTCATCACCATCCTTTTCAGCCTGCAGTGTGTTCTCCTGACGACCACTGTTACAAACAGTTTCAGTGCCCAGGAGGAAGAACCGGCACCCGCCGGCAAAATTATTTTCCTGCCCTTTACCGTCAAGACGGATAAACCTCTCCAATATCTTCAGGACGGGCTTACCGAGATCCTGGCGACCCGGATGACAAACCGTACCGGCCTTATTGCCGTACACAGGAGCAGTGAAACCAGGAAATTAGCTGCACTTATTGAACAGGGTGATCAGCAGGCCTTTAAAGACATGCTGAAAAAAATGCATGGTGACTACCTGGTAATCGGGAGCCTGGAACAGCAGGGAACAGACTATGAAATTATGATTTATGTCTTTAACCGCCGCAAACCAGCACCAGCCTCCTTTTCAAAAAAGATCACCACCCTGGACAGGGCAATTCCCGCCATGGATGAACTTTCCATAGAAATCGCCGCCCAGGTCTTCAACAAAGGGGAGCCGGAAACACTTGTCAGTACTTCCCCGGAAAGTGAAGGTATCAGCGGTTTCAAAACCGCCCATCCGGACCGGGCATACAGGGAAGGACTGTACCAGCCTGCCACCATTCTGGGCCTTGACGGCGATATGTTCAAGGTGCTGTCCACCAGACGCAGCAGAAAAATTTCAGCTCCAATCAGGGGGATGGCTGTCGGTGATCTGGATGGCGACGGCACAGAGGAGATCGTGCTGATTGAACACGGCAACATCATTCTCTATCGTTTCAGCATGGATCATTTTCAGCATGTTGCCGATCAACCTCTGCCTCCGCACCTTGCCCCACATGCGGTCAACCTGGCCGATCTGAACGGAAACGGGCTGCAGGAAATATATGTTACAGCCAACAACGGCGATAACCCCTCTTCCCAGGTCTATGAATGGGACGGCTCCACGTTCCATACCCTGTTTGAAAATGTAAACTACTACATTCGTCCCGGTTTGAACTGGCAGGGAAAAGAGGTGTTGATCGGCCAGAAAGGCTCCACCCTTGGTCCGGTGGGACGATCTTTTTACCAACTGGAAAAAACAGCAGCCGGATCCCTGGAAAAGACGGAAAAGATCATTATCCCCAAGGGGTTTAATGTTCATGATTTTATTCTTGCCGACCTGGATCAGGACGGAACACAGGAGTTTATAGGTATAACCACCAGAAATAAGCTGGTGGTTATGGATCAGGCCGGGAAACCGCTCTGGAAGAGTGAGGCCGGTTACGGGGCAAGTAAGGACTTTCTGGGAACACTGTCCAGCAACAGGGCAGGAGGTCGCATGCCGACCTATATGCATACCCGGATAATTGCAGAGGATCAGGACGGCGACGGCAAGCCCGAGATTATTGTGGGCCGCAACCGGTTGACCACTGTCAAGTTTATGAAACGTCTCCGTTACTTTGAAGGCTCCTCCATCAGCAGCTTGAGCTGGGACGGTTCAGAAATGACCACACTCTGGGAAACCAAAAAAATACCTGCATATACTACGGATTACCAGGTCGTCAGGGCCAAAGACCGTCCTGATCACCTGCGTCTCTTTTTTGTGGAAAGCAGCAGCAGCTACCCGTTCTTTTTCTGGGAATCAGAAGAATCCGTCATCCACCTCTATGAAATGGGACGAAAGTCAGAAAAAAATATGCCGGGGCTGAAACAGTAACCTACTGTTATGATGATCTTTTTATTTTCATTCAAACATGAGAGGTAAAAAAAGTTGTACAGAGGTAAAAAAAACTTGACGGGAGCTGCGAAGTATAATATTTTGAATGTATAGAGAATTATCGTTGATGGGCCTGTTGTTGTCAGCAGGTGGAATTCATCTCATGAATGCAGAAAGGAGAGAAAAATGAAGAAAGTACTTGTTGCAGGAGCAGCCCTGTTGATCGCTGGTTCCATGGTATCAGCAGCGTCTGCAGAAGTAAACCTGAGTGGTGATGCCCGTGTTCGTTACGTCGGCACCTCTGATTATGCCCGTAACATTACTGCCAACCCTGACGGAACTTTTTCAGAAGACACAAACGGCTATCGGGACAACTTCAACTCACGTATCCGTGTAAAATTTGACGCCAAGTCCAAGGGCGGCGCCTACATGAAGACCCGCGTGCGCTTTGACGACATTACCTGGGACGGCCAGGGCTGGAGCGCCTGGCAGGAAGCCAAGAATGTATGGGCTGACTATGCCTATATCGGCATTCCCATGGGTCCTGTTGACCTTTCCGGTGGTCTCATGCCGGCCAACTTTTCAAAGTTCTATTCCTGGGATGCCCGTGCTACCCGTGTGAAAGCAGATTTCAAATCAGGCAACTTTCGTGTCATCGGCCTCATTGATGTAAAGGATGAGTTTACCAACAGCAAGCAGGACGAGTGGGATGACAACGATTTTATGGGCTACGGTGTTGTTTTTGCTATGAAAATCAACGACGACTGGTCCTTCAAGATCTACCCCCGTTACCATGATGACCAGAGAGAGTGGGACGGTGTAGATACTGTACGTTATGTACCTGCAGACAGCAACGACCCGGGTAATATCTCGGCCGGTTTCGTCTCTGTAACTGATACCGTGGTTACACCGCACAAAGATCGCTCCGGTTTCCTCTTTGGAGCCAATGCAAAAGGAAAAATCGGTACGTTTGGCCTTGAAGCTGATCTCGGCTACAAGGAAGCAGATGTACTGGGATCAGAAGACGATGGTTGGGGCTGGCAGGTTACTGGTTCCATGGACATGGGCGCCTTTGTCCCCGCTGTCGTAGTTGGTGGTACCTATGATGGTTTCCAGGCTGACGACGACTACGGTTTCATCATGATCGGTGCTGCCGAGCCCATCACCGTTGTCAAGCAGATAGGTCTTAAAGGAGGCGACTCACTGTTTGCCGCCTTTACTGCCAACTACGCGGTCAGTGACCAGTTCAAGCTGGCCGGTAATCTGGTTTATTACGATATCGATCTTAATGCAGACACAGAAGCCGGTATTCCCGATGTCCGCGGAGCAGCTGATGCCTGGGAGGTCTCCGGATCTGCGACCTATACTGTCTCTGAAGGTGCCGACCTGACCTACAAGATCGGTTACCTGGATCCCAGCTATGACGGTCGGGTTAACTCCGCCGGTATCTCCGATGACGGATACTTTGGTCATTACCTGCGTATGCAGATCAAGTTCTAAGTTGCAGTTGATCTGACCTACACCGCAGTGTGAAAGCAAAGGGCCCCTGATTACAGGGGCCCTTTTTTTATCAATTTTTAAGGCAATGTCATACACTTAACGACGTCAACTGATGGTTAAAGAGAATATCGAACAAGGAATTTCGAACCGCAGAAGGAATAAACTTCGATATTCGACATTCCTTGTTCGATATTCTGCGGTTATTTTTATTGCAGGTACGCTTAACTCACTGAAAGAAATAACACTTTAAACGTTATTCCTTTCTCAAAAAGTCGGACAAGGCCTCTGTACGAAACCTCAATCCATGCAGCAGCATATCCGTATCCTCCTGCTGGTTGCCACCGGCGTGTTCATGTCCACCCTGGACAGCTCCATGCTGAACGTTGCCCTGCCCAGCATCATGCACGCCTATGGATCTCCCCTTGCTCTGACCCAATGGGTGGTCATCATCTACCTGCTTACCATTACAGTGATGCTGCTGTTATGGGGACATCTTTCAACAAAGTACGGCCAGGGAAGGATCTACAACCTCGGTGCCCTTGTTTTTGCGATTGGTTCCCTGCTCTGCTTTCTTGCCCCCGGCATCCTTACGCTCATCTTTTTCCGCTTTATCCAGGCACTGGGTGCATCCATGATGATGGCCATGGGTCCTGCTCTTATCAGATCCGTCTTTCCACCCGAACGTCTTGGCCGCGGACTCGGCCAGGTCGGCATTGCCACTTCCCTTGGCCTGATGACAGGCCCGGCAATCAGCGGCCTGCTCATTCGCTGGTCCCACTGGCGGATAATTTTTCTGATTACCGTTCCCATAGGGCTGCTGGTATACTTCACAGGTCGAAACACGCAGATCATTTCCAGACCAGCAATTCATGGTATGACACCCGCAGGCAGAGATCGCCATTTTGACGGAGCAGGTGCACTGCTCTGGGCTGTTGCCATCAGCCTGACCCTGCTGATTTCAACCCATGCCACCTCGCTCTGTTGTCGCGAGCAACCTCCTTATTTCCTGCTGTCCATATATATATTCCTCACCCTGTCAGCCTGGCTGCTGCTGGCCCTGCATGAACTGAAACATCCTTATCCCCTGCTGCCGCTGGGGCTGTTTAAAAAACGTTTTTTCGGTATGGCCATGCTGAGCTCCATGCTTTCATTCTCCGTCCTGTTTTTTGTCCTGCTGCTGATGCCTTTTTACCTGCGCTCAGTCCTGCAGTTATCGTCCGACCGAACCGGATACGTGATGATGGCCCTGCCGCTCTGTGTTTTTTTTGTCTCTCCTGCTGCCGGCAGTCTCCATGACCGCGTCGGGGCCAGGATTGTTGCCACATGCGGGCTTGGTCTCTGTCTGGCAGGCCTGTTATTGCTGACAACCATTGATGCCGCGACATCGCCTCTGAAAGTTGCCTCCCTGCTCGCCCTGCTTGGATTCGGCCAGGCCATGTTTCTGTCTCCCAATTCAGCTGCAGCCCTGGCCGGGGTCAGTCACGAACAGGCCGGGGTTACCGCCAGCCTGCTGGCTACAGCCCGCAACATGGGTATGCTGATCGGAACCGCTCTGGCCGGGCTTATCTTTTCGCTCTATTTTTCCCGCCTGACAGGAGGAATGGATATGAAGGATTTTGTGATGGAGTACACTCCGCAGTTTCTGACAGCCTTGAAACGATCGTTTCAGGCAGCGACTGTACTTGCTGTAATGGGAATGGCAGCCTCGTGGTGGAGAGGCAAGGAAAAGGTATAAAGGTATCAGTTATCAGCAATCAGCTTAAAGCCAGCCGTCTACGGCGGGAAAATAAAGCTGATACCTGATTTCTGATACCTGATGCCTTTTAAAGCGGCAGCGTCACAGTAGCCTCTGTCCCCCCCGTTGCAAGCTTCTTGATTTCCAGGGCCCCGTTATGATCACTGATGATCCGCTTCACCAGGGCCAGACCGATACCGGCACCGAACGTCTTGGTCGTATAAAAAGGGTCCATTGCCCGTTCAAGTACAGGTCCGGCAATGCCTGTGCCGGTGTCCTGCACCGTTATACGCACCTGTTCGCCATCAAGCTCGATCCGGATGTCCAGCCTGCCGCCGTCAGGCATGGCCTCAACCGCGTTGCGGATCAGGTGGACAAAAACCTGCCGCATCAGACGGGGATCAACTTCAAGGCCTGGTTCTTTATCCGGCAATCGCAGCCGGTATTTTATCCCCTGTTTCTGCATGGCATTGTAATACAGCATCAGCGACTTGTTAATGAGCGGATACAGGGAAATTTTTTCTTTTTTCAGCTCCACCTGCTCCACAAAACTGAACAGGTCTTCCACGGTATTTTCGATCTTGGCCGCTTCACGGGTCATCATATTCAGAAATTTCAACCAGTCGGGATCATCGGTCTTGCGTGCAAGCAGCCGGGCTGTTCCACCTATCGAGGTTATCGGGTTGCGGATGTTATGGGCCAGCTGGGTCGCCATGTGGCCGACTGCGGAGTAGCGTTCCGCTTCAACCAGCAGGTCCTTGTTTTTCTCCAGCTCATGGGTCACGGTTTCCAGTTCCTGAATCTTACGCTCCATGTCCGTGTACAGACGGCAATGCTCTATGGCAAGGCTGGCCTGGCTGGCAAAGCTCTCCAGGGCATGGATAAGCTCGGCATCTATCCGCTCCCCGGTCACAAACTGATCAGCGATAATGACCCCCAGTGAACGGCTCTGGGAATAGAGCGGCACAACAACAAAACAATCTTCTTCAAGCAGGCCGATCAACTCCAGCGGTACCGGGCCATCACTCTGTCCGTTTACCACATTGATTGTTCTCCGTTCAGTGGCTGCCCGGATCAGGGGATGATCGGTATCATCAGCTTCCACACGCAGTGCCCGGGCAATCCTGTTGACTTCAGAATCCTGCTGAAAACTGTGGCCTTTAATAGAGTCGATAATATCATGGAAACGGAGGTTACTGTTGCGCATCTCCTGCCAGATCCGGCCGGCATCTTCCCGGCAGCCCGGTCCTATGGCCAACCGCCCTTCCAGAACCCGGCCGGACTCGTCAAACAGTGCAAGAAAGGCCCGGTTGAACTTGAGCCCTTCCTCGGCCGTGATTCCCACCAGGATCGCCTGCAGGATCTCATCAAGAACCGTGATGGACAGGTAAGCCGAATTCATCTTCATGGCCAGTTCGTGCAGAAGCTGGATACGAAAATGTGCCTGTTCAAGCTGTTGCTGGTAACGAAGGTTATTGATCATCAACCTTCGTTTTTCCAGCACCCTGCGAAGGGTCTCCAGAAAAGGTTCAAACTGGACCGGTTTGGTCAGATAATCATCCGCGCCAAGCCGCAGACAGTCAAGGGCGGTCTGCAGGTCGGTAACCGCGGTGAGCATGATAATGGAAGTGTCGGCATGGGCAGCTTTAATTTCCGGTATCAGCTCCGTACCGTCGGCATCGGGCAGGCCGATGTCGAGCAGGACCATGGCCACAGGGGTCTGCTGAAACACCTGCCGCAATTCCTGTGCGGAACCGGCGGTTACCGTCGGAAAACCGTGCTTCTGGAGAAATTCCTGAAGCAGAAAAACGATGTCCTGAAAATCATCAACAATAAGAATAATCTCATCGCCTTCAAGAAGCTGGTCATCAGGCAATGAAGCCGTTGAAAAGGATAAATCCGGATCAGACATGAGGATGTGCGGTTTACGGTTTACGATATAGGGTTTACAGTGTAAAAAGTATTTGTATGCTCATATCTTACACCTTATACCTTACACCTTATACCTTTTTTTTGTTTACCCCTGAAATACCTTTGTGTCAAGGCTGTGCAGCCGATTCTCGGATTGCCCGCCTGCAGACTCCATGGTAAAGAGCAACTTGTATGATATATTGTTGATCATGCCGGAGTCATAAAGAATGAAGTTTCCTGCTGTCCTCTCACTCCTGTCCAGAGCGGCATGACGATGCAGGTTACTTTATACAAGACTGTCAATCAACATAATACCTGTTAAGGATCCGATTACTTTATGGAAAGTAAAATTAACGCTGAGTCTCATCAAGCTGAAGTGAGCGATGAAGAGCTGCTCAAGGTCATTGCCGATTTCCTTGAGATGGGCCTTGTGGAAAATATTGTTGCCATGTTCAAGCAGGAACCACGCTATTACCAGTGGACAGGGCAACTGCTTGATGATGAACGGTTTGCCGTCCGCCTTGGCGTCTCTGTTCTCTTTGAATACCTGGTTGAAGATTGTCCGGACAAGGTACACCTTGCCGTTCCCTCACTGCACAGGGCATTACAGCACAAAACATCCTGGGTCCGTGGCGAGGCGGTCAGTGTCCTGGGTATCATTGCAACCGATGAAGCCACTCACCTGATCAGAACAATGGTAAATGATCCATCCCCGCAGGTTGCGGCTGTTGCCCGTGACATCCTCTCTGAAGGATAACACCATGGATATGGAGGATATCTTTGGTCCCGGGGGCATCCTTGCCGACCATTTGCAGGAATACGAACCAAGGTCCGGCCAGCAGGAGATGGCCGAGGCTGTCGCCCGCCTGCTGGCAGAAAAGAACGGACCTCTGTACAACGGCCGGGAACATCAGGCCGACTGCCTAGTAGTGGAAGCTGAGACCGGCCTGGGCAAGACCCTGGCTTACCTGGTTCCCGCCGTACTGAGCGGCCGCAAAGTGGTTGTTTCCACCAATACCAGGAACCTGCAGGATCAGATCCTCAAACGCGAGATCCCCTTTATCCACCAGTATATTGATCCCGATCTCAAGGCAATGTGCGTCAAGGGGCGCCAGAATTATCTCTGCCTGTACCGCTGGCATCAACTCACTGCAGGGGGACAGCATGAGCTGTTTGCCGACAATGAATTTGATGATATCAACTCCTGGCTTGGAACAACTCTTTTTGGAGACCGGGCTGAACTGTCCTGGCTGCGCGGTAACTCAGCCCTGTGGCAGAAACTCTGCTGCCAGTCCCACTTCTGCCTGGGCAGCGACTGTCCGGACGCAACCGGCTGTTTTTTAAACCGTCTCCGCCGTGAGGCAGCTGCCAGCCGGCTGCTGGTGGTCAACCACCACCTGCTGTTTTCCGATATTGCCGTGCGGCGCAGCGGCTTTGGTGAAGTTCTGCCCCGCTATGAATCCGTCATTTTTGATGAAGCCCATCACCTGGAAAACGTGGCTACAACCTTTTTCGGATTCTCTTTTTCCAGGTACCAGGTGATGGATCTTATCTCTGATATTGAACGCAGCCTGCAGAACTGCTCACAGGGCAAGCGACTCCCCCATTCAAAAAAACAGAAGCAGCTTCTTTCTGCGGCCCGTGCCCTGGGCGGATTAACCGAACAGTTTGTTTCCGGATTTCCCCGGGAAAAAGGCCGCTTCCCCCTGGCCGGACTCCTGGAACAGCAACCGGAAATTGCCCGTGCCAGGGATACGGTCGTGGCGGGCCTGCACAGCCTTGCCGATGAACTTGACACAGTGACAGCTCAGGATGAGCCCTGGGAACAGTACATACAGCGCTGCCTCGATCTTGGCCGACGCCTGGAAGAAATCACAGCAGAACCCTTTGCCGATGCCGGTGAACAGGAACAGCGCTACATTCACTGGTTTGAGCGGACAGACAGAAATCTCACCCTGTCTGCAACCCCCATTGATGTGGCCGATGAACTGCAGACCACCCTGTTTGCAAACGTGAAACAGTGCGTGTTTACCTCGGCAACACTCAGTACCGGCGGAAGTTTCAGTTATTTCAATAAACGGCTGGGAATTCCGGAAGATACGGAAACCTGTTCTTTCCCCTCTCCCTTTGACTATACCGGCCGCTGCCTGCTGTATATCCCGGACAAGGAATTTCCCGAGCCCAATGCTCCCGGCTACCGGGAAATGCTCCATGAACGGATACGGGAACTGATAACCCTTGCACAGGGTCGGGCTCTGGTTCTGTTCACATCTTTTCAGGCCATGGACAATGCCTGGTACTCCCTGCGTGACGAGCTTGACTTTCCCATGCTGCGCCAGGGAACAGCTTCCCGCCATGAGTTGTTGACCCGCTTTGCCCGGGAAACCGATTCCGTCCTGTTTGCTGTTGCCAGCTTCTGGGAAGGGGTTGATGTACCCGGTCAATCTCTGAGCATGGTCATTATTGACAAATTACCATTTGAAGTCCCCAGCGACCCTGTTATTATGGCCCGCATTAACCGGATAAAGGCAGCCGGCGGCAACCCGTTTTTTGAATTCCAGGTTCCCCGGGCGATCCTCGGGCTGCGCCAGGGCGTGGGCCGACTCATGCGACGCTCGGACGACCGTGGCGTTATGGCAGTGCTTGATGTACGACTGTTCACTAAATCCTACGGCCGCAGATTTCTGACCAGCCTGCCGCCGGCACCGATGAGCAGAGATCTGGATGATGTTGAAGAATTTTTTAAGAGAGAAAAAGAGAAAAGGGTATAGGAAATAGGAAAAACTGGGAATCGTGAACAGAGAACACGGAACAGATTATTCAAGAAACATTCCTCATCCAGAATACCATGTAATTTAATATGACATCATCAACTGACACAGCACATTTGTTTACCTTTATCAAAAAGGTTGCTGCCCGGGTGGAAGCGGCCATGCATGCAGACCTTGATCAGGCTCTGGCCGGCAACGACCCGCTGCTCAGGGAGGTCCTGGAGTATGCCCTGCTCAACGGCGGTAAACGGGTGCGACCAATGCTGGCTGTGGTCAGTTCCAGGCTGTGCGGACGCGATGATGATAAACTCTACCTGCTGGCAGCGGCTTTTGAATACCTGCATGTGGCCACCCTTATCCATGATGATGTCATTGATCATGCTGACAACAGGCGCGGCGTTGCGGCGGTGGGAAAAAAATTCGGAACTGCAGCTGCTATCCTTGCCGGTGACTGGCTGCATGCACGCTCCATGCACCTGATCGGTACCCTTGCCGGTCAACAGGGGCTGGACGTGTTCTGTAACGCAACTATGGCCATGGTTGACGGGGAATTTCTACAGCTGCGCCATGTGGCCGACACCACGATCACTGAGGAACAGTATTTTGGAGTCATTCAGCGCAAAACAGCCAGCCTGATCAGCTCCAGCTGTGAAATCGGGGGACTGTATGGCGGGGGAACCTGTGATCAGATCAAAGCCCTGGCTACCTATGGCAGCAAAATCGGTATTGGTTTCCAGATCATTGATGACCTGCTTGACTATCTCGGTGATGAGAAGAAAACCGGTAAACAGCTGGGCAACGACTTTATCGAGGGTAAACTGACCCTGCCCCTGATCCATGCTCTCAGCCAGGCAGGTGAACAGGACAGGACAATATTGCGCAACTGCATCACAGGTGACCGCAGTCTGGAAGGAGCCTGCGATACAGCTCAACAACTCATGCACAACCTGGGAAGCTATGAATTCTCCCGGTTGAGAGCTGCACAGGAGGTGCAGGAAGGATTGGATTTGCTGGCCATTTTTGACCAGGACAGACACGGTGAAAGCCTTGCCGTTCTTGACGGTCTTGCAGGCTACATCCTGAGCAGGGACAAGTAACCGGAATGGGCAGCATGTCTGCTGCCGGGATCATACCATGAAAAAAATTCTTCTCCGATATGCCCTCTCCCTTGGGGCAACCCTGCTCACTGTGCTGCTCGTTACAGGCTGCTGGTTCTCCTCCGACAACAGAGAGGAGGTGGCGGATCATGAACTGACGGCCGCAGGTACAACTCCGGCTGTTTCTTCCCCGGCAGCCGTTGACGGGTTGGACACCATTGTTTTTGAAGAACCGAACCCTCCGCATCACGAAGAGGTTGTGACGATCGGTCCTGAAGGGAAAAAAAGTGTCTCTGTCCAGAAAAAAGATCACAGGCCCCGCGTAGCCCTGATCATCGATGATATGGGTTATCACCGCAAGATCGGTGACAGGCTGCTTGATCTTGATCTGAACCTGAGCTTCTCCTTCCTCCCCCATGCACCCTTTGCCGGTGAGCAGGAGGAAAAGGCGTACCAGCTGGGTCGGGATATCATGGTTCACCTGCCCATGGAAGCGGGTGACGACCAATGGGATCCCGGCCCTGGTGGACTGTACCTGTCCGCATCAGCCGATGACCTGCTCCTCACCCTGAAAAACAACCTGGCTGCTGTTCCCCATGCCATTGGCGCCAACAACCACATGGGTTCTCGCTTTACGCAAGATCGTCAGGCCATGCGCAGGGTGCTTGGCGAGTTGAAAAACCAGGGTCTTTTTTTCATTGACTCATTTACCACTGCCCGGTCAACCGGCATGGAAGAGGCACGGAAAATGGGCATTAAAACCGGGCGACGCCATATTTTCCTGGACAATGTGCAGAACCCGAAAAAGATCTGCGCCCAGCTGGACAAACTGGTTACCCTGGCTGAAAAACAGAACCAGGCCATCGGCATCGGCCATCCCCACCAGGCGACTCTGGACGCTCTCAGGAACTGCGGCCGGCAGCTGCTCAAGCAAGTCCAGGTGGTGCCGGTGCATGAGCTGGTTCAGTAGAGACGACCATGAGCAGCCGACAGCCCGTTCTGGGCATGATCCTCAAAGGGTATCCCCGCATTTCGGAAACCTTTATCTCCAATGAGATTCTGCTCCTTGAGCAGATGGGTATCCGGGTCCGCATCTTTTCCATGCGCCATCCCAGGGAATCCTTCTGCCACAGGAGTGTCCAGCAGATCCAGGCCCAGGTGGATTACCTGCCCACGGAACTTTATGAGGATTTCGGCCGGTTGCTGCTGCCTGCCACCCTGCAGGCAATGCGCCGGCCAGGCCGTTTTCTCCAGGCCCTGAACAGGGCCGGTGAACGTTTTGCCCGCACCCGCAGCATGGGAACCATCAAGCATCTGCTGCAGGGCTGTTACCTGGCCGGCCTGCTCCATCGTTCTCCGGAAGTCATACACCTGCATGCCCATTTTGCCCACTCCCCCACCTCAGTGGCCCTGTTCGGCTCGCTCATGGCTGACATTCCCTTCAGTTTTACCGGCCATGCCAAGGACATCTATACCCAGAATCGTGAGCAGCTGCGGGAAAAAATTGATCTGGCAAAACTGGTGGTTACCTGCACCGGCTACAACAAACAATTCCTGGACAAACTGGCCCCGGATACACGAACACCTGTCCACCCGGTGTATCACGGCATTGACCTGCGCCTTTTTCACAGCAGCAGCAACCGTCGCAGACCGGAACCGCCTTACCGTATCCTGACCGTGGCCCGGATGACAGCCAAAAAAGGCATTGATACTATCCTGGAATCTCTGGCCCTGCTGCGCAAGCAGGGCATTGACTTCCACTACACCCTGATCGGTGACGGTGACCTGAAAGACAAAATCATGGACCAGATCTTTCGTCTTGACCTGCAGGATCATTGTCGCTGGCTGGGCACCCTGCCCCACGAACAGGTCATAAGAGAATTTGAGCAGGCGGATGTCTTTGTCCTGGGCTGTCGGGTGGCTCCAGACGGCGATCGGGACGGCATTCCCAACGTGCTGGTGGAAAGCCTTGCCATGGGACTGCCCGCTGTTGGCACAATAGTCTCTGCCCTGCCCGAGATCATCCGACCCGGTGAAACCGGCCTGCTGGCAGAACCGGATAATCCATCATCCCTGGCCGGTGCATTGCATGAGTTGCTCACCAACACTTCACTGCGCAAAAAATGCATCCAGCAGGGGTATGAACTGGTCGGCAGCCGGTTTAACAACCAACGGCTGATACAGGATCTTGCCACCATCTATTTGCAGGCAATCCCTGAGCTGGCCCGAACCGGTCAACACTCCTGCTCCCCATGCGCATAGCCTTTTACGCCCCGTTCAAACCGCTGGACCACCCCAATCCTTCCGGGGACCAGATGATCGGCCGGGCGATCTACGGGTTTCTGAAAAAACAGGGGCACCATCCTGTCATCATCAGCCGGCTCAGGAGCCGCTGGATATACTGGAAGCCTGCCCGGCTGCTGCAGGCAATGGTCGAACAACGAAGAATTGTCAGGCTGCTGAAATATGATCCTGTTGACCTGTGGCTCACCTATCACTGTTATTACAAGGCTCCGGACATCCTTGGACCGGGGGTATGTGCCAGGCTGCAGATCCCATATGTTATTATCCAGCCCAGCTACGGAACCAGGGTAAGCCGCAACTGGCGAACCAGGCCCGGATTTCACCTGAACCGGAAAGCTTTGCAGGCAGCGGATGGGCTCATAACCGACCGGGACCGGGATTACAGCAACCTGCAGCGAATCATTACCCCTGAACGGCTGCACCGGATCAAACCCGGTCTTGATCCTGAACTGTTCACTTTCAGCAGAGAGAGTCGTGATACACTGCGAACCAGCTGGCGGGCAGGGCTGAAACCGGTTATTCTGTCTGCTGCCATGTTTCGCTCTGATGTAAAGACCAGGAGCCTGATCCGGCTCCTCAACTCCTGCATACGTCTCCATGATGCAGGACAAGATTTTCTGCTGGTCGTGGCCGGGGACGGGCCTGAACGAAGCAGGCTTACAAGGATTGCGGATGATCTGCCGGAGAGTAAGGTGGTTTTTACCGGCAGGGTTCCGCGTGAAAAAATGGTAAACTACTACTCTGCAGCTGATATCTTTGCCTTTCCCGGCATCAATGAATCCCTCGGCATGGTCTTTCTGGAAGCCCAGTCCTGCGGGTTGCCGGTTATTGCCTGTGATAACGGAGGGATACCGGAAGTGGTCGTGCACAACTCCACCGGTCTGCTTATCCCACCTGATGATGAATTATCTTTTGACAACGCCCTGCAGGAGCTGCTGACGAATCCTGAAAAACGAAAAAAGATGGGCAGTGCTGCAGCACAATATGTGCGCTCAGAACATGATATCAATAAAAATTACACGCTGATGGAACACATACTGGTAAGAATGGCAGGCAGAAAGGGGAAAATTGATGCATGAAAAATCTTGCGGTTTACAGTTGCCAATTTACAGTTATTCATCTTCCATCGCAGACGTTTTTTTCTGTAAACCGTAAACTGTAAACCGATAACCATGACACCGACACAGTTCGGCCTGATCCGCCATTCCCTGACCCTGTGGAATGAAGAGAAACGGATTCAGGGCCGCAGGAACAGTCCGCTTTCGAAAACAGGCCGCAGGATGGCTGAAGCCTGGGGGCGTGAACTGCGTGCACTGCACTGGGACAGGATCCTGGCCAGTGATCTCGACCGGGTTCAGGAAACCGTCGCCCTTGTCAACCGGGAACTGCGTCTGCCCCTTCATGTCGACCCTCTTCTGCAGGAACAGGACTGGGGCGAGTGGACAGGCTTGAGCTTTCCGGAACTGTTTGCACGTTTCGGGCCCGAGGTCCGCCAGCAGGAAGCTGCAGGCTGGGACTTCCGGCCACCGGGCGGAGAGTCGAGAAAGGAGGTTCTTGCCAGGGGACTTACGGCCCTGAACAATGCAGCCCACAGGTGGCCCGGCCAGCAGATTCTCATTATCTGTCACGAGGGAATCATCAAGACCCTGCTCTATTACCTGCTTGATCGTCGGTTCATGCCGGAGGAGCCCGGAATCCTGGAAGGCTATCAACTGCACCTGCTGCAGATCCATGATAACGGCTTGAAACTTACCCGGATGAATTACCTGAAGCTGACGGGAAGAAACGAATGAATCTCATGGTCTATTGCCAGCACGTGCTGGGAATCGGTCATCTCTGCAGGATTCTGCTGATCCTGCAGCGGATGGTCGGGCACAGGGTTACCCTGGTACTGGGTGGCCCTCCTGTCTCTGTCAGGTTCCCGGATCATGTCCGGGTCGTACAGCTGTCCGGCCTGCAGATGGATGAGGAGTTTTCCGGCCTGCTGCCGGTTGAGCCCGGGCAGGAGGTGGCTGCGATCAAAGAACAACGTACCCGTCAGCTGCTTGATCTATTCAATGATCTGCAGCCCGACCTGCTGCTGGTGGAACTCTTTCCCTTTGGCCGGAATGCGTTTTGTTTTGAGCTGCTGCCCCTGCTGGAACAGGTCAGGGAGCAGCAGACATGCCGGGTGGTCTGCAGTGTACGTGACATTCTGGTGGAACGGGACAACAGGATCAAGTTCGAGCAACGGGTTGTTGACCGGTTAAACAACTACTTTCATCTCCTGCTGGTGCACGGTGATCCTGAACTGATCCGCCTGGACGAAACCTTTTCCCGAATGGAGGATATTAACATTCCGGTCTCCTACACAGGATATATCTGTCAGCCGCCCAGCTCCGGGGATCGGGAAAAAATGCGGAAAAAACTGCATCTGGAGAACGAAGATCAGCTTATCGTGGTCAGTGCGGGCAGCGGCAGTGTGGGAACCTCCCTGCTGCAGGCAGCAGTAAACACCTTTCCCTTACTTGCACCCGCCCGTCGCATGCGGATGCAGATTTTCACCGGTCCATACATGGTTGAGTCTGATTTTTCCCAACTATCTGCAGCCATGACCAGCAACGTCCGGGTCGACCGTTTCAGCGATGATTTTCCGGCCTGGCTGGCAGCGGCGGACCTTTCCATTTCCATGGGAGGATACAACACGACCATGAACCTGGTCGCTGCCGGATGCCGGGCCCTTGTCTATCCCTTTGGCCAGAACCGGGAACAGAGGATGCGGGCATCACGACTGGAAAAAAGAGGACATCTGCAACTGCTGGCCGACACAGACCTGGTCCCAAATGGACTTGCTGAAAAAATAACTTCCCTCCTGGCAACAACACCCCGGCCGCCGGCTGTCATGCTGGACGGGGCTGCCCGAACCGTCACCCGGTTGACCCGTCTTGCCGGGGAAGAACAAATCAGGGAGAAAAACGTATGAACTCACGCACTGTTACGCCGGATGAGGCCTGCCTTCGTTGTAACCCCGATGATCTCCCCTTTGAAACAACAGCCGAGGTTGAGGAGCTGACCCGCTACATCGGCCAGGATCGGGCCCTTGAAGCCGTGGAATTCGGTATCTCCATGCAGCACCGCGGCTTCAACCTGTTCGTTATCGGCCCGGAAGGGTCCGGACGGCATACTGTTGTGCAATCTTTCATCAACCGGCAGGCCAAAGATGAAACAACTCCGAATGACTGGTGTTATGTCTATAATTTTGACCAGCCCCGTAAACCGCTTTCCCTGGAATTTCCCCCGGCAGAGGGGCCTGTGTTCAAGCAGGAAATGCATGATCTGATTAATGGGTTGAAAACCACCATCCCAACTGTTTTTGAAGGGGAAGATTACCGGTCACGAAGGCGGGCATTAAATGAAAAACTGAAAGAGAAAATCGAGAAAATCTATGATGATCTGATTGAAAAGGGCAAAAAACAGTCCATTGCCGTGGTCAGAAATGAACAGGGCATCGTGTTCACCCCCCTGGACGACAAGGATCAGCCCATGGATCTGGAGGCGTTTCGCAAGCTGCCCGAGGACCAGCAGGCAAAAATTGAAAAGGATATAGAAGAACTGCATGACACCTTACAGAAAACCGTCCACCAGATCAGCCTGTTGAACCGGGAGGCAGAGGAACAGAAACGAAAGCTGAAAAATGAAACCGCCGGCCGCTGCATCGCCCAGCTGATTGATGGATTGAAAACAAAATATGGTGGCCGGGAAAAAGTTCTCTCATACCTGAATACCATCGAGAAACAGCTTGCCGAAAATGTGGATGACTTTCTGGAGCGTCCGGAAGAGCGTCCGGAAAACATTCTCTCTCTCATTGCCAGGACGCCTTCCTTTGACCAGTACGATGTTAATGTGCTGATCTCCCATGAAAACAGCGGCGCTCCTGTTGAATATGAGGATCTGCCCACCTACCAGAACCTGCATGGCCGTATTGAACACCAGGCCCGGATGGGCATGCTCACAACCGATTTTTCCCTGATCATGCCCGGTGCTCTGCATCGCGCCAATGGCGGTTATATCATCATTGACGCCCGAAGACTGCTGATGCAGCCCTTTGCTTACGAGGGACTGAAGCGGACTCTGCGATCCAGGCAGATCCGCATGGAACCGATTGAGCGTCTGCTGGGGTTGATGAGCACGGTCACCCTTGAGCCGGAACCTATTGCACTTGACATCAAAGTAGTGCTGATAGGCGAACCGATGGTCTACTATCTCCTTGCCTACTATGATCCGGAATTTGGGGCCCTGTTTAAGGTCCAGGCTGACTTTGAAGACGACATGGACCGCAGCTCCGTAAACCAGCAGCGGTATGCTGCGCTGATTGCAGGGCTTGCCAGGGACAATGAGCTGCTGCCGCTGCACAGGACAGCCGTTGCCCGGGTCATTGATGAGGCGGCCAGGAATGCCGGTGACGGTAACAAGCTCTCCCTGCACATCAGAATGGTTGCCGACCTGATCAAGGAGGCGGATTTTCTGGCCAGAAAAACCAACAAGGAACATATTGAAGCCCGGGACATAGAAATGGCGGTAGCTGCCTCCAGACGGCGGGGTGGGCGAATCCGCGACCGGGTACTTGAATCAATTATTAACAATATCCGTCACATTGAGACAACGGGTGAAAAGGTGGGACAGTTGAACGGCCTGTCCGTGATTGATCTGGGCGGAGACAGTTTCGGTTTTCCCACCCGCATTACCGCCGTTACCCGGCCGGGGAAAGGGGATATTGTCGATATCGAACGCGAGGTTGAACTGGGCGGTCCCATCCACTCCAAAGGGGTGATGATTTTAGGCTCTTTTTTAAGCGCCCGTTATGCCCGCAACATACCGCTGGGCTTACAGGCAAGCCTGGTGTTTGAACAGTCTTATTCCGGTGTTGAAGGTGACAGCGCCTCCTGTGCGGAACTCTGTGCTCTGCTCTCTTCGCTTGCCGATGCACCTGTCAGGCAGAACCTGGCTGTGACCGGTTCGGTCAGCCAGAAAGGAGAAGTGCAGCCTGTGGGAGGCGTTAATGAAAAAATCGAAGGGTTTTTTGATGTGTGCGTAACACGGGGGTTGACCGGCAGCGAGGGCGTCATCATTCCGGCCACCAACCGACGTCACCTGATGCTGAAACAGGAGGTGGTGGATGCCATTGCCGACAAACAGTTTTCCATCTACCTGGTGTCCACCGTGGATGAGGCTGTTTCACTGCTGACCGGGCTTGAGGCCGGTACACGTGACAGCGAAGGAGCGTATCCGGAAGACTCGATCAATGGCCGGGTTGAAGCCACCCTGCTCCGCTTTGCCCGGGATCTGCGGGAATTTGAAAAAGAAAAAAACGGAACGGAAACAAATTCTGGGAACAAGATAATAACTACATAACGGCACCTCAACCCTGATTACAACTGTTTCCCCGCGTTATGCAGATCCTCCCACAGATCCTCAATCCACTGATAACGTTTGCTCCGTTTATAAGCCAGTGCCCTGACAATCACCTGTTCCAGCTCGGCAGGGATGGATGAGTGATACATCTTCGGGTCTGGGACCTGTTCCTTATTGAGCAACCACTGCTGTGTTGTTTTTCTTTTTTCACCATACGGCAGACTCCCTGTAGTCGCCAGGAACAGCAGAACACCGATGCTATAGATATCGCTGCGCGGATCACCCCGTTTGCCCCTGATCTGTTCCGGTGCCATATAGAGTAGATCACCCTGGGGCCCAAGACCTGCAGCCACGATGGGGTCCGGGAGCTGGTCGCTTGCCGCCAGCCCCATATCGACAAGGAGCAGTTGCTGCTCCCGGTCCAGCATCAAGATGTGTGGCCTCAGGTCATGATGCACGATACCCGCGGCGTGCAATGATGCCGTCAGATCACAGAGCTGGGAGAAAACGGGGAGCAGCAGCCGGCTGTCCAGCGGTCTTTTGTTCAGTATCGAGATAAGGCTTTTCCCCCGGACCTCCTCCAGTGCCAGCACATCATCCAGCCGTTCCTTAACTTCGGGCAGGCATGGGTGTGAGACCATCTCGAACAGCCGCAGTTCCGTTTCAAAGCAGGCTCTGTACAAAGGATTTTGCAGCACCTCTGCAAAGCCGATCTTGAGCGATACCTTGTCACCGGAGTCTGCAGCATGGCCACTGTACAGCCATGACATTGCTCCGGCAACAATCGGCTGGGTAACGACATAGCCGCCTATAAAGTTGGGCTCAAGTCCCGACCCCTTGCGGGCGGAACGAACATAACTGCGCAGGGAACCGAGCGAGGCATGCAGCACATCAAGTTCATCACCCGGACCTGGCGCACTGCTCTCTTTTTTCTTTTCAGCAACAAGGGAAAGCACCGTGCTGAGGCGTGCAATAACCAGACGATGGAAAAGCAGGTTCAAAAGCCACAGCAGGATAAGGCTTGCACCAAGGGTGCTGATAAAAATAATGATGCTGCCCTGCCATGCAGCACGCAGGGATGCGGAAACAGGAACCGCCACTGAATCAATACCTGCCAGATCCCCGGCCTGAAACCGGAAACCTCCCCGTGTACCATACCGCTCTATCAGAGACCCGGGAGCATCTTCCACTTTGCCATGGCAGCGGATACAGGCCGGTGCAAAGTAATCTGGAACCATGGAAACAAAAAATGATTCACCGTTCTTTTTCACTATGCCCTGCCAGAATGTCCGCTCCGGATCTTCTTCAAACCAGTCCAGCATCCCCTCCTCAAACGAATCCGCCAGGTTGCGGGGATTGTGCGGATTCACTGAGGCCCGCCGGTATATATAGTCGGGCATGGAACGGGCAAAACTGTTCATTATGGTGGTGCTGACATAGGTGGTGGACATTGCCTCGATAATAAAGGTGTCATGCCCATACAACTCAAACATCTTTGGCCGTAATTCCTCTTTTACATAGGAACGAATCGCCTCCACCTCCTGCAGGATGACCTCTGATTTGGTCATGGCCTCGGCCATGAGGAGGCGCCGGGTGTTCCAGAAGGATAATGCTGACAGTAACAGGCCGCCGCCAAGCAGGATAAGAGCTGACCAGAGAAAAAAACGCTGCTTGAGATTGGTGGTTGATACCTGTCCATGTTTTCCTGTTTTCATGGCCTCTCCTGAAGACACGATTCCGGGTTCTCTGTTTCGAATTCAGGGAGCCACAAACTCCCCGAATTCCAAACTCCGAACCCGGAAATCAAATTCCTTTCAACAATCGCCTGCCCAGTAAAGATGGCAGACCTGCATCACGGACAGCCCGGCTGGTTTTTTTAATATCATAAGTAACCCTGTAAAATTCCAGCATCTGTTTTCGACTGTCAAAGATAAGATAACAGGCACGTGGATCCCTGTCCCTTGGTTGCCCGACACTGCCGCAGTTGACAATACGGCGTCTGTTGTCTCCTATCCTGAGCCGCATGGAACCGGATACCGTCTGAAGGTTCACTGCCAGCAGATGTTTTTTTATTATTAAAAGCGGCCTGTGACTGTGGCCGATGAAAAGATACCGGCTGGAGGTGGCTGCAAAACTGCGCAAAGCGTATTTTCGATCCAGCACGTACCGCCATCCTCTCGGGTTATACGGGTTGGCGTGAACAAAGGTCATGTCCGCCAGATCAAGACGATCCGGCAATGATGCAAGATATTGCCTGTTTTCCTCAGTCAACTGATCCATGGTCCAGAGAATCGCTTCCTTGGCAGCAGATGACATACCGTAGGGCGAGGTCTCCCAGAGTGCTGCTACATCGTGATTGCCCGCCAATACGCGGCAATTTTCCATTTTTTTTACCAGGTGGATACATTCATTAGGAAAAGGCCCGTATCCAACCAGATCCCCAAGGCAGATCCTTCTATGAACATTGCGTCCAGCCGCATCGCTCAACACCCTCTGCAACGCTTCAAGATTTCCGTGGATATCTGAGAAGATCATCAGCCTCATTCAGGTTCTCTCCTCTGAACATCCATCCGTTTTTTCCTTTTTCCGCACCAGGGAACAGAGATCCTGATCCAGATCAAGAGCCCGAAGCAAAGGACCGTAGCAGTTCAGCTCCGGCCGGTTAACGGGACAGCTTTTATCCACCAGAAAAGGAACAGTGGGCGGAGGGGAAGAGAGGTGGCTGCGAAAAAACAAAGAGACATGTCCAAGCTCATTTTTCAGGCTGCAGGAAAGCGGAAGTGATTCTCGTATGTAAAGATCCTGTAAACCTGCGTGGTCATCGTCAGGCAGTTCTGCCATCCTTGCTGCCACCTGGTGAAACCTTCGGTGAACCGGTTCAAGCCTTTCGATGACCGGCTGCCAGCATTCTACAGTGACAATGGTTTTCAGAAAGCGGCCAAACCGACAGCGCTCTTCACTGAGATCATTGGTTTTTCCCGGGTTCAGCAACTTATTGTATATAAAATCCGTATGATAATGAAGATGCTCATACCAGAGATCCACCAGAAAAATATCACAATCAAGCACCTGCTCGCCTGTCAGCTGACCCGGCTCCAGGCCTGCCAGATCCGTAGCGGGTGAAAACTGCTGTTCCTCGACGAGCAACAGGGAACAGGGACTGTTTTCTGCCAAACGGCGGTGGACGGATGCACGGCGCAGCAATCCCCCCTTTTTTCGTGAGCGGCCCAGGACCAGAAACTCTGCAGCAAGAGTCGTGCATAGTTTCCCAAGTACACCTACCACCTCCCCCCGAATCAGACGAATACTGGGATCAATGCTGCAGCGGCGGAGAAGCTGAACGCCTCTCTCCAGCCTGACCATCAGTTTCTCGCCTTCCACAGTGATACCGTAACGTCTTACATGGGAGTCACTCTCCTCTTCAATCACATGGACCAGAGTTACTTCCGCACTGCGAATAAGAGCCTGTTTTTTAATCTCTGCCAACATCTGATCAGCCGAGGGAGCGTCGATCAGTCCACCGATAATCTGCGGCCTGTCCCCTGGGACCTCCATTGTCGATTCCTGTCTGACGCGTAACCGTACCGGTCGGGCAGGAAACAGGCGGCACCGGAAAGGAGAAGGTGTTTTACTGCTTCCTGCCGACGTGACCGGCAGTTGACGCCAGTTTGTCAGGTCGTGCAGGAGTTCAGCAGCACTGGCGTACCGGTCATCGGCATGGCGCGCAATGGCTCGCAGAATAATAGATTGAATCTGGGAGGGAATGTGCTGATTATAACAACGGGGCGGAGGCGGATCGTGGCGCAGGCGACGGCGGGCAACCTGGAGCTTGCTCGAACGCGGCCAGGGTAAGTGACCGGTGAGCATTTCATAGAAGAGCATACCCAGTGAATAGATATCGCAACGGGGATCAGCCCGCTCACCAAGGAGTTGTTCAGGGGCAATATACCAGGGTGTGCCCTGGGGGTTTTTCAGGTCAAGGGCCAGCAGGTCGGGAAGAGTGCGGCAGCTGGCCAGGCCGAAATCAACTACCCTGATGGTTCCATCCCGGCAGCAGATAATATTTTCCGGCTTCAGATCCAGGTGAACAATGGACTGATCGTGGAGATAGACAACCACATCGCAGAGCTGCTCCATCAGGGCCAGGGCATCGCTCAGTTCAAGCGTTCGGTTGCTGCCGACCCGGGCACGGAGGTCCCTGCCCTCCACATATTCCATGATAATGTACTGCCTGCTTCGCTGCCGATGGATAAAGCGTATGATGCAAGGATGATCAAGAAACCTGCTGATGCGTTCTTCGTTCTGATAATGATAGAGAAGGATGGGCTGGTTGAGAATATCACTACGGGGTATTTTCAGGACAACTTTTTCCCTGGTGAGCAGGTCTTCAGCCTGAAAAAGGGTGGCCATGGCTCCCTCATGGAGTTCGGCACGTAATGCAAAGATATCCAGAACATCACCTATCCCGGATTGCTGAAAGTTAGAGGACAAAGATGACATAGCCGACCACGATAAAGATAATGACCAGAATCTCAACAAAGGTGATTTTTGCAAGCATCAAACATATTTTCCGCTGGGACGGGTTCATCTGCAGAACCATCCGGTTCATGACCAGCCGGAAAAACAGGGTGACCGGGGTGTTGCGTATATAAATACGAATATACTCCCGGATAGCCCTTATCCAGAGCAGGATCGGATCATCTGCAGCCGGCTCTCCCTGTACCGATACGACTTGTACATATAACCTGTTGTTTCGAGATAGAAAACGAATGGTCAGGTGTATGGTTTCAGTGAGATTAACAGAGAGTAATTTACTTTCCGCACCATTAAAGACAAGACTTCCGGACAGAGGAAAGTCTTCTTCCGTCACATAATCTTTTATGGTTGCTGTAAAGAAAATCCCCTCCTGTCTGAAATCTGATATAAACCAGTTGGGATGTAACCTCAGAATTCGGTCATCTTCAAAAAGTGGTTGCAGATCAAAGTCAGCCGGAAGATGCAGGCCGAGATCAATTTCTTCAGAGGTAACTGATGGCTGGGCTGTCAAGGAACTATAAGAAGGGGACATGGCAGCAGAGGATGCAAGGCCTTGTTTTTCATTGTATCCCGCAACCCCTTTCCGGAGTGACTGCCCAGGAAACCTTTCTTTTTCCGGTACGAACCAATGGCAATCAAGTCGCAGCCAAGTTCTCCGGCAACCTTTGTAATAGTCCCGGCAATGGAGCCTGTCCGCTGCAGAAATGCGGCCCTGACTGCCGCCGTGTGCGAGGCTCTGATCCTTTGCCACTCTTCCCTGATCTCTTCACCGACCTGCTCCTCCACATGGTCGAGAAAGGCAGTATGGGTTTTACTGGAGTTGAGCCAGTCATCACCCGTCATTCCACGCCAGTCCTCATCAAGAACCGTGAGTACACTTACTTTCAAGGCAGGATTGTCTGCAGACTGCTGAAAGATAAAGGCCTCTGCCTTGCGAGCTCCTTCCGTACCATGCGTACAGAGCAGGACATGTTTGAACATGAAAACTCCACTAACGTTCAATGCTGAAAAAATGACAAGATGCCATGGCCGGAACGAACCGGCCATGGCACGGCAGTGTTTCTTTCCAGTTTTACAGACTGACTATACCAGCCACTTGGTAAACAGCAAAACAAGAAAGGTAGTAATCAAACAGAAAACAAGGGCGGTTATGTCCTCATTACGTTCACTGGAAAAAACAGACAGCGCCCGTTCTTCCAGTTCTTCGGTGTTGGCCTCTTCGGCAATCTCTGTCCTACCCTTGCCGGCATCACCGGTTTCTATGGTTACTTTTTTTTCTTCATCACTCATAACAGGCTCCCTGCTCTGATATTAATTCAACACAACATCCTTGACCAGCCAGAGGACAACGAAAAAAGAAAGAGTTGCCTTGGTTATCCCCGCAATTACACCCATGACAATAGGCCATCCGCCCGCCTGGGTAATAGATTTTTTGGTGATCTGCATGCCAAGGCCGATCAGGCCGAAAGCAAAGAACCAGATCATGAAATCCGTCAGGGTAACCACGGTCTTGGATTTTTTGTGTACCTGTTTAACTGCATGCTTTATAGCTGATTTGACATCTTTGGACAGGGTGATTTCCTTGGCCTTGGCTGCTGCCAGCACACTCTCAAGCTCTACCATCCGAGCCCGGCCGACTTTGTCAAATTCCTTCTTGTTGTCTCGATCTTCATAGTTTCCGGCAATCTGTCGCTGTTCAATCAGATCTTGTACCGCGGCCATCTGATTCGCATTCAACCCGGCAAACTCTCCAGTCTTCATAGCCTCATCCAGAACTTCCCATTCTTCGCTGGTTACCTGGGTACGGTCATTATAGGACACATCAATAAACTTGCCCTTATAATGGCCGGGCGGGGAAAACAAACCGACTGACGACATGAAGAACAGAAGCAGGAAACCCAGAATGAAGATCGGAAATTTGTCTATGACAACAGTCTTGAAACTCAGCTTCTGGCCGCTTTCCTTGCCAAACCATGTTGCCAGCACCAGAACAATGACCGGCAGGAAGAGAACACGGGTAATGTTGAAAATTTCCGCGACTTTCAGCGTCTTGATATCAACGGCATTAAATGCCAGGGCGGCTGCCGCCACCTGTGCGGAATTGAGGATTCCGGTTCCTGCCCAGGCGCCAAACTGAACCGGGTTCATGCCTGCCAGTTTTCCGATGGTGGGAAAAACAAACATGCAGATAATACCAAAGGAAAGAATCGTTCCGATAGTATAGGCCATTTCCGTACTCTTAGCCTTCACCACAGGCGCCACGGCTACAGTGGCCGAAACACCGCAGACCCCCATGCCTGCTGACAACACCCCGGTCATGGACTTAGGCTGCTTAAAGAGATTGCCCAGCCACAACACAAGGAAAACCGTTCCTAATACAAAAAAACCGATCAGCCAGACCGAGTAGACACCGAGTTTGGCAAGCTCGGCAAAAGAATAACGGGCGCCTAACATGATAACACCCATCTTGAGAACAAAACGGGCACACTTGACTCCTGCCTCTGCAAACTTGGGGATCCCCCAGGTGTTGGTCAGCACGACACCGGCCAGAATACCCAGCACCACATAGTTGAGATTGAGGACCTTGTAAATCTTGAAACCCAGCATCGGCTGCAACGATTTGCTCATGATCTTGACCAGCGGCTCCAGGTACCAGCGGATTGCCATGGCCATGATCAGGATCAAAACGATGCCTCCGACCGGCTGCAGAAAAAATCTGTCAAACAATGTATCACCCGGCTCTCTGACTGAGTTGATGATGGCACCGAACAGAGCGATACCACCGACTATAAGGCTCAATGTAACCTGCAGGTCCATGGATTTATGAACATGCAGATACTTCATCAACGGTAACAGAACTCCTGTCTGTACAATGAGTCCATACACGATTAAAAGCCCACCCATGAGCAGGACAGGCATATTGTCTTTTGCGCGTGGCATTTATAATTCCTCCAGAATATTTGTTATTTAACTGTGGTCACCTTCTGCCGGTTCTCAGCCTCCATGTGTTGAAGTTTCAAGGTAACTCCACTGCCTCCTGAATCCACATCCATCCGTGGTACAAAATAACTGCAGAGGAGATTTAAAAGAAAAAAACAGGCAGCAAAACCTGTCACCGTAAAGGCAAGGCAGGCTGCTGCCTGTGGGGGGGTGATGTTGCCATTATGTATAAATCGGATAAGCGGAGTGAAAACAGCGGACCCGGCCATAAGTACAAGAATTGCAAACAGGCCAAGCAGAACAAGCATGGGAGTGAAAACAGTACGGTTCATTGTATCCTCAAAAATATGGTTTCTTTTTGAACGATGTTTTTAAAAGCAAGTTCCATTCCCTTTTAAAGAAAACAGGGGCCAAAAGACAACATTTTGAAATTACAGTAATTATTACGTGTTGACCAGCTAAGAATATCGACGTCTACCCTCAGCATGCATACAAACGTTTGCACATAGATACAAAATGTGTATACTATAAGAAGCACCACGGCGTGTTATTTAAAGAACAGATGCTCTGGAGTTTTTGATGAAAAATATTTTACGGGATCTCGCGGACAGAGATCAACAGAACCTCAGGTTGCAGTTTCAGGTCGGCCTGGCCATCATTCTCTTCTGTTTCTGCCTCTTTACAGCCACCATTATCTATCATTTCCAGAAAAACCTGCTGGAAGAAGAAACCCTCAGACAGGCCGAGCTTGTCATGACTTCACTGGAGTCGACCCGAAGTTATATTCGCGATATACTGCGGCCGAGGATGTATGGAGTATTGGGTGAAGATCACTTTATCATTGAAGCCATGTCTACCTCTTTCATCACCAGGGTTATCATGGACCGCTTCACTGAAAAATTACCTGACTTTAAGTACCGGCGGGCGGCAATAGACGCCAGAAACCCTGATTTTGAGGCAAACAGGCAGGAACAGGAAATGATCTCTTATTTCCGTAATCATCCTGATTCCCAGGAGTGGCACGGCATGACACGCGTAGACTCCGACCGCTATTACACCCTGTTCCAGCCGGTCGCGTTCAGCAAATCCTGCCTGCACTGCCATGGAGACCCTGGAGAGGCACCGTCCTCCATCGGTGAAACCTATGGCTCAAGCCGGGGTTTTTTTCGAAAACCAAATGAAATCACGGGAATTCAATCCATCTCCATACCGGTCGAGGTGAGCCTGGCACAAATCCGGCACACCTCCTTTCGCATGTTCGGTGCTGTCCTGATTCTGGCTCTTCTCCTCTATGGAACGATCTGGCTCCTTTTCCATCAACTGATCATCACCAACCTGCGAAACCTGCTGACACTTTTTCGGACCAGCCTCGATGAAGAGAACGATTTATCCGTTCCCTCGGAAAAAAAGGGCCACAGGGAAGAGCTCAAAGAACTGTTTCGTCATGCCGAGACTCTGGTCAGCTATCTGCGTGACAGTCGTGCAAAGCTGACCGAGTATGCGGATAACCTGGAAATCATGGTTGCAGAGCGAACCGAAGCCCTTAAACGATCGGAAAGCCAGTTACAGGTTCAGGTCAACAAGAGAAGCAGAGAACTCATGCTGCACAACACCCTGGCCGGACTCATCACCAGTACGGAAACCCTGCAGACAATCCTCAATAAGGTACTGAGCGAAGTTCTGCAGGTTGTGCCGGTAAAAGGGGCTGGTATTTATCTATATGACGGAGCAAATAACAATCTTGTTCTACTCTGTTCACTGGGAACAGATATTCTCCCCGAGCGAATTGACTCTGCCTTACCGAAGAATAGTGAACAAAACCCGGGACAGCAGTATCTGACACGTTGCGATCGACTGAAACTCACGGATTCCATTAATAACGATACCGTCAATATCTCTATCCCTCTCTGCTGCCGCGACCGATTGCAGGGAATCATGGTGATTACCGAACTGAAGATTGACCTGCTCAATGATTGCCTGCATGCTCTGCTTCTGTCCATAGGACGACAGATGGGACAAACTATTGAAAGCCATGAAAATATCCAGAATCTGCGACGATCCGGTACACTTCTTCAATCGGTCTTTGACGGTATCAGTGATCCGCTTGTTCTGCTTGAACCCGACGGCACGCTTGTTATGGTCAACCAGGCTTTTCTGCAGCGCCATAACCTTTCCGGGGAAGAAGTGTTGGGAAAGGTCATTGACACGGTCACCTCCAGGCAGCACTGCGTCTTCAGCGATTGTCTGCAGGAACTTGACCTGTATGCAACCGAGCCCCATACGGAACAGATCCAACTCGATGACGGCTCGATTTTTGACATGTTTTTTTACCCGATCCTCAATCAGGACAACTCTGTTCATACCGTTGTCTGCTTTGCAAAAGATGTCACCGGAGTCAGGGAAGCGGAACGTCGTATTCAACAGACTGAAAAACTGGTTGCAATCGGGCAGCTGGCCGCAGGTGTGGCACATGAGATCAACAACCCGCTCGGTGTTATTCTCTGTTACACGGACATCATCAAAGAAAACTTCAATGAAAACAAGGAACTGATGGAGGATATAACTGTTATTGATCGTCATGCGGACAACTGCCGACGAATTGTTGCAGACCTGCTTGATTTTTCCCGCAGCAGAGAATTCCATACGGACAAACAGGTTGTATCCGTCAATGATACCATTGAAGACATTCTTTCAATGGTAGGGCCGCAATTCATGAAAAAACAGATCAAACTGTCTACCAGTCTGGAAAAAAGCATTCCCCCCTGTCTCATGGACAGCCGACGTATGAAACAGGTGTTACTCAACCTGATCATGAATGCAGCCCAGGCGATCGGCTCCAAAGGATCAATCCTTATCAGTACCAGAGTGGAGAATTCCAGTGTGATGGTAGATATCGATGATGATGGCCCGGGGATCAATAAGGATATTATTGACAAAATTTTTGATCCCTTTTTCTCCACTAAAGAGCCGGGCCAGGGAACCGGCCTCGGACTTTCAGTGAGTTACGGCATTATTCGTGAGCATGATGGTGAAATCCGAGTCCAGTCCAGACAGGGGAACGGAACCCGTTTCACCGTTATTCTGCCCTGCCCGCGAGGAGGGAACGGTAATGACTGAACACCAGCCTTTCCGTCCCCGGATCCTGCTTGTTGATGATGAACCGGATCTGCTGAGTGGACTGAAGAGAAGTTTTGCCAAACGACTCCCGGATGTTGATGTCCTGACGTCTACAGGAGGAAATAAAGCACTGGCAGTTCTGGCACGGGAAGATATCTCCCTGGTATTGATGGATATCATGATGGGTGACACAAACGGGCTTGAAATTCTCGACCGTATTCACTCCGTTAACCCCGAGTTGACCGTTATCATGATGACAGGGTACGGAACTATTGAGCTGGCCGTGGATGCCATACGCCGGGGGGCATGGGATTTTGTCACCAAACCTCTGGAGCTTGACAGCCTTACCAGGCTGCTCAACAAAGGACTGGAACGCTCCCGGCTGGTCACCGAGAATAAAAATCTTCGCCGCAGGATATGCAGCGAAGGGACCGTGGTGGATTTTATCGGTCAGAGTCCCTCCATGCTGCAGCTGTACAAGGCAATACATACCTCTGCCGACAGCGAGTATACAGTACTGATCCGTGGTGCATCGGGGACGGGCAAGGAACTCTGTGCACGGGCCATCCATACCTTGAGCAGAAGATCGAGAAAGCCCTTTGTCATGGTCAACTGTCCGGCAATTCCAGAACACCTGCTGGAATCAGAACTGTTCGGCTATCGCAAAGGCGCCTTTACCGGAGCAGACCGAGATCATGCCGGACTCTTTCTGCAGGCCGATGGCGGGACGCTCTGTCTGGATGAAATTGGTGATATCCCGGTCAACGTCCAGACCAAGCTGTTGCGTGTTCTCCAGGAGCAGGAGATAAAACAGCTTGGAGCAGATACTTCAACAAAAATAGATGTTCGTATCATTGCTTCAACAAATGCTGATCTAGAAACAAAAATACAAAGAGGTACATTCAGGCAAGATCTTTTTTACCGGCTTGAAGTACTCACACTCCGGATGCCCTCTCTTCATGAGATTGGAGAAGACATTCCCCTGCTTGCCGATCATTTTCTGAAAAAAGTCCGGAGAGAACTGAATTCCAGCAAAAAGAGCTTTTCCACGGCTGCCCTTGAAAAACTCTGCAGGCACAGGTGGCCCGGCAACATCAGGGAACTGCAGAATGTAATCCGGAGGGCCGTCCTTTTCTGCCCGGGCCCTGTTATTGATGACAAACACCTGATGATGGAATCACCGGTACCGGCTGCGGGTGGTTCAACTGCCCTGCAGGGTGATATTGAGATCATCCCTTACAAGGAGGCTAAGGATACCTGCCTTGACTCCTTCACCCGGCAGTATGTCCATAGTCTGCTGACAAAAAGCAACGGCAATGTCTCCCAGGCGGCACGTCTGTCATATCTCACCAGAGCCGCTCTGCAGAAGATAATGCGCCGCTATTCCATTGATGCTGAGCAGTTCAGGCAATAAGGAAGGGCAGAGTGAAAAAGAAAAAAGATTATGATCAATTCGGAGTCATTCAACCTGTTCCGTCACCTTTCCTCTGTCATCCAGGCGGCAGGCCTTCATGAATCTATCGTGATAAAAGGTGAACCAGCAGTTCTTTTTCTGGTAGTGCGGAATCAATTCCTGTTTCAGCCGGATAACCTCCATGGGGAAGTTGTCATACGCCATGATCCACAACGGGTTTGCATGGGTGTGGGTGGGAAAGAGGTCGCCCAAATGGACAA
>CAZKBZ010000021.1:0-4155 GCA_964551175.1 uncultured Desulfobulbus sp.
TATTAGCTGCTCCCATACAGAATCTTCTGAAATCCACTTGAAATGACGAAGAGCCATAATACCTCATTATGCCATTGCGATCTGTTTACTCCTGGTTGGAATCGTCATCGTCTTTAAAAAAATTGACCATGAACTGCAGAATGTAAACACCTGCAAAAACGAACAGCCATACAACAATCCAATCAAGCATCGTATAGTCCTCTATGTTCAAACATGGTCTAATACAAAAAGCCCGGCCGAAGCCGGGCTTTTTACCATTACAGTGTATGTTTTCTGATCAGGCTTTTACCTGAACACCTTTTTTCTCTTTATTGACATAGGTGTAGAAAACCGGGAAGGCTACGAAGAAGGCTACACAGATCAGGTACTCGATTCCCTTGATATGCGTGTAGTAATCAACCAGGGTGTGCAGAGGGGTGATCATTCCGGTGGCTACCATGTACTGTCGCATCAGCTCGGTTACCGATCCGGCCTGGCTTAATCCCCCAACCAGTGCTGCTGTTGCCCACAATCCGATCAGTGCGCCAAAACCCAGTACTACTTTGCCTGCTACATTGTTTTTCTTGTCTGCCATGATTCTTCTCCTGATAAATGTATTATATTGATAATGTCAGTTCATTCAGTTCTTTTAGAAACCAGTCAGGGCGGTCAGGTAACCTCTCAGCATGCCGCCGAAACCGTTGGTGGCCAGACCACCGATCAGGCAGGCTGCCCCCCAGAGTCCGATCAGAGCCGCCAATCCCATGCCAACGCTCAAGCCAAAGCGGGAAACTTCATATCCAGCATCAATCTTTGTCTCTGTTCTGGTATTTGTATTTGCAGCCATGATGTCCTCCTATGTATTTACTGTTCGCTACTTGCGTTCTCTTTGCCTCTTATTAAGCAGACATCATGCCAGAATGAATTCTGACAACTCGGTTTTTCAAAAAATTGCATATAATATACTGATATCATGGGATTAAAAATTACTTCACAGAAAGACATGCTGCTTAGAAGTGCCTGTAGAGACCTGTAGCATGCCACATGTTTTCCGACAAAAGTGTTGCAGGAAAAAGAGGGCCACAGAAAATATACGGCAGTTCTGTTGCAGAAAATTGATACGTCTTGGGAAAAGGTGTTGCTGCCGAGCATGGCTGGGCAAACAGCTCTGCCATTTCGTTATAACTTAGAAAAATCAAAGACCTATGCAGCAAACTTCAAATCCAGAGCTTGGTGAAGGTCAGGCTGCAGGAAGAGATATTGTACAATACTTCTTTGCAGAAGATCCGGAATCCGATGTCTCAAGAGATCCTCCCATGTGCTGCACCATAAGTGAACAGACCGACAGATCGGGCCAGGGGCTTTCCTCATGTTTCTTCTGTATACTGCTCCCTTGTCCTGGACAGTTATCAATGACAAGCGACAGTATCTCCTGGTTCTTTTCCGTTTTGATTACAGCGGTAATAACCTTTCGACCGGTTCCAAACGTGGTCCTGTTTACATGAGAAGCTGCACGCTGCAGCAGGGTAAGAAGAACAATCAAGATATTCTGTACAGGTACACTGACAGGAGGCAAATGGTCGGCTGCATCAATAACAACCTGAATACCATCCTGTTTGAACTGTCCTCTCAGCAGACGAACCGCACGTTCAAGCAACAGGACCATTTGTACTTTTTCCGATGTGGAATCCGTTTTTTCCACCAATCGAGTGAGTTCACCCGTTATACTGACATTTTTTATTTCTTCCTGGTGGAGTTTTTCAAGAAGCAGACGCTCTTCAACACGCGAAGGCTCGTCGGCCACCAGGTCCAGTAATGCCTGTGCATAATTCAAAGCTCCATTTGTCGTATTGACCATTTCATGGGCGAGCCCTGCTGCCAGGGCACCGATCACTGAGAACCGGTAGACACCGGCTCCAACAAGGCTGTCAGCAGAAAATTCCTGCAGGCTCTGTCCAGGCAACTTGCCGATCTGCTGGAAGAAAAACTGAAGGATATCAGTTTCACTCTTTTCAAAACAAGGAAAGGTCGGGCTGTACAGGGTAACAACAGCCAGCAGGTTATCCTCCTGGAGAACAGGGAACGAGGCACTGAGAAACATTTTTTTGCTGAATGGCAGGGTTGAACGGAGTGAATCAGGCAGGCTGCTCATGGGAATGGAAGTAACAACAAACTTTTTCGCTGCTGCTGCCTGTCGTGCGCTGTCACAAAAACTGCCCTCTTCCCTGCAATAGGTAATCAGATGATTGATGGCTTGCGTGCAATGGGCCGGTGAGCTTGAGACGCAACCGCACCCGGTAATCGGGCTTGGTACCTCATCTTCTTTGGGTGTAACTCCCACCCAGACCAGCAGATAATCCGGATTCGTCTGCAGAGCCAGACAGAGCGTTTCCCAGAATTCCGGATCATCAATTGTATCCGGAAGCGTATCTCTGACATTTCCAAGTGTTACCAGCAGATTATCCAGACGCTGTTTTTCAGCAGCCGTCTCCTGCAGCAGTCGACTAATATCTGCAATGGATGCTTTCACCGAACTGTGCTCCTGCACGTCCTCTTCTCCATACACGATTTTACATATCGACCGATGCAGCCTCAGGATCGGCTCGGAAATATACCGGTGCATGAAAAACAACATGAAACACAGGACAAAGACGACCAGGGCAAGGGTGCCGACCATAACCCGGTGCAGCCCAAGCAGCAAAGACTGTGTATAGGCACAGAGAACCCCGTGAAAGTGAAGCAGCCGACCACTGATTGAACGAAGAGACGACGTCAGTTCCCCCATCTTGCGCGGAGAGGGTTTCTCACTCCCATGGACGGCACGCAACTGAACAACCAGGCTGACCATATCGACCTGGGATATGAACGAAGCCTTTAATTCATCAGGAATCAGGATATCATCACCGATTTCTTTTATCTGATCCTCAAAGCCCTGGATTTCCCTGCTGACCTCCTGGACATCAACACGCCCACCGGTCAACAGCGTCTCGCTGATATGTTCCTTGATTGAGGTGAAACCAAAGAGCAGCTGATTACTCAGTGATACGGCCTCTCTGCAGTGCTTGTACAAAAAGTACTGCTTGGTACCAAGCGCTGTGATGGCAACAAGCAAGACAATGACCACGCCTACTATTATCTGAAACACCATTCTCAGTTCCAGGTTATGTAGAAATTTTTTCATAGTCATCACCGGCTTGTTGTCATCACAATACTTGAAAGGGCCGGAACCCTGAATTCCAGGGCTCCGGCAAAGGGTTATTTACTTTTCTCTCATTTATTTCTCACCCTTCCACTCATAAATAATGGGCAGACGATACAGGATAAAACGATAGGTCAGAAAGTAGAGGGAATAGATGGTAACGGTAATCCACACTTCCTTCCAGTGAGGAATCTCAGCATAGAGTTCCCAGTTAAAGGCTATCATGGAGGTGTTGAGTCGGTTCCAGATGATGCCCAGCACAGAGATAAGGGCCGCAAAGCGAACCAGTCCGGCCCAGCGGTTCTTAACAGCTACGGCAAAAATGCACATGGGTAGAAAAACACCAACACCGAGCTCAAGCAGGTAATACTGGCCCCAGCCGGTCAACAGGTATTCCCATTCCTGGTCATGGGCAATGGCCACAACCTTGATAACAAGGTAGGTAATCATTGCATAGGAGCAGCCTTTACCAAGTCCTATGGTGATGTTATCAATATTACTCAGGAAACGATCGTCCGCACGCCATTTCAGCGTCCACTTACACAGGGTCGAGGAAACAATAACCATGGACAGACCGGCAAAGATGGATGAGCAGAAAAAATGGATCCACTGAAATTCAGCAGAATACCAGAGTGGGTGAACTTTTCCGGGGGCATAGGTAAACAGTGCACCCAATGCTCCCTGATGCAGGGTTGAGAGAATTATTCCGGAAATTGTCAGGCCAAGGATTATGGATTTGACCCACCGTTTCCCTTTCAGCCAGCCGGACCACTCGCCAAAGGCGGGAACCAGTTCTGCAATCTGTACCGAGAGATAGGTGGCAACATGCCAGGCAACTAGGAAGAGAACCGCTGCCGGTCCAAGTGATACAAACATGGGATATGGGAGCCGCCAGGGCATGCCGAGATCGACTTCAAGAAAAAGGACTGCAAAGAAGTAGCCGAGCAGGCCGTTGAGCAGAGCCAGTCGTTCAATGG
>CAZKBZ010000021.1:4255-35661 GCA_964551175.1 uncultured Desulfobulbus sp.
AGGACTGCAAAGAAGTAGCCGAGCAGGCCGTTGAGCAGAGCCAGTCGTTCAATGGGAATAAAATCTTTCCGGCCAAAGACCTCTACAGTCGTGCCCAACATGAAACCTGAGGCGGACAGCGGTACCATGCCAAAGAGTCCAAAACCCAGGAACAAACCCCAGGGATAATCGTTTGAGGCGTGCGTAACCGATGCCAGGCCAAAGATATAACGCTGGAGGATTATCGGAATACCAACAGCAAAAATACCGATCATCAGCCAGTTAACCCAGTTTCTGAAAAATTGTGCTTTGTATTCCTGCGGCGTCAGTCCAAGCCACAGTTTTTCCTTAAGCGTCCACTTGCTTCCATCGGGTTTTACAGTATCGACAATGGGTATTGCCGGATTGGATGCAGAAAATTTTTTCATGATGTTATCCCTCCTGGTTCTCGTCGTTTTGTATTTCCTTGATACGGTCTTTCCTGGTCGCCAGCAGGTGGATACCTGCAAACAGAGCCGGCCAGATTGTCAAAACCATGGGGACAATTGCTAGAAAACCTTTAACAAAGTTAAGTACTGGTTCTTTGGGTACGTTTGTGGAAAGTCCCACCTGGTCAAATGGTGCCGGCGAGATGTACATCCAGGAGGTACCACCGGCCTCATGCTCTCCATAAATATGATCAACATATTTACCCGGCTCCATGCGGATACGCTGGCGGGCAACCTCGAGCATATCGGTTCGTTTGCCGAAAGTGAGCGCTTCCTGCGGACAGGCTTCGACACAGGCAGGAGCCTTGCCCTCTTTCAAGCGGGTGTCGTAACAGAAAATGCACTTCATGATCCGCGGCTTGAAGGCACTGGAGTACTTGAAGGTCGGGATATAGAACGGACAGGCGATCATGCAGGTTCGGCAACCAACACATACCTTGGGGTTATAAATAACCGCACCTTCAGGTGTCTTGGTATAGGCGTTGACAAAACAGGATGTCAGGCAGGCCGGTTCATTACAGTGAAAGCACTGTTTCTTCCTGAACAGCGGATGGTCCAGACCTGGAACTTCATAACGATTGACCACCGTGTAACGGGTCTCGTCCGTGCGCCGTTTCTGGCCCGGACGGTGGTGGTTGACATGATCAAAAACGGAAAAATCATCAAAGGGTTCCGGTGGTTCAGGCAATCCCTGTTCCTTGTTACAGGCAGCCTCACAACTTCGGCAGCCGACACAGCGGGTTAAGTCGACAACAACGCCCATGGAATCGGGATAGCCTTCAAAGCTGCCCGATGCCTGTGTTTCTTTGTCCCTCAACACAGTTACGGCAACGGTACCGGCAAGCCCGCCTTTAATAAAACCTCTTCGGCTTAACTGTTTATTCATTGCTTACTCCTTATAAATATTCTCTTCAAAAACAGTACTTGTTTCAGTATCAGTGTCCGGACTTTTTCCCACTTCCGGCCGGAGCAAATTTGCCGGTATCAAACAATTTTTCACCGGCCTCAGTCATGGTATGGCAGTCCTGACAACCTGTCGGGCCATCAAGCTCTTTATGACAGCCGAGACAGTTGAGGTGGTAAGCACCCTTCAAACCGGGTTTATCAATATGAAAAATCTCTGGATCTTCCATTTTTTCCAGATTTTCCTGACTGAACGGATCCGCGGCATGGCACTCATAACAGGAGACGGATTCCGCTTCCTCTTTCCCCTCATGACAGCGGGCACAGGTGGGAGCTGCAGGTCCCGTACCGGTTGTGTGATGATGGCAGTCCGAACACTCAGCCATGGCCACATGAGCAGCATGATCAAACTCAACGGGGCCGTAAAGCTTTGCCAGACTGTCGATTTCGACACTTTCCGGTGCGTCATCGGCACTCATTGCCAATCCGCCTGCCGGGGCAAGGAGCATCACTCCCAGTCCCAGGGCCCATGCTGCCTGCAGCATTTTCTTTCCAGGTTGCATACTTGTTCCTCCTTTGCATATTGTTGAAAAATGCTTTTTGTGTTTCATATCAATTCCCTTTCTCCTGTTGATCCTTCATCTTCTGCTCTGTCTCTCTTTCATTGATATAACAGTGAAAAACGATTTCAAACTCTTCTGCGTCAACTGTTTCATTAACCAGGAGCGCTTCGGCCAGTTTGTGGAGGAACTTGTTGTTTTTCTGCAGCAGCTCGGCTGTCTCCTCATAACAACTGGTGATAATCCGCTTAACCTCGGCATCAATTGTCTGCGCTGTCTGTTCGCTATGCGCCTTTGCCATGGATGAGCTGCCCAGAAAACCACCCTCCTGCTGAACATAAGCTACCGGCCCAACAGTATCGGACATACCCCATTCACAGACCAGCCGGTTGGCGATTTCCGTGGCTGACATGATATCGTTGGAGGCTCCTGTGGTCAGACGTCCGAAAATCAGTTCTTCTGCAGCACGTCCCCCCATGAGAATCTTGATCCGGTTTATGATGTATTCCCTGGAATATGTCAGCCGGTCATCTATGGGGAGTTGCTGCGTTAAGCCAAGCGCCATGCCGCGCGGAATAATGGTGATCTTATGCAGAGGATCCGTTTCTGGAAGTAACTTGGCAACAATGGCATGACCCGCTTCATGGTAGGCTGTTATGCGCCGGTTTTCTTCGCTGATAGCAGCATTTTTATGTTCAAGACCCATGACAATCTTGTCCATGGCAATCTCAAAATCTTCCATGCCGACAAAATCTTTTCCCTGCCGGGCAGCCATGAGAGCGGCTTCATTGACCAGGTTGGCAATGTCCGCTCCGCTGAAACCGGGAATTGCTCTAGCTATTTCAGGAAGATTTATATTTTTTTCAGCTAATATTTTACGGACATGCACTTCCAGAATCTTGGTCCGTCCCTTCACATCCGGAGTGTTGATTGTCACCTGGCGATCAAACCGACCCGGACGCAGCAGAGCAGGATCAAGGATGTCGGGACGATTCGTGGCTGCGACAATAATGATGGTCTCATTTGAGCTGAAACCGTCCATCTCCACCAGCAGGGCGTTGAGGGTCTGCTCCCGTTCGTCACCCCCTCCTCCGGTTGCACCACCACCACGTTTGCCGCCTATTGCATCTATCTCATCAATAAAAATAATGCAGGGGGCATTGTTCTTGGCTTCCGTAAACAGCTCACGAACTCTGGATGCGCCCACACCGACAAACATTTCAACAAAATCTGAACCACCCATGGAGTAAAACGGCACCGAAGCTTCACCGGCAATGGCCTTGGCAAGAAGGGTTTTTCCTGTGCCGGGAGGCCCCTGCAGCAGGACACCCTTGGGAAGCTGGCCGCCAAGACGGCTGAATTTTTCAGGATGCTTGAGAAACTGAACGATTTCTTCAAGCTCTACCCGTGCCTCAGCCAGCCCGGCAACATCGTCAAAGGTAACCTTGCTGCCACTGTGGGGTGTGAACCTGGTCCCCTTGTTCTTCCCAAATCCTGAGCTGGAGCCTGACTTACTGCGGGTAAACATGAACCAGGCTCCGAGAATCAGAGCCATGGGAATAAATGATTTAAGTGTGCCGCCGATGCCGCTGTCAGCCGGTGGTTCAGCTGAAATTTCAACACCATGCTCTTCAAGCAATGGCATCAGATTGCTGACATCGGGTGCGTAAGTACTGAAAGGACGGCCGATGGAGTCCTCTCCCCTGATGAAACCACCCTGCAGGTGTACCTTGACAACCTTGCCCTGCTGTAATTCATCAAGAAATTCCGTATAGGACTGTTCCGGAGGTGTTGTTTCCGTGATATACACGTTATAGCCGACTATCCCGACTGCAGTCAGCAGCAGCATCCACAATCCAATCTGGAAATTATTGTTCATTGGTTCCCCCTTTTCCTTCAACCCTGCTCACTCACCAGTTCTCTATATGGTTTAGATTTTCCGGCCATGCATCCTGCCAGTAGAGTGGTGAAGATCGCCTGCCGGTCAGGAAGAATCACGGAGTTATTGCGAAAACAAAACTCATCCAGATAATGCTGCAGATGCTTCACTGCAACCCCGCCGCGATGGACTTTGTTCAGCCAGATTTCAAAGCTTGAAATAATCTCATTAATCCTGGCTGGATTCGTGACATTGGCATCAATGACGTATACTGAACCATTCTTGTCCGCATCCAGATACGGATCAAGCCTCGGGCCGACAATAGAGCTGCCCGGCTGCACTGCCTTACTCAGGAAATCCGTTACGCTTGCCGGCGTAAGGGCAGCAACGATCTGCATACGGATGCGACCGGTTATGCCGGAAGGAAAAATCGTCTCTGCAGCCGCAACAACCAAAGCCCGTTCCGTTTTTTCCCAGGCAGGGGCAACAGCTGCACTGCCGATTTCAACCAATCCCCGGCAGGGCTCATCATCGGCTGCAGCCATGACACTGCGTAACTTCTGCATCCAGGTCCAGGCTGTCTGATAGCTTGAGAGGTGCAGCAGTCTCTGCAGATCCTTGGCACTGGATCCACTTTCACTCTGGCAGAGCCACCAGATGGCCAGCAACCAGGTGCACAATGTTTTTTTGGTGCCATGCATGACCGTGCCCGAAGTTACTGAAGTACGGTTACCGCAATGTCGACAGGTAACCGTACGCTCAGGCACTACATTTTTGTCAAGCCACTTGCAGGTAGGGCATTTAAACCCCTCAGGCCAGCGGGTATAAAAGAAATACTCAACACAGGCTGTTTCATCCGGAAACATTGCCTTGAAGTCTCTTTCACCCTGTGGGAACTGCCTTACCTGAGGAACATTCACCCTGATACCCTGTAGAAGAGCTGATTAACCTATCCACTTCGTTCCTGACATTTGCACATATAATGCCAGAAAACGATATCCTGTTCCTGTGGGATGGCAGGATATACCGGGTAAACATCAACATAATACTGAATGTCCGTTCATTTTTTATTCCATATAAGTCCATCATTTTTCTGGATACGTCCAGGAAAAAATGAAACGCAGACAGCAGAGAATCAGAAAGCTGAAGCAATGTTTGCTGCATTTTTATCTTATTAACAGCAGGTTATAGAGATGAGACCATGAACAACTCTCTTGGGAACATCTACACAGACTGAGAATGTCTGCGGAGAAACAGCTCAGAAAAAACTACAGAAATGTTGCATTTGCGACAACTCTGTCGCAACAGAAGCGTTGCAACAGAGCAAAGGAAGCATTGAAGGGTACCTTGAAAAATTAGAATTTTCATTCGAGATCAGGTAAGCGTAGACTCCGAGGAACAGAAAAATTAGCTGAACAGCTTGACTGTTCTGCGAAAAGCGCATCATATTAGGCATATTTGAGCATTTTTCATTTTCCTGTGACACAGAGATCGGATGAAAAGGCAATTTTTCAAGGTAGCCTGAAATCTCATCCTCAGTGTTGAAAAAGGAAAGAGTTACGGCCCGTCACTTTTCCTGTAATTCCGTTAAATGGCTTGGAATCTCCAGTTCTACAGTAACTCCCTTTTCCTCGTTATTGGTTATCCTGATCTCTCCGCGATGCTCCTTTATTATCTGGCGCACATAGGGCAAGCCCAGACCGGTGGCACCATCCCTGGTGGAGTAAAAGGGCTCAAAGATATGCTGCAGAACATGCCTGGGAATACCCGGCCCATCGTCACGAATACGGGCAAGCGCGCCTGTTGGGGTCAGCTCCGTTGTAATTTCGATATGGTTCCCCTCATCGCAGGCTTCTATACTGTTACGCAGCAGATGAAGCAGCGCAACCTTCAGGTAATGCTGATTTCCCTGGAAGGGCAGTCTGGTTGAAGATGGCTTAAAATTTACCTCTATCCCTTTGCTCTCGGCTTCGGGCCGAACCATGTCAACGGCATCGCGTAACAACGCATTCAACTCAATTGTCCTGAAATGCTGCTGTGAGGCCGAGTGGATGTCCTCAAGCCCGGCCACAAGGGCTTCCAACTGATCAACCTGGTGCCTGATTTCCCGGCGGTACTCCTGGCTCTGCCGGGATCCTTCAGGGATTGCTTTGTACAACCGGCGAAGCAACCCTCCGATAATCATGACAGGATTTCTGATCTCATGGGCCAGATTCAAGGCCATTTCAGCCCTTGTCCTGTCGGATACCACAAATTCAACATCCTGGTTCAGAGCCAGCAGCTGCCGGCTGGTTGTTTCGATTTTTTCGCGGTCATTGGCCATTCGAGTCATGATGACCAGAACATTTCGGAAAAACAGGGTAACGGCAAAAATGACGACAAAAGTAACTGTATTGAGACCTCCGGACAGGGGGGCAATCCGGGTCCAGATGTCCGGATGGCCTGAAAAGACCAGCAGATGCTTGACCAAGTGACCAAGTGAGCGGAAAATACAGAATGCAAACAGTGCCGTGATCAGCCACATCAAATAGATATTCAGCGCGTCGCCCCGATCCCGTCTGTAGAGAATTATGACCTGCTGCATACAGAAAAGAGAAAGAACCAGCATTGCCACACTGCCGACAATATCAAAAATCCAGAGAGGATAGAGCGAGAAATGTGTCATGGACTCATTCCTTGTCCACGGCAGCGGCCCCAGGTTGTGGCGACGTCATCCGCTTCAAGGCACAATAGATAAGCAGTAATGCCGGAAAACAGAGAAGATGATCCATTTTAAAAATATAGTAGAGCACATCCATGGGTGAATGAATAACCAGAATTGACTTCAGGCCGTGGCTGTCCCTGTTGAAATCTGTTTTCGGTATCAGCACTGCCAGGATATGGCCCAAAAAAGCCCAGCCGTTCCACAGTCCGAAGAGGATGGCTCCCCGCGACATCAATCGCCAGGATTTTTCTGTGCTCAGCCTGGACCGCCTGATACGGAGAGCAAAGCCGAACATGGCGACAGCAAAAAGAATATGACCTATCTGGTGGACATACAGTCCCTCCGGTGCAGCATGGGTCTGGAGAGCAAAGGCCGGCAACGGGATAACAGCGGTCAGAAACAGTGATGACCAGAAGGTAAAAAGAAAAACCATGTAGTTCATGGCCGGCTGGTGAAAATTTTTGCAGTCACGCCTCAATGCACAAAGGCGAGTATCAAAATCACTCAAGAATACTCTATTATACTTCAAAAACAAGGCCAGGTGAACAGCAATCGGTACAATTCCCTTCCCTCCCGCGACCATGCGGCAGCTCAATGACACCCTTAACAATTCTGTTTGCAATGATTAACGTCTACATTAATAATCAGCCGGAAACGATCCGGATAATTAACAACCTTACCCCCGGTGATACCGGTTCAGGAGAAACAGTATATGAAGATTGTCATCTTAGGGGCCGGCGCCATCGGAAGATTACTGGGCGTATTGTTAGGCAAAGGCGGACAGCAGGTTATCCTTGTTGATCCCGACCAGGCGAAAGTTGATGTGCTGAACAGCCAGGGCATAGGTTTCATGAAGACGGATGCCATTGATCCGGATGCCGTCACCTTTGTTCCGACTGCAGCGGTTAGCCATGCCTCCGATATTGACAGTTGTGACCTGGTTCTGCTGGCGGTAAAGTCTTTTGATACCCTGTCAGCTATCCAGGCAGCCCAGCACCTTGTCAGCAGCACCAGCCCGGTTGTCACCCTGCAGACCGGGCTCGGCAATATCGAAACCATGGAACGGGTTGTTGCCCGGGAAAACATCATAGGCGGCTTCACCTTTATGGCCGCTACCAGCCTTGGTGCAGGCGTTGTCAGGCAGGGTGGAGCCGGCAAGACCTACCTGGGTGAACTGGATGGCTGCATCAGTGAACGGCTGCGCACCATCTGCTCCATGTTTGCTGACAGTGGACTGGAATGTACTCCGGTGCACCGAATTCAAGGGAGACTGTGGTGCAAGGTGATCGTCTTCTCGGCCATCAACGCCCTCACCTCGATCCTGCAGGTAAAAAATGGCCAACTCCTTGACAACATGGAGTCTATTACCCTGCTCAAACGACTTATCGATGAGGGAAGAGAGGTGGCGGAATCACAGGCAATCGATCTTGTTTTTCATGACCTCTACCAGCTGCTCTTTGACGGCTGCAGACGAACCAGCGGCAACCTCTCCTCCATGCTGCAGGATATCCTGGAAGGAAAGCATACTGAAATTGATGCACAATGCGGAGCCCTGGTCAAAATGGGCAACCAGGCCGGCATCCCTACTCCGACCCAGCAGACCATGCTTGAACTGGTAAAATTAATCAGCAGAAAAAACAGGGAAGAAGCATAGCATGATTTTTTTTTGCTGTTCATAAGAAGAGTCACAGGGGATCCCCATGAATGACTGGAGAAATGTTCTCATTGCCGTGGATGATACGCCCACTTCGGAAAATGCTCTGAAGTACACAGCCGACATTATCGGCAGACTGGAGGCCACACGAATCTGCCTGCTCCATATCTATCCGGAACCACCACCTGGATATTACAGTTCCGGGAAATCTCTGGATGAGTACAGACAGGAAAAGGAGGCGGGAGCCGCTGCCTTTATCCAGAGGGCAACAGACATTCTGCTGCAGTCGGGAATAAACCCGCAGTCCATTATCACCATGTTTCATATGGCTGACCATGCCACCATCAGCCAGGCCATTCTTGACATCCAGACAGAAGGAGGATACGGCACTGTTATTGTCGGGAAACGGGGCGTATCAAAGGCGGAAGAATTCCTGTTCGGCTCCATTTCAAGTGCGCTGGTCCATAACAGTAAAGACTGTGCCGTGTGGGTGGTGGGATAATCCATGGCTGGTGCTATTGACACCCTACCGCCGGATATCCGCAAGCGTCTTCGCGATCATCGTGTTACCCGCAGCTTGCGCCGATCCCCCCGCATTTTCATTGACACCACGGACTTCACCTCAATTGATTACGGGGACATCATTTTTGTCGACAACTGTTACTTCCTGGTGACCGGTTACACCAAAGAGGGACGATTCGGGGTGGACGAACAGGTCAAACCCTGGGTACCAAGAGTGGAGGATCTGGCCACCGGCAACAGGCAGATCCTCAAACTGGTTTTTCACGAAACCTTTGACATCACCATGGGAGAGTTTACCATTTCCTATTATCGCAACCCTGAAAAAGAGGCGCGAATACTGGAACTGGTTCAGGACCACCCCCGCTTTATGCATGGCAGAGCAGTGCTTGATGAGAAGGGGAACCTGGTCCGTATCCTTGACATCATCAACGGCCGGCGGCTGGATAAATACATCTACCGAAATGGATCAGAACATGAAGCGTATTTTTACCAGGAACTGCCGGCAATCCTCAAACAGTTTCTTGAGTGCATCCAGGCCATCAGCCTGCTCCACCACAACGGCTTCAGGCATGGCGACATCCGGCGCGACCATATTTTTGTGGAACGTCATACCGACCTGTTCCGCTGGATCGACTTTGACTATGACTACTACATGCCGGAAAGACCCTTTGCCGTGGACCTGTACGAACTGGGCAATCTGCTGATGTATCTCGTGGTCCGGGGAAATTTTCATCCCCGTGAAATCCTGGCCGATCCCGGCATGGGAGAAAAAGTTCTCAACACGATTGAGCCCGGCGACTATGCCCTGCTGTCAAAAAACAGGATCGTCAACCTGCAGAAACTCTTTCCCTATATTCCCACGGAACTCAACAATATCTTTCTTCACTTTTCTCTCGGCACAGAAGTCTTTTATGATACAGCCGATGAGATCGGGCAGGACCTGGAGGCGGCCCTGCAGAAACTTTCCTGATCATTTTGGAATTATTATGAATAAGCTACATTTTAAATACGATGCTGATAATGTTGAAATTTCCGTCCTCAGGTTGTCACATCTTCTGGAAGGCAGAGAAGATACGCAGGAGATAAGGGATCTCTATATATATCATGACGAACATTCTGAGCTGGACTGGTCAGTTGTGAAAAAAGACGGCCTTCTTTATGCCCGCTGGTGTATTGAGGAATTCAAATTGTTACAAAAAGAACATCCGTCTGTCTATAATGACATCCTGGAAATCGGTATAAACTACAGGGTGCCTTGCAAATAAACCAGCATGATGCAGAAACTTCCTGATTATTGCGATTCCACCTGCGCCGGCAGCATCAGGATAAAGGGGATCCCCACCAGTCCTGCAGCAGCACTGATCAGATAGGCTGTCTGCAGCCCGGTCCGGTCGGCAATCAAGCCGATGAGTACAACCACTGACGACCGGGCCAGAAAGGCAATCATCATGAACATGCCGTTGGCGGCTGCCGGACTGTTACCGGCATGCTCCTGAACCAGGGCCAGCATCACAGGCGTGGTGGAAAGGAGCATGAATCCACAGCTGAGCAGGGCAAACAATTGAAGCCAGTCATCACTGGCCACAAAGAGCAGTACACTGAGCGGGGCGCCCACCAGTGAAATGAACAGCATCCGTCTCCGTCCCAGGTAATCACTGAGTGAACCGGCAGTCAACACACCGGCCACTCCTGCAGCTTCAAACAGGGTCAGGGCGATGCCGCCCTGCCAGATATTGCCACTCTGACTCTGGATAAAGGTTGGCAGAAAGGCGGTCAGGGAACCATGCATGAAACTGCGTGCCAGCAGAATGATTGTCAACGGCAGCAGCACGTGACGCATGTTTGTAAAGGTTGCAACAAGCGAGGTGTGCTGTCTGCTGTTATGAAAGGAAAGGTCCACACTTCGAAAACGCAGAAACAGAATCCCTGAGGCAGCAATGCCCACCAGCATGATGGGCCAGAATCCTGCAAGCCCCATCAATGATACTGCACCAACGGCAATCAGTGGTCCGACCGTGCGGGCCAGTTCACCGCCGGTCATAAAAAAACTCATGCCCCTGCCCTTTTTTGAACCGGCCATACGGGCAATCATTACCGGCGCTGGCACATGAAACATTGCAACACTGATACCAGCCATAAAGAGCAGGATCAGCAGCACCCCATAGGTAGGGGCCAGACCGATCAGGCTCATGGGAACAGCCGTCAACATGGGGGCCAGGATAACAAAATAGCGCAGGCTGACCCGATCCGCCAGCATCCCTAAAAAAGGATTGAACAGGGCAGGCAGCTGCATGACGGCTGACAGAAAACCTGCCTGGGTCAGGGACAGGGACAGTTTTTCTATCAACAGGGGCAGCAGGGGAGCCAGAAAGGACGAGTAGACGTCATGGACGAAATGAGCAAACGAGAGCAGGAGAATTTCAGCGGCCTGAAATGGGGTCCGGGGTTTCAAAACAGGTTATATCCTTGAGCCGACCAGCTCATAATGAGCCCTGCGCTGGTCTTCGGCCAAGGCAAGAAAGTCATGTATTTCCCGGAGCATATCATCTCTATCATCTTTGAGCAGACCGCTTACGTTAATGTAGTTATTACCATGATCACAGGCAAAAAACGTATTGAGCGGCTTCAGCAGGTTCAGCAGCAGTTGAACTTCCAGCACGGTGCCCTCCGGGGTCTGTTCCACAAATGAGCCATCCCGAACCTGCTGCCAGAGCGGACATTCCTTATCCGTTCCCTCGCCATACAGCCACAACCTGCGTAACCGGACAAATTCCGGCTCTATTTCATTGATGATCCGGGCCGTACCACTGATATGCTGCTGGTATTTATCACGGCCACCGATACCGAGCAGAACATAATACGATATTTCAATGCCGGCCTCTTTCAACCAGTGGCTCACAGTAAGCACCATTTTATCTGACTGACCTTTGCGCTGAAACTGCAGGATGTCGGGATCCCCTGACTCAAGCCCGAGATGTACCCGGTTCAGGCCTGCCTCTGCCAGCAGGAAAATGTTGTCACGCCCCAGCTTGTGCAGGGTGGATGCCCGGGCATAACAGGTCAATCGTTTGATCGGCATGACAGTGCGCAGATAACGGGCTGCCCCGACAAAAATATCCATACCTGCGGCCAGCGGATCGGCATCGCCGAAAAAAGCGGTTTCCGCGCCAGGATGGAGCCGGGTCAGCAGATCAATATCACGAATGATCTCTTCCAGGCTCCGGCAGGAAAAAACCGGCTGCCCCATGGACGGGTAAATACCGCAGAACCGGCAGCGGTTCCAGTTGCAGCCCCTGGTTATCCGCACCAGCAGGCTGCGCCACTCTGACGGCGGCCGGATAATCAGTGATTCAGGGATTGTAACCATGATTCAGGGTTGAGTGTTTCGGGTTTACAGAGAATGGATGGCTATCCCGGCCTTATCCAGAAAGGCAAGAGTCTTACTGCAGACCGGGGCCGAGGTTCTCAGTATAACTGTTACCCCCGGTCGCACCTTTTGAATTTTCTTTGCCTTTTCCACTATTTTTCTACCATCGGCCATGATTATCCTGCTTTTACGGTCCATGACCAGGGCAATGGTGCCTTTATCTGCCTGCTCCAGCACCGTGCCGGCATGTAAAGCAAATTCTTTTGGATCAATCCTGTTCAATCCCTTTCCCTCCACTTCTCAGTAGCAGTACCTTACTGTACTTCATCACCCCGCCCTCCTGCTCCGGCAGAAAAGCAGCTACAGCAGGGTCCGACCCGCCGGAACCGACAATCTGCATGGCCTCACCGGACAGCTCAAGAAAAGCGGACTGCTTGAAAAATTCCGTTCGGGAGCGGTAATCAAAGACTTTATCAAGATTCTGCGGCAACTGCCGGCGAAGTCGGTTACGAAGATCCGTTTGCTTCGTTGCTGCAAGAAATCCCGGCAGCGTACGGTGACCACAGCGCAACCAGTCATAGCACAACAATTCCAGAAGCAGGTTACAGTCCCGGTGTTTCCGCACAAGCTCAAACAAAATACGAGTCATCAGCTGCTGCGTCCGGGCCAGCTGAAAAAAATCATGACAGCGGCAGGAATCAAGCAGTCGGTTGAAAAAAGCAAACGGCTCCTCACCTCTTATCCTGAGATACTTCCAAAGTGAACGAAAAAAACGGTTATTGTAAAAAGATTCCACCATTTCACAAAACTCATACAGATCGCGCAACTCATTGTGATCAAGCCAACGTGTTGCCAGCACCTCATAAGGCGGCGTACTGCAGAAAACAAGGCCAAACTCCTCTGCCCGCCGGGCCATTTCCGTGCCCGGCAAAACCTTGAGCAGGCCCAACTGGATGTAATGGGGGGCAAAGCTGAAAACCCGGTTAAAGGATTGCCTGAAACTCTGCCGGGTCTCAAAGGGCAGTCCCAGGATCAGGTCCACATGCAGGTGAATGGTATCAAGGGCGACCAGGCGCCGGATATTTTCCCCGGCCTGCTCCGCATCCATCCTCCGATTCACGGCTGCCAGTGTCTTTTCATTGCAGCTCTGAATACCGATTTCGAACTGGAACAGATCACAGTCTGCCGTGGCAAGGAAATCGAACATTTCATCAGAAAACCGGTCAGGAGCAATCTCGAAATGAAATTTGACACTGCCCTCTTCTTTAACCAGAAACTGCCAGATGGCAAGAGCCCGCACAGGATCATCATTAAAGGTACGGTCCACAAACTTGATGATCATTGGTTGAGCGGAAATAAGTTCGCTCAGTTCCCCTTTGACCTGTTCAAGGGATTTATGGCGTACTCCCCTGGTTGTGGATGAAAGACAGTAGGAACAGAAAAAAGGACAACCCCGGGACGATTCATAATAAACCTGACGATTTTTCAGAAGAGTGCTGAAATCCTGTGGACGGTATGGTGAAGAAAAACTGTGGCTTATCTTCGCATCATACAACGGCTGTAACTCTCCTGCAGCCAGATCACGGTAAAACCGTTCACCTACCCCTTCAATCTCTCCCTTGACCAGTGAACACTGACCGGGAAGATCTTCAAGGGCCGTTGCCTGGGGACCGCCGAGAATGACGGGAACATCAGGACACAGCCTTGCGAGGTCATCAAGCAAACGGCGAATATAGATGTGATTCCAGATATACACGGAGAAAAAGATTGCCCGGGCGGGTTTACCGGTAATGTGCAGCAGGGTCGAGTAGTAAGGGTCGTTGATGGTAAACAGGCTCAGAACAACAGAACTGTCCGGTAAATGACGTTCCAGTTCATTGCGGACATAAAACTGGGCCAGGCAGGAATGGGAATAGCGGCAGTTAATACTGATGAGATGAAACATCAGGTAATAAGGAACAAGGTAGAAGGTGAAAGGGAGAAGATATGTTCTCCGCAGCTGCTCTGTTTCCAGAGAAATCCATTCACAATAACAACTCAGGAACAGCCAGGTATATAGCCTGTTTTGCGATCCTGTTCAACGGCAATAAGATCGGGAGGACAAAACGATTGGAGCAGACGTTAAACCAATAGAGGCAGCCAGGGGAACCGGCTGCCTCTATTGACGGTTATTTTCTATAACTGAAATGATCAGGTTTATCCCTGATCATCTGTCTCTGAATCAATCCTGCAGCTTGTCAAAGGCGCGGTCCAGCTTGTACTTTCTGGAGGTGAGATATGCCTCAAGATTGCGCATCCTGGACTCCATTGTTGAAAACCTCTGCCTGATGGTTCCCATGGTGTCTGCCGGTGAACGGTGCACAGACTGCCAGAATTCGGTTTCTTCCGGTTCTATCTGAACATTTTCAGGTTTATACTTGAGAAGCACCAGGGCGGCAAAGTAGCCGATCATGGTCGGCAGGGTAAACATGAACAGAGACACTCCAACCAGAAAACGGACTGCATGCCTGCTCACCCCGAAAAAATTACCAATACCCGCACAGACGCCCCCCAGGAGCCGATGCTCACGATCACGATACAGTTTTGACGGATTATAGTTAGTTGTACCTGTACTCATACTCACTGTTCATTCCTCCAGTCAGGATATTTTATATCCAGAATCGTTTCCAGCGACTTGATACGTTTCTCCATACGGACGGAGTCTTCCCAGAGTTTTTCAAGAGCTGCCTCATCCTCTTTTTTCAGACCCCGCATGGCCTTCATCCGGGTCAGGTAATGCAGGAGAAGCCAGACCGGAAGAACCACGACCATAAAGACAATGGCAATAACGGTCAGCATCCCGAAAAGCGTTGTTGACATCCTGTGTTACTCCTCTCTGGTTTTGCTCAATCACTGGTCTGAAGACGCTTCTTTAACTCCGCAAGCTCCTGCTCAACCGTATCTTCACTGGCAAGATCGGCAAACTCTTCTTTGAGCGGACGCTCCCGGCCAAGATCATACGACTCTACCTGGCCTTCAAGTTCATCCATTTTACGCTCAATATGTTCAAACCGGCTCATGGCCTCGTGAATCCTATCATCGGAAAGCGACTCACGGGTCCTGACCCTGGAAGTTGCGGTATCCCGGCGCATCTGCAACGCCTTTCTGCGCTCCCTGGCCTCGGTCAACTTGGCCTGCAACCGGCCAATATCTTCATTGAGCTGTTCCAGCTGGCTGTCGATCTCCAGAGACTCGATCTCCAGCTGATCGATCAGCTCCTGCAGGGAACCCTTTTCAGCCAGCGCTGCACGGGCCAGGTCTTCGCGTTCACGACGAACGGCGAGCTCGGCCTTCTCCAGCCAACCTTGTGCTTCATGACGCAATCTGTCAAGTCGACGGTGCAGTGTTTTTCTGTCGGCAATGGTGCGGGCAGCTGTTGTCCGTACTTCAACCAGGGTGTCCTCCATCTCCTGGATAACCAGACGGATGATCTTTTCCGGATTCTCTGCCTTTTCCAGCATAGCATTGATATTTGAGGAAACAATATCGTTAAAACGTGAAAAAATACCCATGTTACTGCTCCTTTATTTGTCTGTGTACATCTCCTGCCCATGCAGGAAAACCCATTTCATGTGTCCTGAATATTCCATGAAGTATGCCAGCCATTAACAAATCTTCTAATGATCCGGCTTCATTAAGAAAAAAAACAGACCTCCATGTCATACCGTTTTATATTTTAGCCTTATTGACTAATAGTTATATTAATTTTATATTTATTAGTGTTTTTAACCAACAATACTGCTCAAACACACATGACGACGCCAACCATCATCGGTCAATCGCCCCTTTTTCTTGAAACCCTGGATCACGTTTCCCGTGCCGCCCAACTCCACCGGCCCGTGGTCATTGTTGGTGAACGGGGAACCGGTAAGGAACTGATCGCTGATCGACTCCACTACCTGTCGCCGCGCTGGGACCAGCCCTTTCTCAAGGTCAACTGTGCCGCCCTGCCGGAAAGCCTGCTGGAAAGTGAACTGTTCGGACACGAAGCAGGGTCTTTTACCGGGGCGAACAGACGTCACATCGGCCGCTTTGAACGGGCCGAAGGCGGCACGCTTTTTCTCGATGAAATCACGTCCATGTCAGCCAGGCTGCAGGAAAAACTGTTACGGGTCATTGAATATGGGGAATTTGAACAGATAGGTGGTTCCCATACCCTGCTCAGCCGTGGACGCATCATCAGTGCTGCCAACCGGGACCTGCCTGCTCTTGCAAGGCAGGGGCTTTTCAGGCCCGACCTGCTGGACCGGCTGGCCTTTGACGTCATCACCCTGCCTCCCCTGCGCAAACGGGTTGAAGACATCCCCCTGCTTGCGGATCATTTTGCCCTTAACATGATCAAGGAGATGCATCGCTCTTTTTTCCCCGGGTTCAGTGACCAGACAATGGAGCAGCTGCTCCTTCACCCCTGGCCGGGTAATGTACGTGAACTCAAAAGCGTGGTCGAACGGGCTGTCTATCACAGCAGTGAAGGGGAGATCATTGAAACAGTAGTGCTTGACCCCTTTGCTTCCCCATTCCGCCTGCAGGAAACAACTGTTGCCTTAACGGAAACAGAAAAGAACAGACAGCCATCCCCTGCTCCATCAGTACTACCGGCTGATTTCAAGTCCTATATCAGGAAAATCGAGCAAAAACTGCTTAAGCGGGCACTGAAAGAGAATAAATACAACCAGCGCCGAACTGCAGAGGCCCTGGCTCTGAGCTACCATCAGCTGCGCGGCTATCTCAAGAAATACAAGATCACAACCGGTGGCAGAAAAACTCGTCCCCCTGACTGATCCTTCCTTGACCTCGCTGTTACCCGCACTTACAGTTTGCTGCAATGGTTGATACAGACAACATAGCCGATTCCCCCGGGTACCCGTTCACCCCGGAACAGGAGAGGGAATGGATCATCGTTGCCGAGGGAGGACAGGAATTTGTACAGAGCTGTTCGCTTGTTCTCAGTGCAGTTGCCATTGAGCACCGGGTCGACCCGGCTGCAGGTGTAATCCTGACCAGGAAGCAGGACAGCGGACAGGCTATCCAGGAACTGCAGGCCTACAGGGAAGAAAATCTAAACTGGCCGCCTCCGCCCGGTTACACGCAGCAGTTACCGCGTACCGACAACCCGCCCACCCTGCTGATGATCGGCTCCCTCATCATTTTCTACATCGTTACCGGCCCCTGGATTTCAACCAATCCCTGGTTTCAGGGCGGTGCAATTGACTCCGCAAAAATCCTGGAACAGGGTCAGTGGTGGCGGCTCGTTACTGCGCTCACCCTGCACGCTGACCAGGTCCACCTGGTGGGCAACAGCGTGATCGGCGGCTTCATGGTTCACCTGCTCTGCAGAACAACCGGCTACGGAACCGGCTGGTTGACGCTGGTGCTGGCCGGCATGGCCGGCAACCTGATGAATATTATTCTGCGAAACAGCCCCCATTATTCCGTTGGCTTTTCCACAGCCATTTTTGCAGCCATCGGTATTTTCTGCGGTCTGCAGCTCTCCAGCCGCAGGTCATCACTCATCAGACAGCTTATCCTGCCGCTGGGAGCCGGGGCCGGGCTGCTGGCAATGCTGGGTACCGGGGGCAAACAGACAGATCTCGGTGCCCACCTGCTGGGCTTTGCTTGCGGGCTTGGTTGCGGATTTCTGGTGCGTATAAGCCGGCTTGACCTGCAGGCAGGAAACAGGCGCCTGCAGCAGTGGTTGTTTGCAGCAACCCTTGTTCTTATCATCAGCTCATGGCTGCTGGCAGCAGGCAAAATGTGAAATATCGTTACGAAAACACTTGTAAGCGTAACCATTACCGTCTTTAATAGAGGCTCGACCTCTTCAGAAAATCGTAGATAAATTCCAGCAACAATTTCAAGATAATAAAATCAGCAAGGAAATATCCATGCCCATGAATGAACAACCCCCCTGGGGGCAGAAGAAGAAACCCTCGACGCCCGAGGATTTCCTGGCGGACCTGATCCAGAAGATCAGAGACTCCTTCAACAACAAAGGCAAGGGCGGCAAACCGTCGCCGGACGGGAATAATTCCGAGCCCGGCAAGGGACCCAACGTGCTGGCCGGTATCGGCAAGGTGGCACTGATCATCGCTGCAGTCATTATTTTCCAGTTGGTTTATTCAGCCTTTTATACCATTGAACCTGGAGAACAGGGCATTGTCCTGCGGTTCGGTAAATACACCCGTACCACCCAGCCGGGCCTTCATTTCAAAATTCCTTACGTGGAAGATATGATCAAGGTGGACGTGGAATCCGTACGTAAGGAAGAATTCGGCTTCCGTACCAGGACACCGGGCAAGAACACGGTTTTCAACAAACGTGGTTTTGACAAGGAATCGTTGATGCTGACCGGTGACAAGAATGTTATCGATGTGGCCTGGATCGTTCAGTATAAAGTCAATGATCCGGTCAACTTCCTGTTCAAGGTACGGAATGTGCCCCAGGCAGTTCACGATAACTCGGAAACAGTTGTTCGACGCATTGTCGGCAACATGGACTTTGACTATGTTCTGAGCAACCGTGAAATCCTGGCCGACATGGCCAAGCAGGAACTGCAACGGGATCTGGACAGGCTGGAGTGCGGTGTCAGCCTGGTCACCCTGCAGCTGCTGGACATCAACCCGCCCGATACCGTCAAACCGGCCTTTAATGAGGTCAACGAGGCTGATCAGGATATGAAACGACTGGTCAACGAGGCCGAGGAAACCTACAACCGGGTGATCCCCAAGGCCCGCGGTTCCGCCAAGCAGATTATTGAAGAAGCCCACGGCTATGCCGTGCAGCGCATCAACCAGGCCAAAGGTGAAACCAACCGTTTCAACGCCATTGTTGCAGAGTACCTGAATGCCGAAGAGGTAACCAGACGCCGCATGTATTTAGAGGCCATGCAGGATATCCTGCCTGGTGTTGACCATGTCTATGTCATGGAAAAGGGCGGCCAGAACATTCTGCCCTTTCTCGATCTGACCGGCAAAACTTCTCCACTGGCTGACAAAGCATCCAAATAATACCAGGAAAGTATAAAGACCATGAAACAGGTAATGCAGATTTTTTCCCTTATTCTTGTTGCCGTACTCTTTGCCACGGTCTGGGATGGATTCTATATCCTCCCCGAGGGCAAACAGGCGGTCATCACCCAGTTCGGTGCTCCCGTGGGAGAACCCATCTCTGAGGCGGGCCTGAAACTTAAAACCCCGTTTATTCAGAAAGTGCAGTTCTTTGAGAAACGGATTCTGATCTGGGATGGTGATCCCAATCAGATCCCAACCAATGACAAGACCTTTATCTACATGGATAATACCGCCCGCTGGCGGATTTCGAATGCGCTGCGTTTCCTGCAGGCGGTGGGTAATGAAAACCGTGCCCAGAGCCTGCTTGATGACATCATCAACGGTACGGTACGTGATCTTGTCAACAAGAACAACCTGATTGAAATCATCCGCTCTTCCGACTGGACCAAGGATTATGTTGCCGGCACAACAGCCAGCCGCGATATGATCAGGCCTCCGCAAAAGGGCCGGGACAAGATCAGCGAAATGGTCCTTGAGCAGGCCTCAAGGATTACACCCAAGTACGGCATTGAACTGATCGATGTCATGTTCAAACGGGTCAACTATATTGATTCGGTCCGGGAAAAGGTGTACACCCGGATGATATCGGAGCGGAAACGAATTGCCGCTGAAAAGAGATCACTGGGTGAAGGAAGGAAGGCGGAAATTCTGGGTAAGGTGGAACGCGAGTTGAAAGAAGTAACTTCCGAAGCCAAGCGCCAGGCAACCGAAATCAAAGGTAAAGCGGATGCCGAGGCAACAAAACTCTACGGTGCGGCCTACAGCAAGCATCCGGAATTTTATTCCTTCCAGAGAAGCCTGGAAAGCTACAAAGACATTATCAGCGGCAACACGTCCCTGATTCTTTCCCCGGAATCCGATCTGTTTCAGTATCTGCAGTCGATTGAGGGAAAACAATAAAGGGTGTTCAGACTGCAGACTCTGTAGTTTACTCAATCCGGACTGAATATTACTTTCAGTCCGGACACCTGCATCCTGTGCAACGGTACATCTTGACAGCTTCACGGCGTGGATAACTATTCAGTTGTTCCTCGTAATGCCTGCTGTACTGTCTTGCCGATCTCTTCCATGGTGTAGGGTTTTTTGAGTAACCCGAGCACACCTAATTTTTCCAGCTGTTTGATATCATCGCTCTCGGAATAACCGCTGACCACGATGGCTTTCTGTCCGGGATGGGTGGCAATAATCCGTTCATAGGTCTGCCTGCCGTTGATTCCCGGCTCCATAAGCATATCCAGCAGTACAAGATCAACCGAATTGTTCTCTAAAAAGGAAATCGCCTCTTCGCCGCTGCCGACCGCTGTCACCTCATAGCCCAGGGTCGTTAAAATCTTTTCAACTATTTCGCATTGTATATGCTCGTCATCAACAACCAGGATTGTCCCGGTTCCATGCAGACCGGCAAGGGAATCATAGGGATTCAATGTATTACTCGAATCATCCTGATCGGTTACCGGCAGATATGCGGTAAAGGAGGTTTCGCTGCCATCACTGTCAACAGTTATATAACCGTCATGGTCTTTGATCGTGTTCCAGACCACGGCCAGGCCAAGCCCGGTCCCGCTCCTGCCCATTTTTTTTGTGGTATAAAAGGGATCAAAAATATGCTCCAGATCGTGTTGTGAAATGCCGGAACCCGTATCCCGAACACGGAGAACCGTATATTCACCTGTCGGCGGTCCCTGACCACTGTCCTGGCTGATCAACTGGATGCTGGTTTTAATCTCCACCTGCCCGGCCCCGTCAATGGACTCGGCAGCATTGTTAACCAGGTTATAGAGCACTTTCTGAATATGAATGGGCGAACAGAGGATATCCGGCAGGTCAGGTGCCAGGCTGGTGACAAAATCAACCTTTGGATGCAGAGACATCAGCTTATGAAATTCCGGTGATGTCATGTAATTTCGTATCAACTGATTGAGACTGACAACCTCCTTGACTGTTGCCGCACCACGGGCAACGGTAAGAAGGTCGGCCACTACCCCTGCCGCACGCTGGCCCGACTCCATGACTTTCTGCAGGTCTGCACGAACAGGGCTGTCTGGTGGCAGCTTCATCATCATCAGTTCCGGATAACTGACGATTCCGGACAGGATATTGTTCAAATCATGGGCAACACCACCGGCCATGAGTCCCAGGGCCTCCATTCTGTTGGCCCTCCGCAATTTTGCTGCTGTCTCCTCCCGTTCTTTTTCAAGTGCTTTTCGCTTGGAAACATCCCGGACAATATTCATGATCAGCTTCCTACCACCGGTCTGCACCAGTGATGAACTGATCTCAACAGGTACCAGAATGGAATCCTTCCGTACATGATGGTGACTGGTAACGCTGGTATAAGAGCCTTTCCGCAAAACTTCGCCATGCCTGAGATCAAGCTGTTCCCGTTCATCCTCAGGATACAGCTCAAACATCTTCATTGCTGTTATTTCACCGTGGCTGTAGCCGTCAAGCTCCAGCGCCTTTTGATTGCAGTCAATGATATTGAGTGATTCTGCGTCAACCAGATAAATCGCATCATTGGCACTCTCAAAAAGATGCCTGAACCGTTCCTCTGAACGCTGAAGAGACTGCAGATTGACGGTGTTGACAATTGCCACTGCCGCCTGATTGGCAATGTTCTGATACAGAGAGATATCACTGTCGGTAAAAACCCTTTTTGCACGGGTATGACCAATGAGCACACCGATCAACTCATTCTTGTTCAACATCGGTACTGCCAGGGAAGAAGTCAACTCATGCTCAAGAATGATATCAGGTACTCTAAATCGTGTTTCTGTTAGAAAATCTTCAACCACAGCTACCTTACGGTCACGGGCCACAAGTGTCGGCAACCCCTGGTCCTGAAGTAGAAAAAAAGTCCCCACCAGGGATCGGGGAAAACCTATTGTTTCCTCCATGACCAGCTTGCCGGTTTCCTCAGAGAGGATAAACAGGGTCGAATAATCAAACTTGAGGAGACTTTTTGTCCAGGAAGTGACAAATTCATAGATGGTTTTCAGATCGCCCAGGGCCGAAAGTTCTGTGGAAAACTGCAGCAGCGCCTCAAGATGTTTGGTCCTGAGATTGACCTCTTCCTCAAGCTGTTCCTGGGAACGGCACCGCTCCTGTTCAAACAGTCTTCGTTCAGTAGTGTCCTCAAGAATACAGACTATACCGTCAACCTGGCCGTCAACCCGTTCCAGGGGAAGCATGCGGACATGGAGATACCGTTTATGACCTTGCAGGCCTGTAAGGACAGGATCATATTCCACATCCCTCAGGCTGCTGCTCATCCCGGCCAGAGCCTGCTTGAACGACGAGGTCAACCCCAGCCGCTGGGCCTGTTTATCCTTAAAGATGTTGTACCGGTCAGCTGAGTCGGAGCAGGGTGCATCCCAGAACAGTTTCCAGGCATCATTATTTTTGACGACAAGTCCATCAGAACTGAAAATCCGCATGGCATAGGGGGAGTGGTCAAAAAGAGTCTTGAAGAATCCTTCTCCACCGGTCAATGATTGAGATTTTTCTGTCATGTATCATCCCTGCCTTTGTATCTGTTCTTCTCGGGAGCACACTATAGGGTACCTTGAAAAATTAGATATTTTGTTCGAGTTCAAGGAACAGCGGAAAATGAAAGCGCAGCATATTAGGCATATGTGAGCATTTTGTTTTTTACTGTGACACAGAAATCGGGCAAAATAGCAATTTTGCAAGGTAGCCTATAGTTACTGCTGCACTATACCCGGCCCCTCATCGGCAAAATTCGGCCTCTGTTCAGGAGAATAGACGATTCTGCCCTTCTGCTCAAGCAGTTCCTCGAGGCGGACCAGTTCCTGCTCGTCCGTAATCTCATCTGTTTCCAGTTGTTCAAAACGGCAGTTACAGTGAATCAGCTGACCACCGCACCATGGACAGATTTCCACTGGGCAGCCGAGTTCATGCACCTCACCTGTTGCCGCGTGACAGGCAGGACAGACATCAATGTCTCCCTGCAATGGTTGATAAACTGGAAAATTCTCCGGATTCTTTCCGGCTTCCCTGAAGCTGTCACTGGATTCAAAGCCGAAATAATCCAGCAGTTCATTGTCAAGGTAGCCCTCAAGCAGGCTGCCGTGAAACTCTATGCCCTCGTGGGAAACCAGATACAGGTAGGCGTCGCCGGCCGTGACGGCCGAAAGCAGGAAGATGCCTCCCTGCCTGCCCACCAGACGCAACTCTTTAATCCAGTCCTCCTCAGCGTCGGGCAGGTAACTGTAAAACTCCTGCAGCACCATGAGTCCAATGCGATCATCACGGAAAATAACCAGCAGGTCCTGTGCCGGATCCAGCTGCTCCTCCGGCACGGCGTACTGTATCAGCCTGCGGATATGGCGCCGTTTCTCCTGCAACTCATCCATTATTCTCTCCAGGCCACCTTGCAAAACAGCAATTCTGCGAGGTGGTCTCCCCACCTCCATCCGAGGGGATGCATCTTTCATTCATCTTGATTTTTTGAAGAAAATACAATATAATTATTAGATTTAGAAAAAAGGATTTTTTCATTTTCGAAAAACAGGCCCGGTGACAGCAAGGGCAGCAATCCTGTTTTTCTCATACAACAACAGCATACCAAGATTGTACCCGAACAGGCAACTCCGCGCATCGTTTTTCCTGAATCCGATTCTGCAGACACCCTGAAAGACACAATCCCGAGTCAGCGGATCAGGTACTTAATCAGCAACATCCGAGGCAATGACTATGACTGCAAACAGCCACGACAACAACGCCATTCTGACCATAGACGGCAAGAGCTATACCCTGCCCATTATCACCGGCAGCGAGGGTGACAAGGCGATCGACATCAGCAGACTGCTCCAGGAAAGCGGATATATCACGCTCGACACCGGCTATAAAAATACCGGGGCCTGTACCAGTGCCATTACCTATCTGGACGGTAACAAAGGAATCCTGCGCTATCGGGGCTATGCCATTGAAGACCTGGCTGACAGGTGTACCTTTGTCGAGGTTGCCTATCTCCTGATCCATGGCTCCCTGCCGAATGCGGAAGAGCTTGCCGGTTTCCGTAACCTGATGGAAAGATTCGCCCTGCTGCATGAGGACATGATCCATCTATTTGATCCTTTTCCGCCCAATGCCTCGCCCATGTCCATCCTGTCGGCAATGGTCAACACCATGTGCAATTACTATCCGGAGATGCACGACAATCCCCTGGCAAATATTGACATGACGGCAGCACGTCTGATTTCTAAAATTAGGACCATTGCCGCCTTTTCCTACAAGAAAAACCTGGGCCACCCGCTGGTCTACCCCCGTCATGACCTGGATTACTGCGGCAACTTCCTGAACATGATGTTTGACAAGCCGGTGCGCCCCTATACCGTACAGCCGGAAGTCGTTGCCGCCCTGAACAAACTGCTTATCCTCCATGCCGATCACGAGCAGAACTGCTCGACCTCCACTGTCCGGCTGGTGGGCAGTGCCGGTGGCAACCTGTATGCCTCTATCTCCGCCGGAATCAACGCACTGTGGGGACCTTTGCATGGCGGCGCCAACGAGGCGGTTATCGGCATGCTGGAAATGATCCATGCCGATGGCAACAACTTCAAAAAGTACATTGACAAGGCCAAGGATAAATCCGACCCCTTCGTGCTTTCCGGATTCGGGCACCGGGTGTACAAGACCTATGATCCCAGGGGGACAATCATCCAGGAGGCCTGCGATGATATCCTCAAGGTTCTCAACATTTCAGACCCGTTGCTGGACATCGCCCGGCAGCTCGAAGAAATAGCGCTTAACGACAGATATTTTGTTGACCGCAACCTGTTCCCCAATGTTGATTTTTACTCAGGCATTATCTACCGGGCCATCGGCATTCCCACCAACATGTTCACGGTCATGTTTGCCCTGGGACGCCTTCCGGGCTGGATTGCCCAGTGGAAGGAACAGCAGGAAGACCCGACCACCAAAATAGGTCGTCCGCGTCAGGTCTACACCGGTGAAACAGCACGGCCGTTTGTCCCCATGAAGGAAAGAGAATAAAAAAGGTTTCAGGTCTCAGGTTTCAGCAGTCAGCTTATAGACAGTTGATACCTGAGCCCTGATCTCTAATACTTCACCTGGACCCGATAGGTAAGCGTGGCCATTGATTTGGGCTCCACCTCTATCTGCCAGACAGCCGTGTCCGAGGTTTCTTTCCTGTGAGGTGCAGACTCCTTAATGATCTGCCAGTCTCCCGGGACAGGTTCAACGACCCGCACACTGACAGCTTCGTCCTTGCCGTTATGCAGCACTATCTCAAAAGCGCTTTCAAGAGCATAGTTATAACGGCTGAAACCGGACAGCTTCTTGAAATCGGTTTGCCTCCTGTCAGCAGTCACGTCAAAGGCGTCACCTAATTTCAAGCGAATCACCTCATTTTCCGGAGTATGGTCAATGCGGTCTTCACCGATAAACTGCAGGCTGCCGGAACTGTCTTTCTTGTATATCCGCATAACTCCGGCAGGCAGAGGCTGCCCCAGACCGGCCTGTTTCGTATTGTGCAACTCAACAACAACCGCGACCTTGATTTTACGGCCCAGGTCACCAGCCCTGTTGCTGTAATAGTAGTCTGTTCCCTGCAGGACAAATTCTTTGCGCACCTTGACGTCGGCTGCCTGCATGAGCGCTACCTGCTTGGACTGCTTCTCCTTGATCGTGGTTTGCCGGTCAAGAGAATAGAGATGATATTCAAACATGGACTCCTCCTCCATCCCGCCTGCAAGAGCAGCCTCAGCCATAACTACTCCCCTGCCCCTGCGACGGTCCTGCCGTTCCACCACCCTGTTTACATCACCGGCAACAAGCTTTAGATCAGCATCTCTATAGGTTGTACCGCTTTCATTGTTCAGGGTCACCCACCCGCTGAGATCAAGACTTCCGTCATCAGCATCCAGTTCGGCCACATAATCAGCATGCCAGGAAAGCCCTCCGGTCAGGTAACTGAGTACAACCTGCTGCGGTTTCCCGTCCCGGCTCTCAACAAGCGTCGTCAGGGTAGGCCGGTCCCGCAGGTCTTGCGGCACATCAGGGTAGATCAATCTGCCCGGGACACCGCTTTCAATGTGATCCCCGACCCTCAGCACGACACCCTTGTCCGCACTGAGCACAACCGCTCTCTCCAGCTGTTCTTCGCCAGTGGTCGGATGGCTCTTGACAAGCATGACCTCACGACCCACATATTTCTGCAGCAATGATTGCGGGCTTAAAAGATCATATTCAAAGTTCTGTTCCAGTACCAGCAGATCAGGAGCCGTCAGCAGAGCCGTCTGCGGCCGTATCCGGGCACTGACTTCCCGAAAGGCAAGGGTCTGCCTGCCCGGAGCAAGGGTAACCCTGCGCACGTCCCGGATCAGGGCAAGATCCTGGTTATAGATGGTCACTCCAACTGAAACCTGACCATCAAGGGTGGAAACGATTTCGGAAGCAGCCAGGACAGTAGAAAACTGCATCAGGCAGAATAAGGACAAGCAGACGACATGCAGCATACAGAAACCTCCTGCAAAAACAAAAAAATTTGGCTCAGTGGCAATGGAGGGACTCTCCTCCGGGGAAATACAGAATGGAAAAAACAGAAGAATCAGATTTCCTCGATGGTATTATGGAGAAGAAAATATTTAAGAGAAGCCTCCTGCTCATTGGTCAATGCACCAAACTGGATGCCGAGTCGTTTGACCTGCACAACACTGAACGGAGCCTCTGAAGGGTAATCCACATCGGATACGATGCGACCGGGAATATCGGGAAGGTAAAAGTCACCTTCAGAAAAAAAGATATCAAGCTTAAGTACTTTCTCAATATCTTTTTCAAAAACAACATAGTTGACACTCATTCCTCCCTGGCTGATATCCGTGATCGTACCAGGGACCGATCCAAGGAAGGCGAGCGCACCTTCTCGGACACGAAATCGTTTGTGGCGGCGGTTGTCGCGGCCGGCACCTGTTGTCTGTTGATCCAAAATATACCTTCAGCCGGTAATGGAGCCGCAGCAGGAGTTGATTGACCGACAGTACTCCCTGACAAGCTGCAGACGTTGAGACAAGGTCAAGCGAAAGTAGATCGGGCTTAAAATCAGTATGTGAATAGCATCTCGGGGACTCATTACCTCACCTCCGGTTCCTCTTCCTCTTTGCCATAATTTATGCAAAAAACAAGCCAAAGAAGATACCAGGCGGATTTCATGCTTTCCAGGGCAATACCAGGCCTGTTTTCAGTGAAAACCGGTGGGAACAGGCTCAATTTTTCCGAAAAAAATTGGGAAAACCGTACTTTTCCATCCGTTTTTCCGGAAAATTCACATTTTCAGACTCACCGGAAAAACAGGAGTGTTCCCGGAGCAGGGATCATGGTCAATCAATTTACTCTTTGCCGAGATTTTGACTCACATGCAGATTGACTTTCAGGGGAACAGCAAGCTCCATAACTGATTCCATGATGCGTGTCACTGCGCCGGAAACAGATTCCAGCCAATCTTCCTCCACCTCAAGCACCAGCTCATCGTGAATCTGGAGAATCATCCGGGCTGCCTGCCTGGATTGCAACTCCTGGTCCACCTGCAGCATGGCCAGCTTGATGATATCTGCAGCCGTTCCCTGGATGGGGGTATTAATGGCAGTACGTTCAGCAAATTCCCTGCGGGTGCGATTGGAGGCCTTGATTTCAGGAAGCTGCCTGCGCCTGCCCAGCAGGGTTGTAACGTAACCATCTTCACGGGCCTGTGCAACGATATGTTCCATGAATTTCTTGACGCCGGAATAATGGGCAAAATAACGATCAATAAAGGTCTGCGCCTCCCTGCGGCTGATTTCAAGCTGGCGGGACAAGCCAAAGCTGGACATTCCGTAGACAATGCCAAAGTTAATGGTTTTGGCCACCCGCCGCATTTCCGGATCAATCAGCTGCGGAGAAACACCAAATATCTCTGCTGCCGTCTGGCTGTGAATATCCTGATCATTTCTAAATGCTTCTAGCAGGGCCGGGTCCTGGCTGTAGTGGGCCAGTACCCGCAGGTCGATCTGCGAATAATCCGCCGACAGCAGAGAGCACCCCTCAGCAGCTACAAAGGCCGAACGTATACGCCTCCCCTCCTCGGTACGAATAGGAATATTCTGCAGATTGGGTTTACTTGAACTGAGTCGCCCGGTTGCAGTACCGCACTGATTATACGAGGTGTGTACCCGTCCGGTAATACTGCTCACATGACGTGAAAGCTTATCAACATAGGTGGACTTCAACTTTGCCAGGTTACGATACTTGAGTATCAGGGCCGGCAGTTCGTGCAGATGTGACAATTTTTCCAGTACCCTGACATCAGTAGAATAACCTGTCTTGGTCCTGCGTCCCCGGGGAAGATCAAATTTTTCAAACAGAATTTCAGCCAACTGCTGAGAAGAATTGATATTAAAGGACTGCCCGGCAACCTCGTAAATGTCCGTTTCCAGCTCTTCCATCCTGGCAGCAAATTCCCGGGCAAGTTTTGCCAGTACCTCTTTATCCACCAGAACACCGGCCTTCTCCATCCTGGCCAGAACTGCAATCAAAGGCCCCTCGACCTCGGCAAACAGTTTCCAGAGGCCAAACTCTTCAAGACGCGGTTTCTGGAGTTCAAACAACCGCAACGTACCGTAAACGTCCTCACAACTGTAATTTTTAGCCTTTTCAAGCTCCACCCGGCAAAAGGCGTCTGCACGTTTATCAGAGTCAACAACCTGGGTAAAGGAGGTCATCTCGATGTCAATTTCTCGACAGAGATCATCAAGCCTGTAGGTTCTGCGGCCCGGGTCGAGCAGCCATGCGCCAATCATGGTGTCATACATGGGACCGGTCATTTTGACAGCACCATTCTGTGGAGCGGCCAGTACGGAATAGTCATACTTCAGATTATGGCCGATTTTGGCAATGGCCGGACTGGTGAGCAGCGGCCCGACCAGCTCAAGGATGTCCTGCAGATCCAGCTGGCCGGGCAGCAATTCTCCCTGGTCATCCCTGTGCCCGCAGGGGAGATACCAGGCCTGATCCGTATCCACGCACAGGGAGATTCCAACAAGTTCTGCTGCCAGAGGATCAAGGGAGCTGGTTTCCGTATCCACCACCAGACTGCCCGCATCTGTTAACTCTGCTGCCAGTTTTTTCAGCTCCTGCCGGTTTTGAATGAGCATGAACCTGTCAGTATTGATACTGGCTGCCGGTACATCTGCTTTCAGCAGGCTGTAAAACTCAAGCTCAGTCAGAAGCGCCCGCAGGCTGTCAGGATCGGATTCCCTCAACCGGTAGGCTGCCGGGTCTTCAGGTACCTCGGCAAAAGAGTTCAGCCGGATGAGATCGCGGGACAGAAAGGCGTCGGCACGGTGTTCCATGAGCCGTTCTTTCAGCTTGGATTTTTTCAGACCATCAATGTTTTCATACAAGCCTTCAAGGCTGGAATATTCCCGGATCAGTTTTTGTGCCGTTTTCGGCCCCACACCGGGAACGCCCGGAATATTGTCGGAACTGTCGCCGGTGAGAGCAAAATAATCCAGCAGCTGGTCAGGCCTGACACCATATTTCTTTTCGATATAGGCTTGGTCCATAACCCGGTCACTCATGGGGTCCCACACGATGACCTCGTCCGACACCAGCTGCAGCAGATCCTTGTCACCGGAAACCACCACCACCCTGTATCCTTTATCCACCAGCACCCGGGCGGCGGAGGCGATCAGATCGTCCGCCTCCTGGTCCTTATGTTCCATGTTCAGGATATTATAGGCATCAACTATCCTGCGGACATAAGGAATCTGGGGAACCAGGTCATCGGGCATGGGCGGCCGGTTGGCCTTGTAATCAGGATAGATACGGTGCCGAAAAACCGGCCCGCGGGTATCAAAGGCAACAGCAAGATACTCAGGTTGTTTTTCGCGCAGAATACGGCGCAGGATCGTAGTAAAACCATACACTGCGTTGGTGGGCAGGCCGCTGGTATTGTTCAGCCCCCTGATGGCATGAAAAGCCCGGTAAATATAAGCGCTGCCATCAACCAGGAAAATCCTGGGCCGGGTGTCCCTGTCCTTTTCGTCTTCATGTATCTCATCCAACTCAAAGTTAATCAGACGTTCCTGCTTCGGACTCATATGGCCAGCATCCTGTCCAGTGATTTGATGGCCTGGCCGGCAATTTCCGCCTCCACCTTGATCTGGTTGACCACTCTGCCCTTAGCCAGGTTATCGAGCACCCAGAGCAGGTTGACCGGTTTAATCGTATCCATGGTTGGACAGAGGCAGCCCGGAGTCAGAGAATGAACCGTTTTGTCCGGGTGCTGCCGGGCAAGACGCTGGACAAGATTAATTTCCGTGCCGATCACCCAGTGACTGCCGGGTTTGCCATCTCTTACTGCAGCAATGATTGCTTCAGTGGACCCTGACAGATCAGCCAGCCGGACCACCTCGTTGCGACATTCCGGATGGACGATAATGGTTGCCTGCGGAGATTGTGCCCGCCAGTAATGGACATGTTCCGGAAAGCTGCGCATGTGGACCTCGCAGTACCCGTCCCAGAGCACGACCTTTGCCTGCTGCAGCTCTTCCCTGCTGCAGCCGCCCATGGGCTCTCCCCGCCGCCAGAGGACTACCTGATGTTCAGCCAGACCGAGCCCGAAAGAGGCATTTCGGCCCAGGTGCTGATCAGGAAAGAAAAACACCAGATCACCCCTGTCCAGTGCCCACTCGAGCACACGTTCTGCATTTGAGGATGTACAGACCGAACCACCATGTTCTCCGACAAAACTCTTGACATCCGCCGACGAGTTGACATAGGTGACCGGAATAATACGTTCCTCCCGTACACCTGCAGCTCCACTCAGTTCCGGCCAGGCTGCCTGGACAGCATGCCTGGTTGACATATCGGCCATGGGGCAGCCCGCATCAAGGTGAGGCAGCAGAACGCTCTGGTGTTCTGCCGCCAGGATATCCGCAACCTCGGCCATGAAGTGAACCCCGCAAAAGACCAGGTATTGTTTATCCTGTATCTTTGCCGCTTCCCGGGACAGTTTCAGGGAATCACCACTGAGATCGGCAAACCGGTAGACATCATCCTGCTGGTAATGGTGGCAGAGGATGAGCAATGCGTCTGCAAGCTCCTCTTTTCTTGCCGTGATACGTTCAAGAATTTCCTGCTGCTCCAAGCCCTGGTACTGTGCCCCTATATCAATCTGCTGCACAAATGACATTCTGATCAGCTCCTTACAATCTTTTTT
>CAZKBZ010000022.1:0-3172 GCA_964551175.1 uncultured Desulfobulbus sp.
CATCATGTTCTATCTCGTTATCTTCAAACAGGTATGCCCTTCCGTCCAGCCTGAGATGCTCTGTGAAAAGCGGCAGGCTCAGGCCGACGCCACCGCCCCAGGTTCCATCACTGTCTTTCTGGTCCCAGTAACTGCCAAAACCATACAGATCAATGGCCAGAGCCTTTGATCCGGTGAGTAGAACAAGGATCAGTAAACATATGGGTAAAAATGTATTTTTTTTCATTGTCTTTTTTATTATTATCGATATAATTTATTGATTATACAGAGTAAAATAGAATTTCTCCGCAATGGTCGATATTTGCCTGTTATTTCCCTCCAAGGTCAAGCAGCCGTTTCCAGAAAAACTGGATTGATCCCTTGGGCTCCATATGAAGTGGTTCATCTGCAATGGTTCTGGCCAGTCTGTCAAAGGCCATGCTGATCTTGGAAGCCGGGAAGAGGTCTACAATGACCTGCTGTTTTCTGATGGCATCCACCATCTGCTGGTCCTTGGGAATGGAGCCCATGAACTCAATGGATATATCAAGATAGCGGTCAGCCACCATGGTCAGTTTGCGAAAGACTTCCAGGGCCTCATCTTCACTGGAAACACAGTTGACGATCAGGTTGAAATGCTTTTCATGATACTGGCTGGACAACAGCTTCATCAGGGCATAGGCATCGGTGATGGCCGTGGGCTCAGGCGTGGTGATGACCAGGATTTCCTGGGCTGCCGTATTGAAGTAGGTAACATTTTCCGAGATTCCCGCCTCGGTATCGATGAGCACGATGTCAAAATCATTGTGCATGGAATCCAGGGCTTCCAGCAGCCGCATTTTCTGCCGTGAATCAAGGCGGGTAAATCGCTGCACCCCTGAACCTGCAGGCAGGATTTTGATGCCGGAAGGACCATCCACAAGAATCGAATCCAGCTCCATTTCTTCGGAAAAGAAATGGGTCAGGTTTTTTTCCGGTGCCAGTCCGAATACAACGTCAATATTTGCCAGCCCCAGATCAGCGTCCAGTATCAGTACCCGTTTATTCATTCGGGCGAGAAGGACTGCAATATTGGCCACTACTGCCGTTTTGCCGACCCCTCCCTTGCCGCTGGTAATGGCAAGCACACGGGTGGTGGACCGTGGGGTGTTCTCTTTTCCCTGGTCAGGCTCGTTAACTGGCATGGGGTCCGGCTTTTGAAAAAAAGAGGTTTGGGGTAAATACAGCAGCGATCAGGCTGTTGCAGGTCATATGTCCATTTTCATAAGTAATGCAACATTCTTGCCATATGAACATCAGCATCAGTGGTGCTGGCCCCTGCATATGGATAACAGGAAAAGCTTCTTAAGGATGCAGAATTGCTCAAAGCTGTATTTCTGCGTAACCTCAGGAGGGTATTGGTATTACTCCAGAGCCGGTGTCAGTTTGTTTGTGGTGTTCTGGAAAACGAGGAGACGGGCAGAAAAGGAAAGACCATCTGGCCGGCAGTGTCAATATTATGGCGCTGCAACAGTTCCAGGGATGGAAGATATCGGCTATTTCTGTTGTTTAAGCGTTTCTGAGGGAATGGTGACTTTATTTACCCTGATACTGAATGTGGTACCCGACTGCACCAGTTCACAGCTGGCAATGAGATGGTTGTCCACATACAGGTCCAGCGGTTTACCCGCAATGGACTCAAGGCCGATGATTGCCCCCTTTTTTATCTGCAGCAGCTCTTTGATCAATTCCCTGGCAGGAGCGACCTCAATCCGTATCTGCAGGGGGGGGTCGAGAATAGTGTCATCCCCATTGTTTTCAGCTTGCTGTGCAGTACTTGAGGCTTTTGTTCCTGCCTCCGGTTCAGGTTCGAGCGGGGCCAGCAGGTCGGCAATTTCTTCTTTCGTTAACAGCGGTTTCATCTCTTCAGCTTGTTGCCTGTTGCCGGAGTTTCTGTCTCTCTTGCTTGAAAACAGATTCCAACCGGTCTGAGAATCCTGCGTTTGTATTATTACTGGTACTGCAGGTTCTTCTTCTTGATTTTTTCAAGCAGGGTTGTGCGCTTGAGATTTAAAATCCTGGCAGCTTCCTTTTTATTGCCCCTGGTTATCTGCAAAGCCTGGAGAATGAGCCGGCTTTCAAAATCATTAACCAGAGCTTTGAAGTCAACCCCGTCATCCGACCAGCTGGTGTTGTCGGCGGGTGTGTTTACTGAAAAAAGAGATAGCTGTTCCGGGCCGGAAACCTGCACATCGTTTTGATCCGGACAGGATGGAGGCGCTATTTGCCCATTGGTACCGGTCCGGTATTTTTCCGGCAGGTCCGCAAGCGTTACAGTAGAGCCTGCATACAGGACCGTCATGTGCTGAACCAGGTTTTCAAGTTCGCGAACATTTCCGCGCCAGTCACATGCAAACAGAGCCTGCATTGCCTGTCTGTCAAAGCCCAGCAAAGGCTTTTTTCGTTTATTGCCAATGTTGCGAATAAAGTTGTCTATCAGAAGGGGCAGGTCTTCTTTACGGTCACGGAGCGGGGGGATGGTCAGGGGAATAACACTGAGGCGGTAATAGAGGTCTTCCCGAAATCGACCATCTTCCACCATCTGTTCAAGGTTGCAGTGGGTAGCGGCAATGACCCTGACATCAACCGGAATTGGCTTGAGGCTGCCGATCGGTTCGAACTCCCTTTCCTGAAGGATGCGCAGCAGTTTGGCCTGCAGGACAGGCTTCATGTCACCTATTTCATCAAGGAAGAGGGAGCCTCCATCGGCATATTCAATGCGTCCGATTTTATCGGTTGTCGCCCCGGTAAAGGAACCTTTGGTATGGCCGAACAGCTCACTTTCAAGAAGATCATCGGGTATGGCGGCGCAGTTGACCGGCACAAAATTGCTGGCAGCACGAGGGCTGTGGGCATGAATAGCCTTGGCGACCAGTTCTTTGCCGGTTCCCGATTCTCCCTGGATCAGGACCGTGCTCAGATCGTCATCAGCCAGCTTTGTGATCAGGTCAAAAAGCTGCTTCATCTGCGGACAGTTACCGACCATGCCCTGGAAAATTTCTGCTGCCATAATGTCTGCCCGGAGATGTCTGTCCGGCAGTGAAGGAGTAATCCGTGTTTCTTTTTTCTTTCCTATAGTTAAAGAAAAGAATAGCATACTCTTAAGCGGAATAACAAGCAGCTTTCCCATGAGGTGTCATTTTATTGACTGTGA
>CAZKBZ010000022.1:3272-27640 GCA_964551175.1 uncultured Desulfobulbus sp.
AGGTAAAGAAGGGGAGAGAGGTCATAGAGATTCGCCTTTATGGCATTGACTGCCCGGAATGGGGGCAGGATTACGGGAACAGGGCCAGGCGTTTCAGCAAGAGGAAACTCCAGAAGAGAAGAGTAACGGTCGAAACAAAAGATCTTGATCGTTATGGACGAACCGTAGCCCTGGTCAGCAGCTCTGGGCAGTTGATAAACAGGGAGCTTGTCAGGGCCGGACTTGCCTGGATGTATCCAAAGTACTGTAAAGAACAACCCCTGTGTTCGGAGTTGAAGGAACTGGAAAACAGAGCAAGAAACAGAAGAGTGGGGCTGTGGAGAGCAAAAGATCCGGTTTCACCCTGGCAGTGGAAACGGCAGAAAAAGATTGCAGAGGGCAGGTCCCGAAGATAAAGAATTGTGTATAAAACCTGTAACAGCTGCTTAGTCCTTTGCTTCTCAACTTCTGTCAAAAAAAACAAGAAAATAAGAGGGCGCTTTATTCAAAAAAACAGTGGACGGAGAAAAGGGAACAGGAAAAAGGGAAAAAGTTCCCAGAATGATCTTTTCCAGTTCCCTCTTCCCTTTTTTCATTAATTGGGTTGCGGGCAAAGCCCGCCTTATGTGAATATGTCAGAAAAAAAAGGTAAAGAACACATGGCCATCCAGGAGAAGACAGGATCATTTGATCCTTGTCCTGTCGGTGGTGGCAATGAGCTTTTCCAGGCTATCCAGGATCCGGTCCTGATTGTGACACCTGAAGGAATTATCCTTGATGCCAACAATGCGGCAATCAAGGCTGCCGGCAAAAGCCGCAAGGAGATTATAGGCGCCGGAATCTGTAAAATTATTCACGGAGGTCGTTCACCGCACCTCAAATGCCCCCTTGAAGAGTTTCTGCTTACCTGTTGCCCAAGTGTTGTAGAAACCACTCTGCCGGGCCTTGCCGGTGAGTACCAGTTGACGATTTCTCCGGTCAGTGGTCAGGACGATAAAGTACGGAAGATTCTCCTTGTTGCAAGAGAGTTGACAAGCTATGAGATGAGAAAAGCGGATTCCCTGCGGACCGCCCAGCTGGCCGCCATAGGTGAACTTGCCGCAGGTGTTGCTCACGAGGTCAATAACCCTATTACCGGAATAATTAATTTTGCCCAGTTGCTTCTTGATGACAGTGAAAAGGGTTCCCTGCAGGCAGAGCTGCTGGAAAGGATAGTTTCCGAAGGGGAGAGAATCGCACTTATCACCAGAAATCTTCTTTCCTTTGCCCGTGAGAGTGAAAACGATATCGAACCGGTGGATATCCAGCAGGTTATCCGGGACAGCCTTTCTCTTATTGAACATCAGTTCACAAAAGACGGTATCAGAATCAAAACGGAATATTCAGAGGAGCCCTGTCTGGTTTTAGGGAATTTCAGGCAATTACAGCAGGTTGTTCTGAATCTGCTGAGCAATGCCCGTTTTGCTTTAAATGAACGTTACCCTGTTCCCTCTGCTGAGAAAAGAGTTCTCATAACCTGTTGTCCGTTTGTAAATGAAAAAAATGAATCCGGAACCAGAATCGTTATACAGGATTCAGGAACGGGAATTCCCCAGGGTATACTCAACAGGTTATTTGAGCCGTTTTTCACGACTAAACCGTCCGGCAAGGGAACCGGACTCGGACTCAGCATCAGTTACGGCATTGTCCAGGACCATGGAGGCCTTATTAAAGTCGACTCTATAATGCACCAGTATACCAGAATGATTGTGGAACTCCCTTCATCAGGAACATAATGTACAATGGACAGGGAAATTTCTCAGGAAAAGAATACCAGTATATTGATCGTTGATGATGAGATAAGTATTCGTCTCTCTTTTGAGATGATTCTTACCCGTGCCGGCTATGGGCCGATAACTACCGCCTCCACCCTTGAAGAGGCCCTGGCTGCAATCAAGGAGCAGAAGTTTGATCTTATCATCAGTGATATTGTGCTCGGAGAGCAGAGGGGTACAGACCTTCTCTTTAAGATCCGGGAATCATGCATTGAGTGTCCGGTGGTCATGGTTACCGGATTCCCCAACCTCGACACGGCTGCAGAGGCAGTGCGTTATGGAGCTTTTGACTATATTCCCAAACCTGTCAACAAGGAAACCCTGCTGCGATTTGTTCGCCAGGCGCTGAAGCACTGGAAACTTGAGAATGAGAAAAAAGAGTTACTGCTGGAGAATATAAAACTGAGGCGTTTTTTTGAGACAATCTTCAGTTCGGTCCGTGATGCCATTATAACCATTGACGATGACATGAAGATTGTACAGCTCAATGAGACAGCAAAACAATGGCTCGACTTTTCTGAATCCGACAATCAGGACGGGCTTGAAAGTTATCAAAATGAAATGGGCAGGGCCTGTCTGCAGGATGCCCGGCAGGTGATGTCCAGCAAGCAGGAGGTCAGGGAGCATCAGGTTGAATGCAGAAAACCCGATGGTAATATCCGTATTGTCAGCCTTAATGCGGCACCGCTTGAAGATGGATTCGATGAGTTTCATGGTGTCGTCATCGTGGCAAGGGATATTACCCTGACGGAACCGGAAATTAACGGCAATTTCAGGAATAGATTTCATGGCCTTATCGGTTCCAGCCAGGCAATGCAGGGTGTCTACAACCTGATTGAAAGTGTTGGAAAAGTTGATACCGCTGTACTGATTACAGGCGAGTCCGGGACAGGTAAGGAGCTCGCGGCAGAGGCAATACATGCTGAGAGCGGGCGGAGCAATATGCCGCTTATTAAAGTGGATTGCGCTGCAATGTCTGAAGATCTGCTGGAAAGTGAGCTGTTCGGCCACAAAAAAGGTTCATTCACCGGGGCTGATAAGGATCGTCCAGGCAGGTTACTGCAGGCTGATAAGGGAACCCTCTTTCTTGATGAAATCGGTGATGTTTCTCCTCGCATGCAGTTGCGTTTACTGCGGTTTCTCCAGGAAAAAACAATTACACCGGTAGGTCAGGACAGTCCTGTAGAGGTAGACGTCAGGGTTATTGCTGCGACCAATGTAGATTTTGCTGAAAAAGTAAAAAACGGCAGCTTTCGTGAAGATCTCTATTACCGGTTGAAAGTGGTTGAAATAAAGATGCCCCCTCTGCGTGAAAGAAGAGGAGGTATTCCGATCCTTGTCCATCATTTTCTTTCTCTGTTCCGGGAGAAGCTCAAGCGCAACATTCACGGTATTTCCGATCAGGCCATGGAGGCCCTTACCCGCTACTCCTGGCCCGGCAATGTTCGTGAGTTGCGCCATATTATTGAAAGAGCATGTGTATTATGTGAGGGGCCGACAATTTCCCTGGAACATTTCCCTGAAGAAATTCAAAAACCTGTTCTGTATGTTCCCGGCCGGCCGGCAACACAAGCAGAGTCAACAGGAGCCTCAGCGCTCCCGCCGTACATCAGCGAAAAAGATGAAATCATAGACATCTTGAAACGCGCACGTGGTAATAAAACAAAAGCCGCCCGTCTGCTGAATATCAATCGTTCCACCCTGTACCGCAAAATGCAGCGGTTCGGCATAGCCACTGATATTGGCGCCGCACCCACCGCGAAAAGCAACGATTAGTGTCGCAAAATTGTCGCATTTCTGTTGCCGGCAACAATCATGCGACAATCATGCGACAATCTCTTCTTTCTACTCTCTTTTCTTGAGTAATCTATTCCTGCGGTATCAAGGCATAAAAAAATAGTAATTTCAACAGATTGTCTATTTTTGTTTCGAGCGACCCAAAATAGTATTGGTTTTGGCATGCACTGTGCTTTATAGAAGGCACAGGAAAGAACAGGTTTTGAAAAATATTGTTATTGCAACATGATACAGGAGAAAATGATGACAAAAGATAACGCAGTCACAAGTGAAAGAAGCGCAGCCGTTGCAACAGTTGGTGAAGAGATCAGTAAGGTTGGTATCTATGCCATTGGTACCACATCGGCATTCATCGGCACATGGGCTGTAGTATGTCTCGTTTCCGGTATGATCAGCAGTGGCGGCCCTGCAGGTCTGGTTGCAAATTATATTTCAGCCTTGATGGGATAAATAGTGGCAGTCATCAATAAAGCAATTTAGAAAAAAATCAATCAGGAGTTCCGGATGAAAAACAAACCTGTAATGGAAAAAGATCGCAGCCAGGCTCAAACGCGAACTGATGCTGTAACGGAAGTCTCAAGAATCAGTGTCTATGCCATCGCAATCTCTGCCGGACTCATCGGTTTGTGGGCCTCTGTCTGCCTTTTTGCCGGGACCCTGAGCAGTGGCGGCCCTTTTGGCCTTGTCGGCAATTTAATTAAAGCAATCACTGGTTGATATTCAACTCATTTAAGACACATTTACGTATCTGATACCTGAAGAGGGGATTTCTCATGGAAGAGCAAGCCGTAGCTAAAGCAAAAACCAAGTCAAAAACCAGTTCCACGGTTCACGAAATAGAACAGACCAGCAGTGAACTCTATAAAGTCGGTATTTATACAACGGCCGCTTTTGCTGCAGTAATAGGGATCTGGGGTATTGTCTGTCTCTCCAGTGCCTTTTTGTCCGCCGGTGGGCCGGTGGCTCTTGCCAAGAGCCTGTTTGGAGCAATATTCGGCACAATGTAAACAAGGTTTCCAACAGGATTCTGAGGCCGTTACTGGTCTGGAATCTTTTTTTGAGCCAGAGGGATATAATCTCTCTGGCTTTTTTTTCGACTTATGAATACTAATGGGTCAGAAAAAAACACCAGTAGTTGTATCTATGCCTGCTCGGGCTTATAAAGGTATGCGCGGTACGAAACCCTGTTCCAAGGAAATCCAATGGCAATCCTGATTCGAAATCTCTTTATTTTTTTTCTTTTCACCGTTCTTGTTGCCGGTGGTTATGGTTTGTGGAAGCTGGAACATAAGTTGCGGACTGTTTCCTACAGCGAATTCCGCTATTGTCTTGTCCATCATGATCTCGCTCAGATCACTTTCATCGGAAACAAGGTTATTGCCCAGCATAAGGCAGGAGACCGTTATGAAACCACGGTTCCCAATGCTGAAGAGCTGATTTCTGAACTGCAGGATAAAAACATAAAAATAATTTTCAAAAAAGACCGATCCGAGCAGATTTTTCAGAGTATTGTCCTGGTCTATGTCATTTTACTTATCCTGACGGTCATTATTTCCCTGAGCAGGAAAAAGAAGCTTGAGGAGGAAGAAAACAGGTTTGCTTCCGAAAAACTCATCCTTCCCGGCGACGGTCACAAGACAGTCACTTTTGCAGATGTTGCCGGAATTCCGGAAGTTCTCGAAGAGCTGCAGGAAGTTGTGAATTTTTTGAGAAATCCTGAGCAATACAGTCAGATTGGAGCAGTGAGTCCCAAAGGGATACTGCTGCAGGGGCCCCCGGGAACCGGTAAGACTCTGCTGGCCAGGGCCATTGCCGGTGAAGCCAGGGTGCCGTTTTACAGCTTCAGCGGTTCCGACTTTGTAGAAATGTTTGTTGGTGTCGGTGCGTCAAGGGTAAGGGATATTTTTCGGGAAGCCAAGGCTAACTCACCCTGCATAATTTTTATTGATGAGATTGATGCTGTCGGTGGCAGCCGTGCCGCTGGAGCATCTGCCAGCGGTCAGGATGAGAGGGGACAGACCCTTAATGCGCTGCTTGTTGAAATGGATGGATTCAGCAGCTCCGATACCATCGTGGTCCTTGCCGCAACGAACAGGCCCGATATTCTTGACCCTGCTTTGAGGCGACCGGGCCGTTTTGACCGACAGGTCAATGTGCTGCCCCCTGACACCAAGGGGAGAAAACAGATTCTTGAAGTGCATGGTGCCAAAGTTGCTCTTGCACCTGACATTGATATGGAAAAAATTGCCCGCATGGTTCCAGGATTTACCGGTGCTGAGCTTGCTAATCTTGTTAACGAGGCCGCATTGATGGCAGCCAGAGATGGGAAAAAACAGGTTGATCTCCCGGATTTTGAACATGCCCGCGATCGGATCCTGATGGGGGTCGAGCGCAAAGGGATGATTATTTCTGAAGATGACCGCAAGATGCTTGCCTTTCATGAGGCTGGACATGCAATAGTTGCCAAATCCATGCCCAACTCGGATCCTATTCATAAGATAACAATTATTCCGCGGGGACAGGCCCTTGGCCAGACCCAGCAACTCTCAGTCAGTGACAGGACAAGTTACAGCTTTGATTATCTTAAAAGTAGAATCACCATTCTTATGGGCGGCAGGGCAGCAGAGGAAATAGCCTTTTCCCAGCGGACAACCGGTGCTCAGGGAGACATTGTCCAGGCCACTGAAATTGCAACCAGTATGATCTGCAAATGGGGAATGAGTGATGCTGTCGGACCGCAGGCTATGGTAGTAGACAATCAGGGTTTTCTCGGTGGCCTGGGACAACGACTGGAGATGAGTGATAAAACATCCGAGGCCGTAGACAGGGAGATAAAAAATCTGCTCGAGAGCTGCCATAATGAAGCGGTAAAGATTCTCAAGGAAAAGTTTTATCTCCTGAAACAGCTTGCAACAATCCTGCTTGAAGTTGAGACACTGGATGAAGAGGATTTCGAAATCATCATGAGTTGCCATTTTACAGAAATGATTGAGGCCGGGATCCGCGAAACCAATGAATGTGAAACCTGCCCAGCAGCTGACAGTTGTATTCATTCAAAACGAAAAAAGGAATAATCCATGCGTTCCCTGAAAAAAACTGGCTACCTGGCATTTATGGGAGTGGCGCTCCTCCTTGCCTTTGTCATTGTTCTCAGTGTTCGCCAGTACCAGCTCAACAAAAGGTACAATTCAATCATCACCCAGAGCGAGGAGATGATTTTTCAGTTTTCAACCATTCGTGAACAGATCACGACCTCCCTGATTGAGAGAGACTGGGAAAAAGTCGTTAACGCTGCCGACCAGCTCAAGAATCTGCATTCAACCCTGGCACGCCTTCAGGAAAATCCGCTCATCCCAGGTGAGTACAGGCTTGATATGGCAAAACAGGTTGATCTCTCCGGTTTGGCCATATCTTCAAAAAACATCCTGTCTGCAGATGATAAGGTTGCATACAGTCTGAGTCTGCAGAATAAGATGCGAACCCTTGCAGAGTACCTGGTGCAGTTTGACAGAATTATAGTCAGCCGGATGCGGGCAAAAGTTGTTCAGTTTCAGACAGTGATGATCGGTTCTCTGGGAGGGGTGATCTGTTTGATCAGTTTTTCGCTGCTCCTGCTCTATAAAAAAACCATGATTCCTCTGCTTCGCCTGAGCAGACAGGTTGAAGATCCGGAACTGCTCACGCATGGCTTCAGTTACGATAATGATGCCTGTGCGGAAATCGCTGTCTTTATTGACTCGGTCAATGAATTACTCTCGAGAAAAACAGGCAGGGGAGATGGTGGTGAAAATGACCGAAACAATGCTGAACAACTTGCCGCCATTATCAATGAGAGCACCAACTTATCCAATGGCATCATCAACTATGCGCAGTTACTGACTGATTCATACCGGGAAGTGGAAATCGGCACAGAGGAAACACGAATTCTACAAAATATTATCAATGCTGCAGAGCGCATTGCTGCACTGAACAAAGAGATTCCAGAAACCTGTAACGTATAAACATCTCTATTACAGAGATATCCAGCCACGTTTTTTTCAGCTTTGATACCGTTCTGAACTGACAAACGTTTTTGCGTTTTCCATATTCAAATTCATCTTGACAGATAAACCTGAAGACAGTAAATCACCCGTCGAAAACTTTACAGATGCCACACAGTGGCGACTCACTTTGTGGTAGCGATAGTTGTACTTCCCAGGTATTATATTATTTGATGTTACGAAAAAACATTTTCCTCCTCATCTCTTCCTGACGACATAGCCGGAGCACAAAAATGATCCCAAAAAATCTGTTCTTAACCGCCATTACATCCCTGTTGCTTCTGTTACTTGCGACCGGCAGTGTTTCGGCCGGGGAGGAGTATGATGTCAAGTTGTATGGACCCAGAAATACTATTGTCTGGGAGAAACCTGTTAAAGCGACTTTTGATCATAAAACCCATACCATGGAAGCGGGGCTGGAGTGCTCCAGCTGTCATGATGACATCTTTTATATGAAGCGTGGCACTGCGGGCAGGAACCCGGAATTCAGGATGAAGGCCATGGCTGAAGGTCAATTCTGCGGGAGCTGTCATGACGGTGATACAGCCTTTGCTACAGACACAAACTGCATGGCCTGCCATGGGGTTTCCGAAGAGCCGATTGTCTGGAATGAACCCACCAAGGCAGCATTCAGTCACACCGCTCATGTTGAGGAATTTGAACTGGAGTGCTCAAGCTGTCACGACGAATCATTTTCAATGAAAAAAGGAGCCGCAACCGCCAGCAGGGATTTTACGATGGCTTCTTTTAAAGAAGGGAAATACTGTGGTTCCTGTCATAACGGTGATGACGCCTTTGACTCCGCAACCCAGTGTGAATCCTGTCATTTTCCCCCGAAAGAAAAAATTATTTTCACCCAGCCTGTAAAAACGGTTGTCTTTGATCACAATATCCATGTGAAAAAAGCTGAGTTATCCTGTGAATCCTGCCATAAGGAAGTTTTTGCCATGAAAAAGGGGTCGGTCGAAGGTCAGGAACTCGTGCATTCCGACGATCCCGCAGAAAAGAGGAAATACCTCGAAACACTTCACAGCAGATACTGTGGTACCTGTCATGATTCTTCCCAGGCCTTTGGGTATCTTACCCGCTGCACTGTCTGTCATATCGGTGTTAAAGGATTAAACGAGATGTCGGCTGATGTTGAAAAAGGGGACACCCACGGGAAGAACAAACATTGATGGTTTAATACTTCAGCAGCAGCATGCATGGAAACGACTTTAGGCTACCTTGGAAAATAGCCTTTTCGCCCGATCTCTGTGTCACGGGAAAATGAAAAATGCTCGCATATGACTAATATGATACGATTTTTAATATTTCTGTCCCTTGATCTCGAACGAAAATTCTAATTTTTCAAGGCACCCTTTATTCTGTTTTTTCATATAAATTTTTTGAGGAGAAAAGATGACTGAAAGGATGGTTAACATCTCAAAAAGGTGGGGATTTCATGGCATTGAGGCCTTGAAAAGTGCAAGTCCCGGCTACAAAATGGTTATGGGCTTTTTTGCCCTTCTCACCCTTGCCGGACTTGTTGTAGGTCTCCATGGATTATTCGTGGGATATCATCATGTCTATGGAGTAACGAGACAGATTTCCTGGGGACTGCTCATCGCCACATACATTTTTTGCGTTGTTACCTCAACAGGTCTCTGTATTGTTTCATCAATCGGTCATGTTTTCGGCGGTGAAGCATTTATGCCCATTGCCAAACGGGCCGTCTATATGTCGATCATCTTCATGTTCGGGGGATTCTGCATTATTTTCTTTGACATTGAAAATCCTTTCAGGATGGCAATCTGGAATGTCATATCACCAAATTTTGCTTCCAACATGTGGTGGATGGGAACACTCTACGGTGCCTACCTGGTTTTCATGATGATTGAGTACTATTTTCTGCTTGAGCAAAACCATACCCTGTCGAGATTGATGGGTTTCTTTGGACTGGTTGTGGGTGTAGCCGCCCATAGTAATCTGGGAGCGATATTTGGCATGCTGCACGGACGGCCATTCTGGTACGGTCCCTATCTGCCCATTTATTTCATTTTTTCCGCCGCAATGTCAGGAGGATGTGCCATCCTTTTCTTCACCACTCTCGGCTGGAAAATCAACCCGGAAATTATGAACCCGCGGATGGAACGCGCTGTCAAAGCTGTAACCCAGATCACCATCTTCCTGATATCCGTAATTATCTTTTTTACCATCTGGAAAATCATAACCGGCATGGTGTCAGAGGGGAAACATCTGGTTCTCATGTCCCTGCTGACCGGTGATTATTCAGTCAATTTCTGGGTATTTGAGGTTTTCCTCGGCATGTTCCTGCCTCTGTTTCTGCTTATGCGGTCAAGGGGCAGTAATTTCAACCTCATTCTCTGGGCAACAGGCCTCATGATGATCGGAATCTTTTTCATGCGTTATGACATCGTTATTCCCGGTCAGATGGAATCGGTATACCACTCGCTTGGAGTTGTTGAAGAAGCGAATCTGCTCACCTATACCCCGTCTTTTCATGAAATCATGGCCTCGCTTTTTGGTATCGGCTTTATCATGCTGGCTTATTTTGCCGGCGAGAAAATGTTGAACGGTCATCAGCTTGAGAAACATGAAATTGTTCCTGAAGGCGGTTACATCTGTCCAGGCTGCGGTGCTATCCATTTTATGGCAGAGGGTGAGACAGAAGAGGAGGCCATGAAACGCCACCACGGGATCTGGTAATTGAACTGGTATGTGTTTCGACTCGGCTGCGAGACACTGATGATTAGATAAAGGATATCATATGATGAAATTTCCAAAAATAAACCTGGATAATTTGAAAAATGAGGGTACTGCGTCGGTTACCGCCCGGGAAAGAAGAAATTTTTTAAAGCTTGGCCTTGCCATAGCCGGTGTTTATGCCGGCGGCAGGATCCTGGGGGTAACATCTGTTATCTCCTCGGCCCATGCATCAGGAGGGGGAGTCGACTTTGTAAAAAAGTATCCTTACAACCCGCACTACAGCATGGTCATCCGTCAGTCTCTCTGCATTGACTGCGAGAAATGCGTGGATGCATGCAAACAGACGAATAATGTGCCGGATTATGGGTACAGGACGAGAATCCTGACTAAAAAGTACACAGGCACCCTGGATAAACAGGTTGAGTTTATTCCTGTGCTCTGCAACCACTGCAATGCCGCGCCCTGTGTAAGGGCGTGCCCTACTAAAGCGACCTATAAGGATCCGATTACAGGTATTGTCCGCATGGAGAGCAAAAAATGCATTGGTTGTAAAACCTGTATACTTGCCTGTCCTTATGATGCCAGATACTTCAGCGCGGAACGGCGTGCAGTTGATAAGTGTGATTTCTGCTGGGAGGAGAGGCTCTCCAAAGGTGAAACACAGACAGGCTGTTCCGCGGCCTGTCCCACCGGGGCAAGAACCTTCGGCAATCTCTCAGACCCGGATAATATAGTCTTCAAACTGGTCCACCAGCTAGAAGAGCAGGTCTGGGTACTGCGTCCGGCTGATGATACCAGGCCCAATATTTTCTACATGAAAGGCAATATGCGTTCTGTGGACAATATTCTCAATGAACAGAGATTTAAATATTTTGATCCGGATAAAGCTTAAGGGTACCTTGTATAAGGCACGGAAAATCAATGTTCCCTTTCCTGCGTAAACCAAGGTAATTCAGGTTTTATCTGAACACAAACAAAAGGGAGAGCGGCTGGCTGGTCCAGGTACTCTCCCTTCTCTCATTTCACATACCTGGCGTTTTCTTTTTCAGCCAGAATGCTCTTCCTTCCTCTCCCGGTACGCGCTAAGCCAGGCGTTGACAAATGATTGCAGGATCTGACGCTGGCTGCCTGTCAATCTGGTAAAAGCCGCGCCCATGACAACATGGTCAAGATACTTGTCGTCCATGAGCCACATGATCTGCATCGGAATATCAGCAAGTGATACCAGCTCAGGTAAACCGATAATCCTGCGCAGAACGAGCCTGTCCCCTCTTTGCAACCCCCTGTATTCAGCTCTTTTCTGGTTAAACTGCAGCCCTCCCTCACTCAGGTTGAGAATGGATGATGAAAAAGATATGTCCAGGTTGTCAACAGCCGAAATAATACCGCTTACCCTGTTACGGCCATCAAAGTATATTCTGGCGTGACTTCGCTTTGTGGCATAAGGCTCTGTCATAATGATGTATTTTCGTCTGATTGAAGGTGCTGTGAAAAGGAAAATGTTGCCCGTTCAGGAGACTTATGGACATCCCCGACTGTTACCGCCAGGCTGCATATGTTTTCTTGCAGGATATGTGAAAAGGACATTCGCTGGCAAGGGAAAAATAAAGCCTGGTACAGGCGGTTTTCAATCCCTGCAGGTAAGCTGATGGAAAAACAACAGAAACAAAAAGGGCGATATGGAGCTATTTCCTGTTTCTGTTTTTGTTTGCCGGGTGTGCACCAATCGGCTAAAGTTCAACACCATTAAGCATGAGGGGCAATACGCTGGCACCTGAACGCCATGCCTCCCTCTGTAAGGCTGCCGGATTCGGCGGCTTTATTTCCTACTTCATTGTCTGAGATTCATCCATGGAAACCAAAAATTCCCGGAAGCCAGATGCCAGGTTGAGCAAAAGTTCGCTCAACTCCATTGCAGATCCAGCTTTTACCGTGGATAAAGAGTGGAATATTACCTTTTTTAACCGGGCAGCGGAAAAAATGATCGGTGTCAAGCGTTGGGATGTGGTGGGGAAGAAATGTTTTGATGTTTTTCAGACAAGTATCTGCAAATCATCCTGCGCCCTTAAGCAGGCTTTTCAGCTTGGTGAAAAAATTGTCAGCCATAACATTGCGTTAAAAAACAGTCAGAATGCCGAACTGAGCGTGATAGCCTTTTCTACGGCTTTTACTGATGATGAACAAGAATTTGCCGGGGGCGTGGAAATTTTTCGTGAGTCAGAGGATAGCAAACAGGATCAATGTCAGCAGAATCTCAGTGATTCTATTCTTGACTCCATTGCCGAGGGTGCCTTTTCAGTAGATCATGACTGGTATATTACCTCCTTTAACCGGGCAGCTGAAGAGATGATCGGTGTTCATCGCAGCGATGCTATCGGCAGGAAATGTTATGAGGTCTTCAAGGCAGATATCTGCAAGTCGTCCTGTGCCCTCAGGCAATCCATTGAAACCGGGCGTGATGTGACCAACCCAAGGGTGACCATTCGCGATATCGAAGGAGACATTATTCCCATCAGGGTTTCGGCCTCAGCCCTGCGTAATGAAAAATTTGAGGTCATAGGCGGGGTTGAGACCTTTTCAGACATCTCCGCAATTGAGAAGTTGCGCAAGGATATTTCCCTGAGTGATTCCATTCTTGAATCCATGGCCATGGGTGCCTTTTCTGTAGACCATGACTGGAATATCACCTTTTTCAACCGGGCAGCCGAGGAAATGACCGGTGTTCATCGCAGCGATGCCATTGGCAGGAAATGTTATGAAATTTTCAAGGCCGATATCTGCAAGTCATCCTGCGCCTTAAAAAAATCAATGGCCACCGGGCTGGATTTGCAGGATCTCCGTGTCACCATTGAGGATGTCGAAGGTGATAAACTGCCTATCCGGGTGAGTACCTGTGTGTTACGCAATGAAGAGGGTGAAATTATCGGTGGTGTTGAAACCTTTTGTGATTACTCTACAGTGGAAGGATTGCGCCGGGATCTTTCACTGAGTGATTATATCCTGGACTCCATTGGTGACGGTGCTTTTACCGTGAATAAAGACTGGCATATCACCTCGTTTAATCGGGCAGCTGAGCGGATAACCGGCTTCAGTAAAGATGATGCCATTGGCAGAAAATGTTCAGATATTTTCAAGGCCACAATCTGCAAATCCTCCTGTGCCCTGAGACAGTCCATTGAAACAGATGAAGAGGTGTCCAACCTGAAGGCGACTATCACCAACAAGGATGGCCGGCTGGTTCCCATAAATATCACTGCTTCCGCCCTGCATGATGAGGATGGCAAAGTCATAGGAGGGGTTGAAACCTTCCGTGACTGTTCTGTTCTGGAAGAGCTGCGCAAGGAGATCAGCGAGCAGTACACTTTTCAGGATATCATCAGCAAGAACCATAAGATACGGAACATCTTCACCATCCTGCCCAATATCGCCAAAAGTGACAGTACGGTTCTGATCGAGGGGCCGAGTGGATCCGGCAAAGAGCTCTTTGCCAAGGCTATTCATGATCTGAGCGAAAGAGCAGGGCGATATGTCGCCTTAAACTGTGCGGCTCTGCCTGATACACTTCTGGAGTCAGAACTATTCGGGTACAAGAAGGGGGCCTTTACCGGAGCCAGGGCAGATAAGCTGGGCCGTTTTGCCCTGGCTGAAGGTGGTACTTTTTTTCTTGATGAGATTGGGGACATCTCTCCGGCTCTTCAGCTTCGCCTGCTCCGCGTACTTCAGGAGAAAGAATACGAACCCCTTGGCAGTACCTCTACGGTAAAGACCGATGTGAGGGTCATAGCCGCCACCAATAGAAACCTTGAAAAACTGGTTGAGGAAGGCAGTTTTCGCCGTGATCTCTTTTTTCGCCTGAATGTAATCAAGATCACATTACCCTCTCTGGCGGAGAGAAAGGAAGATATTCCGATTCTTGTAGATCATTTTATCCATAAATTTAACAATTTGAAGCAGAAGAACATTCAGTTTGCCTCTCCTGAAGTGATTCGTCTGCTGATGCGCTATGATTTTCCCGGAAATATCAGGGAGCTTGAGAATATTATCGAGTACTGTTTTGTCATGTGCCATGAAGGTGTGCTTGAGGTTTCCTGTCTGCCGGAAGGCTTTGCTGAACCCGGGAAAGGGGAGGGGAGTCATGTCCCAGCAGCTGACTCAGCTACGCCTCTCTCAAATGCGGAGGCCGGAGCCATCCTTGCAGCTCTGCAGAAATTTGACGGCAACAGGGGCAAGACAGCGGCCTACCTGGGGATTGAAAAAACCACCCTGTGGCGGAAGATGAAAAAGTATCAGATTGTCTTTCCGGTGGGAAAAAAGAAGAAAGGTGCTGAACAGGACTGATTGGTACAGTGCCCTCATAAGATCGGATTGAGGTATCTCTCTTCTCTGCACCGATTTTGTTAATGGCTGGGTGCAGGGGATTATCGCACGGGGATAGCTTCTGGAACTATTTTTGCATTTCAGGATAATGGACCCCAGACCGGCAGGCCGGTTTGGCTAAGTTCAAGGAGTGGTGCTGAACTCTTACATCGGATTTGAATGTGTTCCCTGTCACCCTGGGAGAAGATTTCCGACCAGTTGCGGTGTTCAGGAAACATGAAGGAGGAGGGTATGACAGCTTTTTTCCGTCTCAGGGTGGTTTTCGTCGTTGTCTTCCTGCTGTCGTCCCTCACAACCGCTCAGCTCGTTGCTGCTGACAGCAAGCATCCGTTTTTGAGCTATAATGATTTTCTTGCAAAACTAAACAACGACGAGCTTGCCGAAATTACTGAAATCCATATGAAAGGTGGAACGATTTATCTTACGGATAAATCCGGCAACAGCTATTCCACCTATTCTGCAGACATACCGGAACTCTTACCCGAACTGGTTGAAAAAAATATTGTCTTTCAGCTGAAAACCGAACCGACATTAACGCCGCAACAGATTTTTTTCCAGTTATTGCCCCTCATTCTCATCCTGTTTGCCTGGCTTACTTTCCGGAATATAAGAAAGTATAAAAAAAAGGATGAGAAATTTGCCAGCCGGAAAGCTATAAAATTTCAACGTGGATATACGCAGGTTACCTTCAGTGATGTAGCCGGTATACCGGAGGCGAAAGAGGAGTTGCTTGAAATTGTTGATTTCTTGAAAAAACCTGAAAAATTCAGTGCATTAGGCGCTGTCATGCCAAAGGGAATTTTATTTCAGGGGCCTCCGGGGACCGGTAAAACGCTGTTGGCACGCGCTGTAGCCGGTGAAGCAGCTGTTCCCTTTTACAGTATCAGCGGGTCAGATTTTGTTGAGATGTTTGTCGGTGTCGGAGCTTCAAGGGTCAGGGAACTGTTCAGTGAGGCAAAAAAACATGCCCCCTGCATCATCTTCATAGATGAAATTGATGCCGTAGGCGGACACCGCAGTGTCGAAGTCACATCCGGCGGCCAGGATGAACGCGGACAGACATTGAACGCCCTGCTGGTTGAAATGGATGGTTTCAGTTCGGATGCAGCAGTTATTTTACTCGGAGCCACAAACCGGCCCGATTCTCTTGATCCCGCCCTGCTCAGATCAGGTCGTTTTGACAGGCAGATAAATATCCTGCCGCCTGACGTCAAGGGACGACTGGCAATTCTGCAGGTACATTCCCGAAAGATCAAACTGTCGAAAAACGTGGATATGGAGACAATAGCGCGTTCCACGCCGGGATTCACCGGTGCGGAACTGGCTGCCCTGACCAATGAGGCTGCAATTATTGCTGTCAGAAAGGGGAAAAAAGCTGTTGAAACAAATGATTTTGAGATTGCCATAGATAGAATTCTGCTGGGCATTGAACGCAAGGGAATGATCATCAGCGAAAAAGAGCGTGAGACCATGGCATTTCATGAGGCGGGTCATGCTATTGTCGCCAGATTTGTTCCCGAGGCAGACCCGATTTCGAAAGTTTCCATTATTCCAAGGGGAAGAGCCCTTGGTCACACCCTTCAGCTTCCCTTAACGGACCGGCACTCCTACTCAAAGGAATTTCTCCGGAGCAAAATTATAATTTTCATGGGAGGACGGGCTGCTGAGGAAATTATTTTTAACCAGCAGACTACAGGCGCGGAGGATGATCTGTATCAGGCGGGAGAAATAGCAAATAAAATGGTATGCCGCTGGGGGATGAATCCGGTCATCGGCGCTGTCTCCTATTCCCGCAATACCGGCAGATTTCTGGGAGATCAGAATTCCACGAACATTGTCAGTGAAGAGACAGCCTGTACTATTGATCGGGAGGTCAAAAAAATTATTGATGAATGTTACGTCGAGGCGATAAAGATCCTGACCCGGGAAAAGGATTTCCTCGTCCATATGGCGGAAACACTTCTCGTCACAGAGACCCTTGATCATGAAGAGATGGAAATTGTCCACACCTGTATTAAGCAGAGACGGTTGGAGAGAAAGGGTTGAGGGATCAGCTGCGCCTCATTAAATCTGCTGGAGAATAAACTTGAATCGATCACACAAGAAACTGGCAATATGGCTGGCAATATGGCTGGCTTTGGGCCTTACCGTTGTCCTCATCCAGTATCAATATCAACAGCCGGATCTTGCTGCCGATACGACAGTCCTTTCTTACTCCAAATTCAAAGAAAATCTCGACAAGGGATTAATTCCCGGCTTTACCCTTGAAAAGGGTCAGGCCACCTGGACAGATGACAAGGGAAATCATTTCATGGCCAACTTACCGGCCAATCCATCGGCAATAGACAGCTACCTTGCCAGGGGAATTGACATTCAAATTATCCCGGACACCGGTGAAAGAAGCATTTTCCGACAATTATTTTCCTTTGAGTCGGCAATTATTCTGTTCTGTATCTGGTATTTCTTTATCAGGGGAAGATGGCCAAAGGGTGACAAGGCCATGGCTTTTGGAAAATCCGAGGCACTGGTGGTTGACGGGACACAGTCGGATGTAAAATTTGCAGATGTTGCAGGTATTGATGAAGCCAAGGAAGAACTTGTTGAGATTGTTGAATTTTTAAAAAATCCCACAAAATTTACCGACGCCGGTGCCCGTATTCCCACAGGGGTACTCCTCTATGGTGAACCGGGAACAGGAAAAACCATGTTGGCAAAAGCCATTGCCGGTGAAGCAGGTGTCACCTTTTTTTCCATGAGTGGCTCCAGTTTTGTGGAAATGTATGCCGGTGTCGGCGCCTCACGGGTTCGTGACTTGTTTGCCAAGGGAAAGAAAAATGCACCCTGTATTATTTTTATTGATGAGATTGATGCGGTGGGGAAACACCGGGGTGGCGGCGCCAATGATGAGCGGGAACAGACCTTGAACCAGCTGCTGGTTGAAATGGATGGTTTTGAAGTAAGCGACAAGGTGATTATTGTGGCAGCCACCAACAGGCTGGATACTATTGATTCAGCCCTGTTGCGCCCCGGCCGTTTTGATCGCCGGGTATTGGTGCCCCTGCCCGATGTAGTTGGTCGGGCGCATATCCTCAAGGTTCATGCCGACAAGGTAAAGGTTGCTGCCGATATCGACTGGCAGGAGCTCGCCAGGGCCACTCCCGGCTTTTCAGGAGCGGAACTTGCGAACATGGTGAATGAAGCCGCCCTTATTGCCATAAAAAATGATACAGCGGTCGGCATGAAAGAGTTTGAACTTGCCAAAGATAAGGTCATGATGGGAGCGGAACGGCGCTCTATGATTATTTCCGACAAGGATAAGGAGATAACAGCCTATCATGAAATCGGACACGCCCTGGTGGCTGTATTGACGCCCGGGGCCGACAAGGTAACCAAGGTCAGTATTATTCCCCGCGGCATGGCCATGGGGCAGACAATGCAGGTTCCTGAAACTGACAAGTACTCACATTCGTGTACATATCTTTTTGATAAAATCTGTGTTCTTCTGGGTGGCAGGATTGCTGAAGAGCTTATTTTCCAGGAGCTCTCCACCGGCTGTGCAAACGATATTGAACGTGCCAGTGAAATTGCCCGCAGAATGGTTTGCGAGTGGGGAATGCATGAAGATATCGGCCCGATAGTCTATAAGAATCAGGACCAGTCCGGGTCATCCGGCCCGGCCATCAGCGAGAAGACGGCTGAATCCATAGATGGAGCAGTGAAAGATATCATTGATCGGGCCTATAAGTATTCCACGGACCTGCTGGTGGACAACATCAAACTGCTCAACGACCTTACCCAGGAATTACTTGAAAATGAAACCATCGATGCCCAGGACATCAAGCGGTTAATGGGCCGCCATCAGGGACATCGCATAGTATGAAGTTCGATCTACCTGGTTGCTCTGATATTCCTATGCTGCACTCATCTCTTTTCTTAATTTTGTTCTATTAAACGTAGCCTCTATACTGATGTTGTTTTCTTCTTCACCATAGATGAGCCTGTACTCCACATTATTAACTCCTCCTGTCCGGCCCATTGTATAGATAAGGGAAGCCTTTTCTTTTATTTTATTTACTTCCAGCTCTGTCAGGATCACTTTTTCCTCCTGCTCTACAAAGTCCAGTATTTCCTGAAAGAGCCGGGTGAAACGGGAGATGCTGCGCTTGTCCCAGTGAAACTTACTGTGCATGCAATGCCATTCTTTACTTCCCTCTCTGTTTTCGGCAATTGGTATGGCGACACTCTCAAAAAAAGGGCCGTTGAACCTGTGATCGCCCTCTACAATAAACGTTCTCAACTCTCCTTCATAGCTGATTTCAATGAATTTTCTCATCACCTTCACCTCCTGTGCTTAAGTGTTGAGTTGACCGGGACGTGGAAGAGCTTCATTGAACAATTCGTGACAAGTCACCTTTGATTCCCGGGCACCTTGAAAAATTAGATATTTCGAAGTCTACGCTATCTGTTCGAGTTCAAGGAACAGCGGAAAATAAAAGCGCAGCATATTAGGCATATGTGAGCATTTTGTTTTTCGCTGTGACACAGAAATCGGGTAAAATAGCAATTTTGCAAGGTGGCCTCCTGTCGAAATGATTGCATAATGGAGTATGCAGTCATTGATCAGAGTTAAGATCAATATCGAGATCCTGGACTGATGGAAATGGAATGCGGGAAGAGTAAACCAGTAAGTTTATCTATGTATCTGAGGTAACAGAAAAGGTGTCGAAATTTATGAGGGTTATCGGTGTTGCAGTTCCATTGTCCTTTTTCCTGAACAATGGAACTGCATTATCAAAATTATGATTTTGAAACCGCAGTATGTACAGGCATTCTCAGTGGCGGTGTCTTTTCGCTCGCCTCTGCTGCCAGTTTTCTGTCAACAGCATATCCGATAAGACCATAGATATAGGCAAACAGTACACCGTTGACCAGGTTGATCATCACCAGCTGAGAGGCTGTAATCACCGTGTTCATCTCAAGCACGCCGCTTCCCAGCAGACAGATATATCCGATTGAACCATGCGTCAGGTTACCGATAACGCCAACCAGTCCCAGAAATTTTCCGATAAATGGAATGTAGGTCATCTGAATCAAACCAAAACTTACAGGAGCGACGACCGTTCCAAAGGCAATACCATTCCACATGAACCTTCTTTTTGCATGCATGTTTTTTGTCAGATGAAAACAGGCTAAAGGGATTATTGCTAAAAAAATCAACCATTGACTCATGACGGCCTCCCATCTTTTATGCTTTATGGCAAAACCACCTGGAGCCTTTATCAGGCTTTCGGATGGTTGCTTGTGTTACTTTAAATTATGCATCATGTGTGCCAGGGGAAATAATTTATTTATTAATCAGTAGTATCAGCAGGTTCCGTGGAAGGTACCATTTTGAGCCGAATTATTTTATTGCATGATTGCAATATTCGTGGTGTCGATTCCTGCATTGGTTCAACTGAGGGAGTGGCTGGAGAAAACGGCTGATTGTTCTTTGTTGCACTAACGTGCTGAAGTTTTGAGATTTGTGCATGATAAGTACGGTTGGCAAGGCATAATGGGCCCGGATCTCTTTGCTGACCGACCGGGGCGCCAGAGGCCGGTGAATGGGATGCAGGACATTTTGGAACCATCCTGCCCATGTTTTTCGGTCTGCATGGCCAGGCCCTTGTTCTGACAGCTCCATTGATTGCAAAAATGCAGTAATAAAAAAGTTATAATATTGCAATAACGCAACAGTAGAGGATGAGTCTGGTGGAATAGCTCTGGTTTCCGGGCTGGAATGGTGTGTGTGAAAAGAATAGAAGGTTCGCAGGTATGGCTGAGCAGGCTTTGACCCGGATCGGTCAAAGCCTTTTTTGCTTCTCAGGGAGTATTATCCGTGATGTTCCTCATAACCGGTGAACATGGCTTTAAAATGCGCAAGTGGAGTATGTCCTAATGTTGCAAGATAGCAATGAATGAAAAGAAATGATGTAAAAAAGAAGAAGAGCAGGACATGAATGGTGTCGATAATCTTGATCCCCCCCAGCAGATTGATATATTCTTCGTATCCCTTCATCTTCCAGAGAAAGAGTCCGGACATCATCTGGGCAGGAAGAAAAACAAACATTATAACAAGGTAGGCCTGCTGCTGGAGTGCATTGAACTTGTTTTCCGGAGTCATGAGATGCGGATTGGGCTTTCCGACAAAAAAACCGTATCCATAGTACTTGATCTGCTTTACGGCCAGAGCCATCAGTTCACTCGGGTTGGGAATGTAGATTTTTATATTGCCGGAAGCCAGATAATAGGTGAGCCAGATGAAATAATTGGCAATAACTGCAAACCCAACATAATTATGAAGCGTCACAGCATTGCGCAGGGTCATTACATTGATCATTTCAGCATATCGAATCTGGAAGCCTGTCAGGATCAGGACCACAAAACCTGCCGCATTGATCCAGTGCCATATCCGCACAGGAACCGGGTGAATATAGATAAGCTTCTCATTTGTCATGATGGAACCCCCGTATGTAAGTGAAAAGACTATGACTTGTTGACTTTCTCATTTTTCCTCCGACGCAGGGGAATTGTTAACACCCTGACAACAAAATGTCCTAATGCCGCGCAGGCTCCACCGGCAATGATCAGAATACCCATCATATCCAGGAATTTTATCCGGGTGCCGCCCAGCAGGTAAAAATGGCTGACATAGTAGCTTTCAAGAATTGCCCGGTCGATATTGTACCGCTCCACAGTACCGTCATCCCTGGTCAGGATGATGGAAACTGCGTTAAAGTACGGTGAATCAGACGCATGACACTTTTCACAGGTTTTTTGAGCGGATTCCCTGTTTATCTGATGAGCAATTGAGTTGATATCGGCAACAAGTTCTGCACGCAGGATGGGACGGATGTCTTTCTGTTTGAGCATGAAGACGAGATCCTCAAACTCATTCATGTTAATCACTTCATCCCTGTTCTTATCAAAAGTGGACATGAACGTATCATAGTCCAGACCCAGAATTTCAAGGAGGTCATCACCCTTGAAGAATCGTTTTGTAATAAGATCATAAAATCTGAGATCAATATGCCGGGGAACGTCAGGAGCATGGCAGACAACGCATTCCACCGCCCCAAAATGGGCATCGCCTGACGGCAGCCAGTCATGGTACTGATACGGGTTATGACATTTAAGGCAGATACTGTTTGTCCGTTCAGCTACCGTAGCACCTTCCATCTGTTGTACATAATGATAGCCATGGCAGGCATAGCAGGTCATGGTTATGCCTTTCTTTCGCATCTTCATATGCACGCTGTTTTTAAACTCATCTCCGGCTTCCTCATGGCATGAGGCGCAGTTGACCGTTTCCAGATAAAGAGCATGGGGGACTTCCTCGTCCCAGTTGAGCTCTTCAATATCGGAATGACAGTCAACGCAGGTAATGTCGTTGACATTATGAATGGACAGTTCAAATTTTTCAGGATCCACGTACAGAGACTCTGTTATCTCCACCTGCAGTATGTTGTTGGTACTTTCCTTGGTCAGTGTCTCATCACTGTGACAATCAAAACATTCGGAATTATCTACTGCCAGGATGATTGACGGCCATAGACAGCAGATGAGGACAACAAAGAGTCCGTAACACAATCGGAATGTAATCATGTGATTCATGGGGTTCCCCTGCTGGAGTTAAACTGCACGGCTGATGTTTTTCTGCTGACTGACCAACCAGGACAATTTATGTTCCTGAAATTTACCTTGTCCGCTTGATGACAATTATAATGTCCTATACATTGTTTTTCCGGTAACTGTCATTTTTTCACTGCTGTACCATCTGTTCCCGTCACCTGTCGTACCTGTGCAGGATTATCTGACTGTCGTGAAATGTTCAGCCTTCCACTGACTTACGCGTCGCTGGAAAGTACGGAGTTTGCTGTCTGCATATTGGCCGGGGTATTTTTTCTGCAGATATCTGAACAGAGTGACAGCATTCTGTTCAGGGTTTTCCTGCAGGAGCGGAACGATTTCCAGTCCCCAGACTTCTGCAAAAGAATCGGGGTGGGTCCTCCAATGCCTTTGCCGGTTCCCTGCAGCATGGTATTCTCCTTTTTCGATTCTACGGCCGGTTCTCTCTGAAATACCTGCCATGGCAGCAGCAGTTTTCTGGGTTTTGCCTTCTTTGCGGGCAGTTTTGTACACCTTGATCTGGATATGGTTGATGGGCCTGCCGGACACTGAGAACCTCCCAGCTTATGGATGTCTATTGTACCGGTTTTGCCGGAAATGACCGGTCAGAATAATTGCCATTAATCGGACATAATAATTGTCGTTAGTCGGGCAAAAGAACAGATATCTACTGGAAAGCCAGCAGATACCTGTTGAAAGAGTAGCATTTAGTGTGCCAGATTTCAGGAAAGCAAAAACAGGGAGTTATCAGGCTGCACGTTTTAGACCGTTGCATATATGCAATCAATGCTGTCGGTTAGTTTTGCGTAAATGCAATATGTTTGAAAAGCACATTTTCTCTCAATGGAGCTTGAAGTGTACAGGTATCAGGACATTCATGGTTGCGGGCCGGCCATTTATGGAACCGGGATGAAAACGCCATGAATGAACTGTCTGCTTCGCTGTTGAATCAAGCAAGGGGTAGCCACTGCTCTTATAGAGTGCAACCTCTGCTGCCAGACCGTTTTCAGATACGGTCACCTTCAGGATAACGGTTCCCTGCCAGCCGCGACGACGGGCAAGTGGAGGATATGGCGGTTTTGGGTTTCTGGTATACAGGGGCCTGGCTTTTACAATAGCCGGAACAGGGGAACCTTCACCATCTGTGAGTGATTGCGTGGTGTGTTGCGGATGTGCAGTTTTTTTTTGATTGTTCTGTTGGTTTGTGGATTTCTTGTCTGTGATAACAGCAGTCCGTTTTTTTCCGGACTGAGGCTTGATCGTTGGAACATTACATGCTTTTTTCCGGGACTGAATCAGCTTTTCGGGACGCTGTCCGGTCTTTCCCGCCTGCACGGGATTCATTTTCTGCGGAGGTTCCTGTTGAACCTCGGCCCGGGTCGACGCTGCCTCTTTTTTCACTTTCTGCTGCCCCTGCTCTGAAGTCGTTGATTTCACATTTATTGCAGCAGGAGTTAAGTGTATTTTTATTGAATTGTCTCCTGTCAGCTGCGGGGAAACTGGATTGTATCCGAAAATCGGCATAAACAGAAACAGTCCATGACAGACAAGGGCACAGAACAGAGCTGACAACCATCTTGCCATAATTATCAATCAGAGCTTGCCTGCAATGAGATATCAGTGCAGCCATTTTTTTTGAGCAGGTCAAGTGCGTGGTACAGCTGCTGATAGCTGATGTTTCCCTCGGCAAAAACCAATACCAAGGCAGGTTCAGGAGTTTTTCGGCAGGCCGGGAGCAGGGTTTCCAGTTCTGCAGGCGAAACCCGCTGTTCGTTGAGAAAATAGTCCACAGTCCCCGCAGGAGTGGAGCGAATAAAAAGGGAAAGCGGACTTTCCTTGACCGTTTCAGCCTGACTTGACTCCGGAAGGTCAAGCTGCAGGCCGCGGTGCACGGCCATGGAAAGCATGGCGTAAATAAAAAAAACCAGCAGCAGAAATACAATATCAATCAGCGGCAGCATCTCTATGCGGGCAGGCTTTGTGG
>CAZKBZ010000022.1:27740-34842 GCA_964551175.1 uncultured Desulfobulbus sp.
CCGAGCATTTTAAAGGAGCTGATAATACCGAGAACAGTACCAAGAATACCCAGCAGAGGCGCCACGGTTATCATGGTATCCAGTACAGGCATGTATCGATTCATCCGCTGGACCATCTGGTCCGCCTCGGCCTCCATGGCCCTGGCCATATCATAGTCCCGGTGCAGAATACCAACGGCAAGCACCCGGATTACATGATCCTTACTGGTTGCTGTCCTTTCTCTGATTCCCTGCCAGTCGCTGCTCTCAGCCAGAGAGAGCACTTCATCCATCAGCGCCCGGTCCCGTCTTTGCTCAAGGGATAGCCAGAACAGAATTCGTTCGATAATAACGGTTAAAACGATGAGGGAGCAGAGCAGCAGCGGCCACATGACAGGTCCGCCGCTCTGAAGAATATCAAACATTCTCATTGGTTGTTACCAAAGTCAAGTTCCGGATGAATCAGGCCGGAAATGAGGACAAGAGTCGTGGCAAAGGTTAGTGGAGACGGACTGCAGACCAGGTCCGGATTGATCACATGTACCTGTCCCTGCTGTACCGCCCTGATGGTACCGAATCGCTGCCATTTTTTCTTTTCCCGGGCAGCAATCCCGGATTCCGTTCCCATGATTGCAATGATGATGACATCCGGATTATCCACAACCACTTTTTCATAGCTGGTGGTACCGTTTTTCTGATCCTGCAGAATGTTACTGCCGCCTGCAAGCCTGATGAAATCATGAGTAAATGAACCGGGAACTGAGCCGAAGAGAGGTTGTGTTCCAACTTGGAGAAAAACTTTTTTTGTAGGCAGACTACTGACTCTGCTGCTGATGGTGGTAACTTTTCTTTTTGCCTCATTAACAATGCGTTCGGCTCGTTCCTCCAGGCCCAGCAGCCTGCCGAGACGTAAAAATTCCTGACAGATTGCTGAAAAAGAAACGGGTTGTTTCACCTGTTCCACACGAATCCCCAGTTCCCGCAGTTTGTTCAGCTGCTGCGGCTGGGTAAGGCCTGTTGCCAGCACAAGATCCGGCTTTAAGCTGAGGATTTTTTCAATGGACACCTGCATGACCGAACCGATTTTTTCTTTCTCTTTTGCCGCTTCCGGCCGGACACAGTAGCTGGTATTGGCTACCAGCCGGTCCTCGGCCCCGAGCAGATAAATATTCTCGGTATTAAGCGGTCCAAGAGAGATGATGCGCTGGGGATATTCTGCAGCTGTCGCAGGAAGAACAAGGGAAAAGTTCAGGAACAGGATCGTTATGATGATTTGACAGTACATTTGGCCTGTAGTTGAGAGTCACTCAGTTCAACTCATCCAGAGGTGAATGGCTTGCCGGCAACGCAGCTGTTCTTCAGATAGATGCAGTCTGAACTGAGTGAAGGCATTGTATTTATTATTTTTAATATTCCCAGCGCAGACCTGCAAAAAAACTGCGTCCCGGCATGGGATATCCCATGACATAGGCATAGTCTTCATCAAAGAGATTTCGAATTTCTCCACGCAGGGTGAAAGAACCCAGGGATTCGTTTTGATAAAAACGCCAGGAAGCTGTCAGGTCGGCAACCGTGGAGCCGGCAAGGCTGACCACCGGGGTGGGATAATTCCCTGATTCCCAGTCCTGGACATTCCGGCTGCCTGTATAGGCGACATTGAACCGGCAGAAAATTCCGTCTCCGTCACCGACAACAAGACCGGCAGCATAGTTGGTGCCGCTGACATACAGGAGATCGGAATTGGTTGTATCGTCCTCATACCTGGTGAGAATTGTCATGTTCAGGTAGGGGCGGATCTCCCAGCTCCAGTCAAGTGCAATGCCGATGTCATAGCCAAGCTCCGCTTCAAAACCGGATATGGTGGCATCGCCCAGGTTTTTCCAGCTCTGGGAACCGTCAGCCAGGTAATCGGTGACAATTTTATCTTCAAAGTCCGTGTAGAAATAGGTCAAAGATGTGGTCAGGCCGTTTTGAAAAAAATCAACACCGCCTTCATAGGTTCTGCTCTTCTCCGGATCCAGGTCAGGATTACCGACTGTACGGGATCCGAAAAAGCTGAAGTCGGCAGCCAGCTGATCCGCCGAAGGCATCATGAACGCCTCGGCATACTGAGCCCGCAGTTTAAGTGCATCAGTGATCATCCAGGCCAGGCCGACCTTTGGAGTAAAACGGGTTTCGTCTTCATCTCGACCGGCGGGCTCGTTTACTTCCACATTATACCAGTCGTAACGCAGTCCGACATTTCCGGTCAGCCGATCATCAAGAAAAGATATCCTGCCCAGCATAAAGAGGGCTGGGTTGGAATAACTTGTTTTGCCGGGGGTCCAGCTGTTTTTCACATCATAATCCAGCCAGTCAAACCCGGCTGTTACTGTGGAAGAACCAAAATTGCCTGTTACCTGGGCCTGGGCACCCTGCTGATCGGTTTCATTAAAGGAGGTGATGCCGTCATCCCAGCCGTCCGGGTTTGAGGCAAGTGGATTATCCCAGTTGTTCTCATCTCTGCCGAAAAAATAACGAACCATCCACTGGTATTTATCGGATGATGTGGAACCGTCATACTTCGCATCAAGGGAGTAGTTGCTCTTGTCTGCACTGTCATCAAGATCAACAACACTGAAATATCCGGGATTACCCGCATCATCCACGTCAAAACGGGTAAAGATCAGACCAAGGCGGTTGTTTTCTGAAAAAGAGTAACCAAGGTTGGCACTCAGGTCTGTTTCATAGTTGACTCCGGTATTGTCATAGCGATCTCCGTTGCCGGTATCGTAATCCCCCCGGGTCAGATAGGTAAAGGCACCGGCAAAATCAACATTACTCTGGTTGAAAGTTGCACCGACACTGCCTTCACCATAATCAAAGGAACCGCCACCCCCTTCAACAAAAACAGAATTTTTGTTACCTGTGCGGGTGATGATGTTAACAACTCCGCCCATGCCCGCGGAACCGTACTGAACCGCCCCGGGACCACGAATGATCTCAATGCGTTCTACATTCCTGGTCAGAATTTTGGCCATGTTGCCGGTTCCGGCCCTGCGGCCGTCAAGCAGCACCAGAACGTGCCCCTGCAGATCGTTACCATGGGTGTCGGTCCGAAAACCGCGGATGCCGATTGAGGTCAGGCTGCCGGGATATTTCTGAATATGGCCGATGCCTTTTTCTGCAAAGAGATCACCGACGTTCCGGCTGGTTGACTGGTCCAGTTCTTCACGGTCAATTACCATCAGGTTGGCACTGACCGTTTGTGTTGTCTGTGCAGTCCTGCCGGCAGTAACCACTACCTCATCCATCATTTCCGGTTGGGCAGCCGGTTCTGAGGCAAGAGAAAGAGATCCGCTCGTGAGAACGGCCAGCGTACAGAGCAGCCCGGTAGTATACTGTTTCTTCATCGTGTTCCTCCTCGGGTTGAAAGGATAAAAAGTCCGGAGAGAAACAAAAAAATCCCCGGACCAATTAACAACAATTGATCCGGGGATGCCCTGGTGTGTCCTCGAATACATACGGAATCCTCTTGTCCACGGAGAATTCCATGCATGCACCACTGATAAACAGTGCGCAAAATTTTCAGGCAGGTCTTCTGACTTTCGGATCATTCTCCAGCTGCGCCTTCCCGGCCAGACTTCCGGCCAGTGACGTAATACAGCTTTTGTCCCCGATTACAGCGGCGGGCCCGTTCCGGATTTACACCGGATTCCCCTTTCATCCACTTGCTTGGAACCTGAAATACAGACAATTGATTACTATATACATTGAGCCGTGTCAATCCGGAAAATATGCTGCAAATAAATAAGAAATAAGGGCTTTGCCGGGCTTGTTTAATGGATAAATGTTGATCCTGTGATAACCGGTCGGTTTGTACTGTACAGACAGCTTGGAGTTATGAAAGCGGAAAAACACTGTCGTGATCTGTATTTTTTACATCCAATAAGGCTGCCCGTTGATCCGTTAATTGGATTTTATTGTGAGAATATAGGTGGTTAAACTTCTTGCTGAAGGAGATAGTTTCAGCTCAATTAATTACTGAGATAGTCTTGCATTTCAATTCGTTTTGGGCTATATTCGCGCAACACTTGTGTGTCAAATTCGAAAAAATACAACACAACTGTTGAATGAACCATCATTCATTGTTGTGAAGAAAAGTTCCCTGCAGTGTGCGCAGGCAAAAATTTATTCTAACTTAGATCGCATTGCGGTCTAATTTTTTTTTCAGTATTCCCAGGGGAGAGGTGGAAATGAATATTAACGAACTGGAAAAGCTTGAAAACGAGGGTGTTGACAATTTGCCCTCCAAAGAGCGGCGAACGTTCCTCAAGGCAGGTCTGGCAATTACAGGCGTGTTTCTTGGCGGGACTGTCCTGTCGCTCACATCGGCAGGAAAAAGCCAGGCCAAGGTGAGCGCGGAGTCAAATGGTGCTCCTTCTTACCCTTACAGCCCTCACTACACAATGGTAATGCGCCAGAGCCGCTGCATTGACTGTGAGCGTTGTAAAGAGGCCTGCGTTAAAACAAATCATGTTCCTTCATACGGGTACCGGACAACGATTCTTGAAAATATCAAGATTACAGGTCCTGATGAGAGCGAACGAGTTTTTGTTCCTGTTCTCTGCAACCATTGCAATCGTCCTCCCTGTGTCCGGGTGTGTCCGACCAGGGCAACATACAAGGACGAGAAGACCGGTATTGTCAGGATGAACTCGAAGAAATGTATTGGTTGCAAGACCTGCATGGCAGCCTGTCCTTACAATGCACGTTATTTCAACGAGGAAACGCGTGCAATTGACAAGTGTGATTTTTGTTTTGAAACCCGCCTGTCCAAGGGAAAAAAGGATACGGCCTGTGTTGAGGCCTGCCCAGCCGGCGTCAGAATTTTCGGTGATCTGTCCGATCCTGACAGTGAGGTCTACAAGCTGATTCATGCAGCGGATAAAGTTGTCTGGGTTCTCCGGCCGGAAACCGGTGCACTGCCGAATGTTTACTACATGAACGACTAATGGTTGGGGGATATAGAAGAATGAAATTAAGTAATATTTGCATGTTAGCCTTCGGTGCAGCGGCCTGTATGGGGCTGGCTTTCTCAGCTGTCGGTCAGGCGAATGACGAAAAAACCGCTGAAGAATCTATCGTCGGTTTAACAGGAAGTTACGGGACAACCAAAACGGTTATCAAGAGTGCAGACAAGCCCATGTTCAGCCATCGTGATCATGTGATCACCCTTGGTCTTGACTGTGATTCCTGCCATCCGGATACCTTCCAGAAGAAGCGCGGCGCTGCTCTGGCAGCAGGTGATTACACCATGAAATCCCTTGAAGAGGGAAATTATTGCGGTACCTGCCATGACGGTGATACCGCCTTTGGTGTTACCGAACCGGATACCTGTGTAAGCTGCCATGGCAGTGACATGAAGCAGCCAAAGACCATTGTATTTGAAAAGCCGGTGAAGGCGGTTATTTTTGATCATACCATGCACACCGAGGACCTGGGACTGGAATGCAATGGCTGTCATAATGATTTATTCAAGATGAAGCTGGGAGATGCTGAAACACAGCCTGAGAAATTTACCATGGAAGCACTGTATAACGGCAAGTACTGCGGTGGCTGCCATGACGGTGAGAATGCCTTTGCTTCAGACACACAATGTACAACCTGTCATATTGGTGTGATAGGGCATGCCCGCCTGTTTGGCGACAAATCCTCAAAGGATAAGGAACACGGGGGACATTGATCTCAGTGTTTCTGTGCATTGACTGAAAAAGGAATAACATTTTCGTTCGTTTTCTCTGCGTTTACCAGCAGAATACCAGTTGAAGGAGAAAAAGATGGCAAGTTTTTCATTCGCAGCATCTACTGAACCGGAAGTAGCGACAGCCGGTACCAATATATTGACAGGTCTTTTCGGTCTGCTCTTTGTTGCCGGCATAGTTATCGGCCTGTATGGCTTTATTGCCGGTCATGAACATGTATACAACAATACCCGGGAGGTTCCCTGGGGACTGTTGATTTCAACGTACGCATTCTTTGCAATCACCTCCACAGGTCTCTGCCTGCTGGCGGCCATCAGCCATGTATTCGGCGGCAACAAGATTGCACCTCTGGCCAACCGGATGGTCTGGTTGTCGTTGATCACTCTGATATCGGGCTTTACCGTTATCGGTATGGAAATCGAGAATCCCTGGCGTATGGCGATCTGGAACGTGATTTCCCCCAATCCTACTTCCAATATCTGGTGGATGGGAACCCTGTACGGCATGGCAGTCGGTTTTGTTGTCCTTGAGTTCTGGTTGATCCTGAACAGGCAGTTCAAGTTGGCCCTGGTTCTGGGTATCTTCGGTGCTCTGGCTGAAATCGCAGCTAATTCCTGTCTTGGTGGTGTCTTTGCCACGCTGCCCAGCCATCCGTTCTGGTATGGTGGCCAGCTGCCGATATTCTTCCTGGGTTGCGCCTTTACATCCGGTGCGGCTGCTGCCATCCTGTTCACCCATTTTGCACATATTATCCGCCGAAAAAAAATGGACGAGACCATGTTCAACGGTGTTCAGGCTGCTGCCAAGGTACTGCTGCTCATGCTGATCCTGATCGGCGTAGCCACCTGGTGGAAGATGGTTTCCTTTTTTGTCGGAGGAACTGATGCCGGGCGTCTTGCGGCACAGGCCCTGATATCCGGCCCGCTGTCCACCAACTTCTGGGTTCTGGAAGTTGCCGTCGGCCTGGTTGCCCCGATTCTCCTGCTTGTTGTTACCCGGGTGCGGAACGTTGCTGCCATGTCTGCGGCAGCCCTGATGACCCTGGTCGGCATGTTTGTCGCGCGTATGGATATGGTGATTGCCGGTCAGCTTGTTCCCCAGTATGCAGGCCTGGACAGCAGTCTGCCTGTTTACCTGAATTACATGCCCTCTGGGTTCGAGTGGATCGTGGCCCTGGGTGGCATAGGTTTGACCGGTATGGCGTTCCTTCTTGGCGAACGCTTTTTCGGCAAGACTTTTGCTGATCATTCCAGTCATTAAAGGGTAAGCTGTCAGTACATAGTGAGAAGGGAACTGTTTATCTCTTCTGACTGTTTCCCGCCTCATTAACAAACCGGTGCTTTGGATCGGCCGCGTAGTGTGCATGAAAACTGCATGGT
>CAZKBZ010000023.1:0-34084 GCA_964551175.1 uncultured Desulfobulbus sp.
TATAAATTCTGACACTTGGTATCAGGTTTTCCTGTACTGTGGTGCTTCCCCAGGCTTGCAGGCAGATAAGAGTTTTTCTCAAAACATCTGTTGAGGAGAATTCAAACATGGGATAGGCTGTTGTTGAAAAAATATTTCCACGTCCATCTTCACCTGGAAGTGCGGTATGAAACAGTTAATGGAGTTGTTGCTGAGTTTTACCCATAAAAACTACTCTCCTGCCTATAAACTCCTCTCTCTGATTCCGGGAACAGTTGTCTTTCTGATTATTTCCCCTCTGGTTCTGTTCTTTTTTTCACGCTATCTCAGCAGATTTATTCCAGTTTCCTGGCCCAGAACTCTTGAAGTCTCCATTGCCCTGGCCGCGTTGTCTGTCTCTGTCGTCCTCATGACCTGGGGATTGGCAGCACTGTGGTTTGTCGGCGGGGGAACGCCGGCCCCCATTACTCCTACCAAAAAGCTGGTCACTACGGGTCCTTATAAATATAGTCGTAATCCCATTGAACTGGGCACAGATCTGTATTTTCTATTTCTCGGTACCTGGTTTGACTCGTTGACAACAGGTCTTCTTTGCATGTTCTTTGGCATGTTGCTGGGCTATGGCTATATCAAAATCGTGGAAGAGCGTGAACTGAAGCTGCGCTTTGGCACAGGCTACGAGGACTATCGTGCTCGTACGCCGTTGTTTGTTCCCAGGCCTTTTTCGCAAAGAGAAAATCCACATGATTGAGGAGCATGGCGGTAATATTCTTGTTGTCGGAGCAACCGGATTTCTCGGTCCGGCCCTGGTTGAAGAACTGTCGTTAGCAGGCTTCACGGTAATCTGCGGTGTTCGCAATCTTGACAAGGCTGCCCGTCAACTTCCCTTTGGGGGCGTGCAACTGCTGGAAGTGGATCTCAACACAGACCTTGATCCGGAGATATGGCTTGAACGCCTTAAGGAACATAAAATCGATAAAGTGGTAAACAATGTTGGTGTTGCCAACAGTTTTGGTGGTCAATCGCTGGAAAATGTCAATGTACATGCTCCCATGGCACTGTTTGAGGCAGCACGCCTTTATTACAGGAAAGGTGTTTATTCAGTAGAAAAAAGTATAACTCCCAGGATTATCCAGATTTCAACCACCGGCGTAGACTGGCCGGACTGCGATAACTTCGCCTACCCGGCAAGCAAACGTTTGCTGGAGAAACAGCTTGGCCGGATGGATGATCTGCCTCATATTATCATCAGGCCCAATGTTATTTATGAACCGGAAAGGGGCCATCTCCTCCTTGAGCAGATCGCCAGAATCCCGGCCATCTTCTACATAGGTCATGAGCAGATTCAGCCGGTGCACTGCAGGGAAATAGCCATCGGCGTGGCCCGTCTCCTGAAGAGAAAAGAGCCGTTGACGCATACCGTTCTCCGGGCTACCGGACCAGTATCCATGACCTGGAAAGAGGTTTTTGAAACTTCCTCTGCTGCACTTGGCAGAACACATATCTGCTATTGCGAAGTACCTCTGAAAATGGCCCAGATAGTGACGATGCTGATTCAGAAACTTCCGGACAGGATTCTCTACCGGTTCGGGATTCTATCAAAGATGGATCCCGACACCATGCTGATGATGACCAGGGGCAGCACAGGGTCCAATACAAAATGGCTGCAGGCCACAGGGTTACGTTCTATTGGATTGGACGAGACCTATCGTGAATATGGAAAGGGAGCTGAAGCCTATGCATCTTTTATAGAATTCATTCGTAACAGCTCTGCTGGCAATACGTCGGCCCATTCGGGATGACGTGTCTCAGGTGGTCAGGGGAGAGGGCTCGAAGGAGCCGATGGTGCGGATTTTCGACTGCCGGTGGCAAAGAGTCCAATGCCCAGCATGCCGGCTGTTCCGTTGAAGACAATATCCCGGACATCAAAGACCCGGACAGGCAGCCACCACTGGATCAGTTCGTCCACTGCGCCGGCCAGCCATACCAACAGGCAGGGAAACAGCCAGCCAGCTGTATGCCAGATACTTTTTTTATCCATGGCCTCAACACTCCAGCAGATCAGCCATCCCAACAGACCGTAGGTGAGGAAATGGAGCCGTTCTTCAGGCAGACCCTGCATAAACAGTGCAACTAACAGCAGAGAGGTAATAAGGACATACCGTAGAATCATCCGCTTTCTCCCTGTAGAAGCCTGTCTCCAGGTCAGGGCCGGCAATGTGAAAAAAACAAACAGGATACTAACAGAAATTCTTAGGAATCCTGCCGCACGAAGTTGCTCGGTGATTGGCCGGACAATGCCTAAGGTCGCGTAGATAAAGAGAAGAAAGGCAAGGGTGATGGTCCAGCGGATGCGGGAGGATGAGGGGGGGATGATAGCAGGTTCTCCGATGTTCTGTTGGGATTAAATTGAATGTTCAGATGACCGGGAATGTCGGATGACGAAGGTGTTGATTCTTCATCATTTCAGCATTCGACATTCTGCGGTTCGATTCTTTTACTACTTCTTTTTCAGTTGGGCCTGCAGCAGATCGCCCAGGGTGCCCATGGATTTCGGCTTGCTCTCCTGTGGTGGCGGGCTGTAACTCTTCTCCACTTCCTCTCTGGTTGTGAAATCTTCCGGGACCAGGGAGATTCGTTTCTGCTCTTTGTCTACAGCATCGATTTTGACCGTAATGTCCTGACCCGCCTCCAGTACTTCCCGGGGATGGTTGATGCGGCGGCCGGAGCCCAGCTTTGAAATATGGAGCAATCCGTCAATGCCCGGTTCCAGGGTAACAAAGGCGCCAAAGGCGGCGAGCCGGGAGACCCTGCCTGCGTGTACAGTGCCGGAAGCGTATGTTTCTTCCACCCGGTCCCAGGGGTTTTCCAGGGTATCTTTCAGGCTCAGTGAGATGCGGTCATTGTCCCAGTCCAGCCTTTTAATGATCACCTCCACCCGTTGTCCCTGGCTGAGGACATCATCCACCCGTTCGGTCTGGCCCCAGGCGAGTTCCGAGATCGGGATCAGGCCATCCACGCCTCCAATATCAACAAAGGCACCGAAATCCCGGATAGAGCTGACCGTTCCCTCGACCTTGTCTCCCTCCTGCAGGGTCTCTTTGAGCTGTTCCTTGAGACGTTCCCGTTCCTCCTCAAGAACTGCCCGCGCAGACAGGATAATATTGCGTCCCTTGCTGCCGAATTCAATGATCTTAAAGGCCATGGTCTGTTCCAGGTATTCTTCCGGGTCTTCAATCCTGCGCAGACCCATCTGTGAATAGGGACAGAATCCGCGCTGACCGGCAACTGTTACCTGGAACCCTCCCTTAATCTCACCAACAACCCGTCCCTCCACCGGGATGCCGGAGTGAAAGGCCTGTTCCAGTTCTTCAATCCCTGCCTGACCTGAGCCGATACGGGTAGTAAAGACCATTTCGCCGCCGCGCATGGCAACCAGGAAAACAGTGACGGTGTCGCCAATGCTGACGGTCAGTTCGTCATCTTCGTTGCGCAGCTCGGCCGCAGCCAGCACCCCTTCGCTTTTCCCACCCACATCAAGAAAGATATTCTCACCACTGATACCGACAATTACGGCCTCTATCTTATCTCCGGGCTGCAGTTTTTCACGGGTAACGGTTTTTTCCCGGAACAAGTCTTCGAATCGTTCTTCGCTCATGGTCTTGTTTTGGTTTAAGTAAATTGAAATGAAATAAGATAATTCTTTTCAAGATTGTTCAGCTCATATCCCCGCTCTTTGTATCCATATAAAAAATCAGGATATTCTGACGGCTAAGGCCAGGCAGGATGTTGTATCGCAGTATACAATATTTTTCTGTTCAAGGTCGGCCAGAAAGGTGGAAAGCTGCTCCTTTGTAACCTGACTGAAGCGACTGAGCAACTCCTTTCTGGTTACCGGTTGCTCGCAGGCAAGATAGATCTGCCGGGAAAGACCTCGCAACCGGTGGTGCAGGGTGGGATGATCCGGCAGTTCCTGGCGGATAATCAGGAAATTGCCGCCATCACGGTACAATAAGGCTGGTTTTGTTGGGTCAGGTCGATTGGCGTGAAAGGCATGCCACCTGGCAATCTTGTCACGTACCGGTTTCCAGCGTGCAGCCTGAACAGTGCGGTCGCCGCGATAGGACTTGATCAGCATATCAAGTTTTTTCAGAATACGGGCCGGATACAGTTTTGTGTTCATGGGATGTTGAACAATCGCCCTGATACCGAATTTTTCGGGCTGGCTGCAGACCGGGCTGCCATGGCCTAAAAAGAAACCGGCAGCAGCCAGGGGAGGGAACGGCAGGACCTTGTCCAGATTGCGCAGGGTTTCCTCTGCCTCCTGCTCAGTTGAGCCGGGAAATTCAAGGATCAGGTTGCCTTCCAGAACCATGCCCGCGGCCAGGGCAAATTTCATGGCTGCAATATTTTCCATGACCGTTGTTCCCTTGCACATGCGCGAAAGCAGAGAGTCGGACAGGGATTCAATGCCTATCTGCACCGCAGCAAGGCCGCCTTTGCGGTATTGTCTGTAACTGGCGGCTTTTTTCAGGGTCCTGATTTCGGCAAAGAAACGCAGATCCAGGCCGCTGTCGGAGATGGCTGCAAAAAAAAGATCCGCCTCTTTAACGGGCAGGGCGTTATCCGTAAAGGTGAAGTCGAGGCACTGGTATTTTTGTTTCATCTGCCTGACTTCTGCCAGGACCTGTCCGCTTTTTTTAAAGCGGTAGCCGTGCCACTGCAGGTTCAGATTGCAGAAGGTGCATTTGTTCCACCAGCAGCCCCGGGAAAACTCCAGGGGCAGCACCGGAATGAAGTCAAGGTCGTTTGTTTTCATCTGCTGGAAGTAATCGTCAAACTCGGGCAGGGGCAGATCGGCCAGGTCTGTAATTTCCTGATTTTTCGGGCAGGTTTCTGGGGACATGGTTTCCTGTCCGCGGACCAGGATATTTGCACTGGCCGGAGATTTTTTATCCTGCAGATGGAGAAGCAGTTCTAACAGGGATTGTTCACCTTCGCCGGTGATGATAAAGTCGATTTCAGGAAAAATGTTGAGCAGAGAGCTGCCGAGTGACAGCGTACAGGTAGAACCGCCAAAGACAACAGGGATGTCCGGCCATCTGAGTTTTATGGCCCTGGCAGCATACAGGGATGCGGGCAACTGGCTGAAGCAGACGGAAAAGCCGATCAGGCTGCACTTGCTGAAATCCTGCCGGTCAAGCCAGTTCTGCAGTTGTGCTTCCAGCTTTGGCAGCAGTTCAAGATAGTCGCTGACAGGCTTTCCTTTCAGTGTTTGCTGATAAACCTGGCCCCCCCTTGTCTTCTGTTCAGCAAAGAGCAGGCCGCAGTACAGTGCTTCCGCTGCCCAGGGGCTTTCTGATATGATCCGGTAGTTGTCCGTACCGATTGCAGCTGCAACCTCCAGGTAGGGATGGCAGCATTCCACCTCAAGCTGGTCGAGCTGCTGACGGAGATATGCCTGTAATGCACCCAGTTGAATGGATGGGCGGTTGAAGATCGCCCACGGCATGGAGATGAGAGCCAGTTTCATTATTGGCTGATAATCTCAGTACCTGGTGGCAGGTCAAGCTGCAGAAGATTTTTCAGGGTATCGGCTGAATCAACAGCAAGAGAGTTGAGCCTGATGTTGCTGAACGTCAATTCCGTTATGGAGTCAAAATGATCTTCAATGATCAGTTTTTTGATCAGAAAAGTGTCGTCAAACCAGAGGTACAGGGCCTTGATCTGGGCATGCGGTTCTCTGGGTACAAGCTTCACCGACTGCATATCCTGATCTCCTGAACTGAAAATAAAGCGATTAACAGAAGGCTCTGCAGTAAAATCAGCAAGCAGGTCACGTGTACCGGCAAAAAAAGCATAAGTGATATCAGATTGCAGTTCCTCTGCCGAGGTGACGATCAGCTGGTTATCATTTTTATTGTAAATGGAGAGCCTGCTGCCGTCATTGAGGATAACCTGGGTATCAGGTTCTGAGTAATTCCAGCGCATAACACCAGGTTTGTTTTCGGGACGGAAAAAAACAGCATTTCCAGCTCCCTGGCGTGCGCGGCCACCTGTACGGGTCAGCTGTCTGAAATCAAAGCTGAGGCTGGTCAGGTCTCGGTACTTGTTCTGAATTTTTTTAACCAGTTGCTCGGGCGCCGGTGCTGGAGAATCAGGCGTCTCAGCAAACAGCTGGCCGGGAAGGCAGAGCAGAAAAACAGAGAAGAACAGGAGGATAATTTTATCAGGCATCAACCTTTTCCAGGTGCATGGTACGGCCGAAAATTCTATCAGCCAGTTGTCGGACAGGCCCGGTGGAGTCGGAGACAAAAAAACGGCTTGGCGCAGAATGTTGCAGCAGTCTGTCTTGAATGTCCGGGTTGTCGTTGAGGAATTGTTTCAAATATTGGGCAACTTCAATGGACGAGTCAATGAGTTGTACACGTTTGCCGATCCGCGGCTGGATTAGTTTGGCCAGCAGGGGATAATGGGTGCAGCCCAGGACCAGGGTGTCGATCTGCGCAAGTCGTAGCGGGTGCAGATAACGTCTCAGGATCATTTTGGTTTCACGTCTGTTGAGCCAGCCCTCTTCAACCAGAGGCACCAGCAGCGGGCAGGCCCGGCTGATCACTTTGCTGTCAGGTCTGATTTCCCGGATACGATTTTCATATACACCCGAGCGCACGGTCGCCCTGGTGCCGATAATACCGATCCTGTTGTTTGTTGTCACGTCGGCAGCTTTCCTGGTTGCAGGCATGATCACGTCGAGGATGGGTACCTGGTACCGGCTGCGCAGGATGGAGGTGGCGGCAGAGGCTGCTGAATTGCAGGCAATGACAATGACCGTGGCGCCGTGGCTGAGCAGGAAATCCGTGTTGCGACGGGAGTAATCAACAATAGTTTCCGGACTTTTTGAGCCATAGGGTGTGCGGGCAATGTCACCAAAGTACAGCAGCGGAAATTCCGGACAGATATGTTCAATTGCCCGGGCTACGGTCATGCCGCCGACGCCGGAATCAAAAATGCCGATCATGATAACTGAATGAACAATAAAGACAGATCAGAGTCGCAAACATGATACAGGGGACGGACAGATTCCCGTCCCCTGAAGGGAAAGAGTAGAGGAGTTATTTTTTCTTCTTGGTACGTGCCGCAATAGCCTTACGCAGATTTTCAGGGATCCCGCGTTTCTTGCCGGATTTTGAACGACGTTCGGACAGGGATTTGGCACACAGGGGCTGGCGGGCACTGAACCCATATTTTTTACGGTATTCTTTGGATGTCAGACCATGGGATTTCAAGTGCTTGGGAGAGAGCATCTTGAATTCCTGGCCGCATTCCAAACAGACAACCTTGTTTTTCTGGATGGAACGTCTGGGTTCCATGACCGGTTTGCTCTCCGCGCCCTCTAAATCCTGGCCTGACAGTTCCGCATCCTGTAAACTTTTCAGGGTCTGATAGGTATCATTCAGCGCAGCTTTGATTTCATCTATGGTCATATCCTTGCCGCTGATCTGAGACTGAATAAGTTCAGCAGTCATTTCAACAAGTGATTTACTCATGCTGTTCTCCTGGATATAAGTGAAGTAAAAATCGGTAAATAATTCCCTGTAACCATCCGTACCATAGATGAAAGACATCAAATATGCAATGCTATATTGTATTTATAATGCAATTGTTGTCCGCTATCATATTATCAATGCAGAAAGAATAGTATTGTCATCTAGTTGCATCGAAAGAGAACACTGTTACTCCGTCTTTGATCATGCATGATATCTGCATTGAATTATAATACATATATACGTGCACGATTGCTGATTTCCATGGTTGACAGAGCAGGGAAGCGGGATTATTGTAGTTGCAATTCTGAAGGGAGTTTAAACTTATATTCAGTAATATTCTTAAGTTATATGGTATGAGGTGTTCAAATGCCTGTCTATGAGTACGAATGTCCAGCCTGTGAAAAAGTGATTGAAGTGCAGCAGCGGATCAGTGATGATCCCCTGTCCACCTGCCCGGATTGTGGCGGTGAGGTAAAAAAACTGGTCTCCATGAGTTCATTTCATCTCAAGGGGGGAGGCTGGTACTCTGATGGTTACAGTTCTGCATCCAACGGGAATGGCAATGGTGGAGGAAAGACCAAACCTGCAAAAGATACTGCCACTGCACCTCCCTGCCAGACAGGAGAGAGCGGCAGCTGCAAAAACTGTCCTGCCGCCAGCGGAGCGTAAGCTGATTTCAGGCAACCTTGAAAAATTAGGATTTTCGTTCGAGGTCAAAATTTTTCGCATAACGCAGAGATCGGGCGAAAAGACAATTTTGCAAGGTTGTCTTCAACTGATTTGCTGAAGTACCAACCCGGCCTTTACGGTCGGGTTTTTTTATGCCTTTGTCACAATGGTCATGGCATCACCGTAGCTGAAAAACCGGTACCCTTGTTGTACAGCTTCCCTGTAGCTCTCCAGGATTCGTTTTCTTCCAGCCAGTGCCGATACCAGAAACAGCAGTGATGAGCGGGGCAGATGGAAGTTAGTGATCAGGTTGTCTACTATTTTGAATCGGTAACCCGGATAGATATATAAATCACATAATCCCTCCACCGGCTGTACCCGGCCATCAGCATCTGCTCCATATTCTATGGTTCTTGCCGAGGTCGTACCCACGGCCCAGATCCGTCCGCCGGCGGCTCTGGTCTCATTTATTGTCCGGGCTGTTTCCTCCGGTATCCTGATGTACTCCTCATGAATATCATGCTGCCGTATGTCCTCGCTCCGTACCGGAGCAAAGGTCCCGTAGCCGACATGCAGGGTGACGGCAACCTGCCGGATTCCTTTTTCTTTCAATGTTTTCAGTAGTTGATCGCTGAAATGAAGTCCTGCCGTGGGGGCGGCAACTGAGCCGGTATGTCTGGCATATCGGGTCTGGTAACGGTGGGAGTCTGCTGTCGTACTTCCCTGCGGCCTGCTGATATAGGGCGGCAGCGGGATTTGCCCATGTTTCTCAAGGAGATGTTCAAGGTTGACTGTGGCCGGATGGAACAGGGTGACATCCACCTTGCCATCCGGACGCAGAACATCTATTCTGGCACGGAGGCTTCCTTTGAAAATGAGTAAACTTCCGGGCCTGGGGCGCTTGGAACTCCTGATCAGGGTCAGGGCTCTGGAACGGTTGAAATCCTCTTCATGTCCTGCCGGCTCGGGAAAGTGGAGGAGCAGCATCTCCACCCTGCCTCCGGTCTGCTTGCGGCCAAGCAACCGGGCCGGGAACACCTTGGTATTGTTCAGTACCAGCAGATCTCCGGGTCTGAGCAGTTTGCTGAGAAAGTCAAATCGACGATGTCGGATCGTGTTGTCTGTACGGTTCAGTACCAGCAGCCGGGACTGGTCCCGCTGTCTGGCCGGGTGCTGGGCAATCTGATCTTCGGGCAGGAAATAATCATAGGCCGAGAGCTGGTACCGGTTATCCATGGCGAAAGGGAGGTTCTGGAACAAGAAGGAGGTAACGTTGCGGGTTAAATGTTGCAAACCAGCATAACCTACTTTATCCTGTCTGCAAAGAATTCCCGAATCCTGAATTTTACCAACTCAATGGTTTCATGTACCTGCTGACAGCTGCCACGGATTTTGAAATGCAGGCCTATGTCAAGGCTGGAGGTAGTGTTGAGAAAACTCTGCAGCTGGTTACCGGGATAGGGCCGGTGGATACGGCTCTTTCTCTGTCCTGCCTGCTGCATGAGCAGCAGGATCGTGTCGATGCGGTGGTGAATTTCGGTGTTGCCGGAGCATATCCGGATAACGGAATCGACCTCCAGGCAGGGATGCTTGATATCTGTCTGGCAGAACTTGAAGTACTGGGTGATCTGGGTATCTGTTTGCAGGATGGGATTGAGCGCTTTTGCTCCGGCGGGCTGCATGTTGAGGACAGCTTTATGCTGGACCCGTCCCTGCTGGCAGTCGCCGGCCGGGCTCTTGATCATGCCGGAATAGTTAACAGATGCGGTACGTTTGTCACGGTTAACTGTGCCAGCGGAACCCGGAAAAGGGGGCAGCTGCTTGGCCGTGAATTTGCGGGGCTCTGTGAAAACATGGAAGGCGCTGCCATAGCAATGGTCTGTAACCGGTTTGGATTGCCCTGCCTGGAAGTGCGCTGTATAAGTAATATGGTTGAGGACCGCAATCCGGAAAACTGGCAGCTGAAACAGGCCTGCAGCAGGGCCGGTCAGGCAGCAGCAGTCATTGTTAACTATTGTATGCAACAGGCGGAAGAATGAGCAGAGAGCTGACCATCGGCTATTCACCGTGTCCCAACGATACCTTTATTTTTTATGCGCTCATGCATGGACGGATTCCCCTGCACCATGTACGTTTTGCTCCGCCGGTGCTGGATGACGTTGAAACGCTCAATAGCTGGTCTCTTGCAGGACGGCTGGATGTGACTAAACTTTCCTTTCATGCTCTGGGGCATGTTCTGAATACATATACTATGCTCAACTCCGGTGCAGCGCTCGGTCGTGGCTGCGGGCCGCTGCTGGTAACCAGGTCAGGTCTTGACAGGGACGATCCGACAGATTGGACAATTGCTGTTCCGGGGCAATACACCACGGCAGCCCTGCTGCTTAAACTGTTTCTGCCTGCTCACAGTCAAACCGTGATCATGCGATTTGATGAGATAATGGAAGCTGTTGCAGGCGGCAGGGTGGATGGAGGTGTTATTATCCATGAAAGCCGGTTTACCTTCCAGGATTATGGACTGGTCAGTGTTCAGGATCTTGGCCAATGGTGGGAGAACGAAACCGGCCTGCCCATTCCCCTTGGCTGTATTGCAGCCCGCAGTTCACTGGCTTCCCGTGAGATTGCTGAAGTTGAGCAGGCGATCCGCAGCAGTGTACAGTGGGCGCAGACACATCCGGAAAAATGCGGTTCGTATATCAAAGAGTATGCCCGGGAACTGGATGACCAGGTGATCTCCAGTCATGTCGGTCTTTATGTCAATGACTTCTCTGTGCAGCTTGGCGATGAAGGGCAGGCAGCAGTGCAGGAACTGTTGCGCCGGGGCAGGAAAGCAGGGGTGTTTCCCGGCGCGCCTGGGGAGAAGAACTGATGCTGGCTGAAGTTGCTGATACGACTCCAGACCTGCTGGACCATTACCCGGTTCTAGGTATCTGCGGGTGCAGCGGAGCCGGAAAGACCACCCTGATCGAAGCGCTGATTCCCCGCTTGAGCAGGATGGGTCTGCAGGTGGCAGTGGTGAAGCATGGTGCACATAATGTGTCCATCGATATTCCCGGCAAAGACAGTGATCGTTTTTTCCGTGCCGGAGCTGATGTTTCTCTCTTTGGTGAAGAAAGTTTCAGCCGTTACCATAAGCAGGGAAGTTTTTCATCGTTTCTGATACGTCTGTGTGATTCATACGACCTCGTTCTGGTTGAGGGGCATGCCAGCACGGATATTCCAAAAATCTGGCTTCTTGGCCGGGGATATGCTGCACCACCCGAAAACCGGGGCCGGATTCTGGAGGTTTTCAATCGTGAGCAGTCAGATGTTGATCATGTCTTTCATTTTCTGCAACAGTGGCTGCATCGAAAATGGCGCCAAATTCCGGTGTGGGGCTGCGTACTGATCGGGGGAAAGAGTCGTCGCATGGGCAGGCCCAAGCATCTTATTGAGCGCGATGGTGCAACCTGGCTTGAGCATGCCGTGCACAAGCTTGCTCCCCTGGTGGATCAGGTGGTGATCTCCGGTCAGGGCCTGCTGCCTGACTCACTGGCAGCACTGCCACGCATTCCCGATGGTCCCGGCCTGGCCGGTCCGCTGGCTGGAATTCTATCAGTCATGCGCTGGCAGCCTGCAGTTTCCTGGCTGGTTATGGGATGTGACCAGCCCGATGTTCAGGTTGAGAGTCTGCAGTGGCTGCTTGAAAGTCGCAGGCCGGGTATTCATGCAATCCTGCCGGATCTGGAGGATGATGGGAGGATAGAACCTCTTCTTGCCTGGTATGACTATCGTTGCAGGTTACCTCTGGAAGAGATTGCAACTTCCGGTTTTCTGCGTATCAGTCGACTGGCCGGTCGACCCGGAGTCCAACACTTTCAACCTCCTGTTCATCTTCGTCCCTCCTGGCGCAATGTCAATACACCCTCTGAGTTGAGGGGTAAGGTCGAAAAGTGAAGCTTCTTCAAAGTCACCATCTGCCGACATTGAGATCCAGGGAGGTAATCCGGAATTTCTGTTGACAGCTTATGAAGCCACTCAATGATGAAACCATAGCCCGGCTCACTTCATGGCTGGTACAGGAAGATGATTTTGTTTTCCTGGAAAGCTCCAGGGTCACTGAAGAAAACCATAGGTCTCTGCTCTTTACCCGTCCGCGAAATATCCTTATCTGCAGGGCAGATGACGATGCAACAGAATTTCTGGCCAGGGCGGATTCCTTTCGTGAGCAGGGGTACTTTCTGGCAGGCTGGCTGGCCTATGAGTTCGGCTATCTGCTGGAACCCCGCCTGCGTCCTTTTCTGTCCGGGGAAAACAGCAGTCTGCAGAAGCCGCTTGCCATGCTGGGCGTTTATAATGAGCCGCTTGTCTTTGACCACAGGACCGGCACCTTTACAGGCGGTCACGGCTGGCCGGCAGCTGAGATCATGGATGATTCCTGCAATTGCAGTCGGCTGCAGTCAACGATATCCAGGGAACAGTATTTACAGGCAATCCAGAAAATTCAGGAGTATATCCGAGCAGGAGATACCTACCAGGTCAATTTCACTCTGCATCTTGATTTTCTTTTCAATGGTTCGGTTGCTGCCCTGTACCGGACCCTGCGACGCAACCAGTCTGTCTCCTACAGCGCCTGGCTCCGGTATGGCGGCAGGGATATCCTGGGGTTTTCACCTGAACTGTTTTTTTCAGCAGATCCTGAGAAAATACGGGTCCGTCCCATGAAAGGTACCATGGCCCGGGGGAGAACAGGGGCTGAAGATGCACAACACAGGAGGGAGCTCTGCTCAGATCCTAAAAACCGCAGCGAAAATGTCATGATCGTCGATCTGCTGCGCAACGATCTCGGTCGTCTGCTTCACACCGTGGGAGGGGGGAGGGTTATTCCCCGTTCCCTGTTCGATGTTGAAACCTATGAATCCCTGCTCCAGATGACCTCTACCGTTGACGGAGTACCTGTGCACAGTGGACCGATATCACTTGCTCGTCTCATGTCGGCCCTGTTCCCCTGTGGATCCGTGACCGGTGCTCCGAAAATACGGACCATGGAAATTATCCATGAACTGGAGAAGCAGCACCGAGGGGTGTACTGCGGGGCAATCGGTTACGCCGGTCCGGAAACGAGCTGTTTCAATGTTCCGATCCGTACCCTGGAGTTGTCCGGCGGGCGGGGGAGGATGGGTATCGGATCCGGTATTGTTGCCGATTCCGACCCTGAATCGGAATGGCAGGAGTCCCTGCTCAAAGGAAATTTTCTGACCAGAAGTGAGCCTGAATTCCAGCTTATTGAGACTCTGCTCTGGCAGCCGGAAGAGGGATACTATCTGCTTGGGTTCCATCTTGATCGTTTGGCAGATTCTGCCCGTTATTTTCATTTCAGTTATGATCCGGAAATCGTTTTGTCACGGCTGCAGGAAGTGGGAACAGGTTGCAGGCACAACCAGCGGGTCCGGTTGCTGCTCTATTGCGACGGCAGAGTACAGGTTGATTCCACCCGGCTTGACGAGGATCCGGGCCGGACAGAGCTGCCGAAGGTGATTTTTTCAGGGAAACAGGTGAACCGGAATGATCCGCATCGGTTTCACAAGACCACCAGACGTCGCCTGTTTGACATCGAGCGCAAACAGGCTGTTGACAGGGGATTTTTTGAGGTGCTGTTTACAAACAGCCTGGATCAGGTCACGGAAGGTGCCATTACCAACCTGTTTATCAGGCATGGTGATGATCTCCTGACACCCCCGGTCGGCTGCGGTCTGCTGGCAGGCACCTGCAGGCGGATGCTGCTTGAAGAGGGACGGGCGGTTGAACAGCTGTTATCTGTTGATGATGTGCTGGCGGCAGATGAGGTGTATGTGGCAAATTCGGTACGGGGCATGATCCGGGTACAGGTGCTCGAGAGCAGATTATGACGGTTGACCGGTTAGGATGTGTACAGATACGACAGGCCGATCTGGTTATTTTCTAGATTCTGCCAGACAACTCTGCAGCGAACATTGACAGGCTGCCATTCCTGGCCTGCTTCACTCTGACAGGCTGAGGAGAGAGAAAGCTGTAACTCGTCTCCCACTGACAAACAATCAGCATCAGTTACCAGCAAGCGCATCCCTCCTGCACCGGCATCAAGAATTTGAGCCAGGTGAGCCCGCCGTACAGGAAGAGTCTGCGTTGTGAGCAGCGTGGGGTAGTTCAGATCATATCTGCTGATATGACGTCGTTCTCTATACAAAGGCATGATTTTGTTTTCCCGGTAGCTGTCCTAGTTAATTGTCTTTTGTTGCCTCTTTGACAAAGATGTCAATAATTTGTTCAGGAATATTCATTGCCCTCATCTCTTCAACCATTTGCACAATATCCTGCTGTGTCATGTAAAGGCCTCATAGTGAAGTTTATGTGTCAAAATTTTGTCAACCCGTGTGATGTTGACAGCACATGAATTTCAATAGATATTACCCTGCATTCAGTGAGTTAGGGTATGCTTACTTCAGCATATGTTATGTTAATATGCAATAAGTGATCCAGGATGGAAGAAATGGAGTTTGAATAGAGAAACTGAATGAAATTACAATATATTTTGTTGAGGACGTCTAGAGTCTGTCATTCCTGCCGATGGCTGCGACCCAGGGCCCGGGGAGGGGTGCCGCTGAGAAGGGCCAACAGCCGTGAACCGTTTGTGTTGCGCACATTACGGCTCAAGTGGATGAGTACCAGGGTAAAGATCATAAGGGGAAAGGGAGCCACCTGGAAGATCTGGGAGGGAATGGTCGGAAACAGATCCTGCAGGACAATTCCTGTTATCTGCAGCATGCCGAAGATATAAGCTCCCAGAGCAACACGCAGGGGATGCCAGCCGCCGAAGATCACCAGGGCCAGCGCGATCCAGCCGATGCCTTCACAGCCCTGGGGCCTTCCCCAGCCAGGCTTGACAGCAAGCGAATAGGCTGCACCGCCAATCCCGACAAGTGCGCCGCCAAGGGCAGTGTAGAGGGTCTGGGTCAGTCTGGGGCGTATACCTCGGGCCCAGCAGCCTTCCGGATTTTCACCCACTGCCCGCAGGACAAGTCCCTCTCTGGTGTGAAACATGAAGTACCAGAGCAGGGGAATGACCAGAAAAGAGCTGTACACAACCAGAGAATGATTGAACAGTATCGGTCCGAGAACCGGCAGATCGCCTAAAACCGGTATGGGTACGGTCAGCAGTTGTGGTCCGGGTGTCCGCGAATAGGGGCTGCCCAGAAAATAGGCCAGATCCCGGCAAAGAAAGGTGAGGGCAAAGCCGACGGCCACCTGCGACTGGCCCAGCCAGACTCCGACCAGGGCAAGGGCCAGCGCAACAGCCATGCCGGTGGCAGCGGCAGCGGCAAATCCGGGCCAGACAGAGCCGGTGACGGATGCGGTGACAAAGCCGGTCATGGCAGCCAGCAGAATCGTACCGTCAAGGGACAGGTTGATGACCCCTGCTTTTTCAGTCAGGGCTTCACCCAGGGCAGCAAAGATAAGAGGAGCCGAAGTTGCGGCAATTCCGGCGGCAAGAACGGGCAGGGAAACATCCATCAGCTGTGCCGTCTCTGCTGCTGCAGTCCGTGTACCAGCAGGGCACTGAGTACGCAGGCGCCCTGGATTACTCCGGACAGAGATGAATCAATCTGCAGGACAATGGGCAGCTGGATGGAACCTGCGGCAAGGGCGGCAAAAAACAGGGCAATAAAGGGGACGGCTGTTGCCCGATAACCGGCAAGCATGACAATCAATAATCCCAGGTAGCCGTAGCCGCTTGAAATTGAAGGGATCAACCGGTGATAAACTGCGGTGACCTGCAGACAACCAGCCAGCCCCGCCAGTCCTCCACCCAGCATCATGGCCGTAAGCCCGATCAGGTTCGGCTGAATGCCGAACAGCCTGGCTGCCTGCTGATTGTTTCCAACTGCTTTCAGTCGGAGGCCGAACCTGGTGTTGGCCAGCAGCAATGCAGTCATGATAAAGGCGACTCCGGCCAGTCCCAGGGCAACAGGTGCCACCCGCCAACCCGGCAGAGAAGGCAGCCAGAGGTCACGTGGCAGCAGATCGGTTCCGCTCATGGAGGCAATGCCGGCCCGTTTCCAGGGACCAAATATCAGCCATAAAATAATGCCCTGGGCAACAAAGTTGAGCCCCAGGCCGCCGAAGATCTCGTTCACCCCGCCGCGGTTGCGCAGCAGTCCGACCAGCATGCCCCACAGGCCTCCCCCAAGAAGGCCGCCTGCCATGGCAAGCAGTATGATCAGACCTGGTGGAGCAAACCCTTCAAGTATTCGCAGCACGGCCGTGGCCGCAACTCCACCCATGACCATCTGTCCCTCAATGCCGATGTTCCAGAGTCCGGCCCGGAAGGTGAAGAGCAGACCGCTCGCGCAGAGGAGAAGCGGTGTCCAGATGGACAGCACATGGCTGATCCGCAGCCAGTTGCTGATGGCTCCGGCTGACATGGCCCCGGCAATTGCCACGGGAGAAATGTCCATTGCCAGCAGCAACAGACTGACCGCACCAAAGGCAAGCCCTGCTATCAACAGGATCTGCAGCACGGAACCGGTAAGAGATGACAATCGTATACCGCTCAAACGGTCTCCTCCACCTGGCCGGTAATGGCCCGGGAAACCTGTCCGAAATCGATATCCCGGCTTGCTCTGTCCAGAATAATATGACCATCAAAAAAGACCAGTACCCGGCTGGCGTGTTCCATGATCTCCTCCAGGTCTGGTGAGGCAAACAAAATGGCACCGTTATCCGGTAGCTGGTGACGCAGATGCTGCCAGGTCCAGGCACCGGACTGGACATCCAGGCCCCGGGTGGGATTTTCCATAAGAATGAGCCTGGCACCGGATCCCATGAGCGAAAGCAGTAACCTCTGCTGGTTTCCGCCCGACAATCCCTCGGCAATCGTCTCGGGCCTGCCCTGGATGTTGAATTTGGCAATGGCCTTTTCCGCCTGCTGCCTGCCGCTCCAGCGGGTGATAAACAGCGGGCTGTCACCAGCAAGCAGCAGATGTTCACGGATGGAAAGGCCGGGGATCAACCCTTCGCTGAGCCGGTCTGCAGGCAGGAAGACCACCTTTTTTCTGTGTGACTGCTGTTTGCTGTGAGCCGGTTCGTGACCAAAGCGGATCACTGTTCCTGAATCGGGTTCCATCAGGTTGCCTGCAATTTTGAGAAAAACAGACTGGCCGCTCCCGTCCAGCCCGGCCAGACCGATGACCTCACCTTCATTTACAGAAACGGAAACATGATGAAGTCCTGATCGACCGGTTGATGAGCAGACGTCTGCAAAGGAAAGAATTTCCGGACCTCCACTGCGGATTTCCGGAGGAGATTTATATTCAGGCAGGGTGTCAAACATGGCCTGCAGGAGTTTTTCGGTATCAAAGGGACGTTCCTGGTGACCGGCTATACAACCGTGACGGAGGACTGATACTCTGTCGCAGAGCATTTCGACCTCTGAGAGTTTGTGGGAAACCAGGATGATGGCACAGCCTTCCTCTTTCAGTGATTTCAGGGTGGCAAACAACAGTTCCTGCTGGCGTTCGGAAATGCCTGTGGTGGGTTCATCAAGGATTAGTACCCTGGTTCCCTCATGGATAAGACGCAGCAGTTCGAGCTGCTGCCGTTCTCCCACGGTCAATCGCTGCAGAGGACAGTCGGGATCAAGTTCAAAACCGAAACGGCGGGTCAGCGCAAGCAGTTCAGATCGCATTTCCCGCCTGTCAAAGCGGGGTCCACCAGCCATGAAGTTGTCGAGTACCGAGAGCTGGAGAAAGTCCAGCGGTTCCTGGTACAGCATCCCGATGCCAAGGACCCGGGCTTCTCTGGGGATTCGCAAATCGACTTCCTGCCCATTAAACAGGATGCTGCCCGAGGTTCGGCCGATATAGCCGGTCAACACCTTCATCAGGGTGGACTTGCCGGCCCCGTTTTCACCCACGATCCCGTGAATAGAGCCGGCTGCAATCTTCAGGCTGACTCCCTGCAGGGCCTTGACCGTGCCGAAATATTTATGAATGTCCCGGAGCTCAATCATTGTTCAGGGAAGAGGGAACAGGAAAAAGGGAAAAGGGTTGATCATTTTTCTGCCTTTTCCTTTCTCACTTACTTGCTTGCACCTTCCATGCCTTCCAGCAGCTGAGGCAGGTTCCAGATCTGCTCGTCATTGGCTTCCTGGCCGGGCTCAAGAAAGACGGATCCGTCCTGAAAGTTGAGTGGCCCCCTGAACAGGTTGATGGAGCCGTCAGCCAGCCCTTTCTGGAATTTGGCCAGCTCCTTTTTCTGCTCTTCTCCAAGGGCTGCTCCTTCCATGAATCCGATTGAAGATGTCTCAGGATTATTGATGTCCTGCCAGTCCGGACCCAGCCACAGGAACTGCTGTTTAAAGTTGCCGTTCATGGCCGCTTCAATGATCTGTCTGTACCCCGGGAACCAGTTGAAATAGGGTACACCCAGGCAGGCATCCGGGGCCTCGTTGCAGCCACCCTTGTAATCGTAGGGGACAGCCCAGACTTTACCACCTTCTTGACGCTTCTGTCCGGCAACAATCAGGGCCTCAGTGGTGTCAATACCTGAGATGATCACATCATGGCCGGAATCGATAAAGTTGCGCGTGACCAGGGTCGGATCCGAGGTAACACCGGGGATGTTGAACCAGAAGCCAATCCAGGAAACTTTATATTTCAGGTCCTTGGCAGGTTTTTTCAAGACATGGGTCCAGGCATATCGGGCACCGAGATAGGCTGCGGAAGACAACCGGCGGGTCTCGGCATTGATCAGGGGGCCAAGGTCGCCGATTTTACCTGTTCTGGTCGTCAAAGCGGCAACAAAACCGGCCATCATCTTGCCGTACTCCATGCGGCCCATCAGGTTGGTCAGGTTCTTTTCCGCCTTGCCGGTAATGACATCATCGCCGGAGATATGGACAAAGTACACATCCGGATGCATCATGGATGCCTCGCGCATCCCGTCTTTCATATCATCGGAGTTGCCGATAATCAGTTTTGCCCCTTTGGAAACCAGGTCATCCACCAGGTTGGGCACTGTGATGCCGGGGCGGTCCGCCGGGTTGACCTTGTCGATATAGATCAATTTGGTGCCGGGCAGTGATTTTTCTATCTCCCTGGCCGCCTCAAAATGGGCCTGGCTCCAGCCGTGATCATTGGCCGGGCCGACCATGAGCAGGCCAAAGGTAAAGGTTGTATCTGCCGCAGATACGGGCTGGCAGACCAGTATGAATGCCAGGCCTGCACCCAGGATTGTCAACAGTGCTCTTCCAATACGTTTCATGGCTTGTCTCCCTTACTCGTTCTCTTCAATGATAAAATCTTTGATTTTTTCATACAGTGATTCAGGAATGTCCTCCTCATACATGAAGATTTCAGATTCCTCCCCGGTGATCTTCTGTTTGACTTCTAGGGGCAGTGACCGGAGAAAGGCGACCCGGTCAGGATTTGGCGTACGTTTTTCAGCTGTCATGGTTGCTCCTGGCAATGAGGTGAAATAAGTTGGAAATAAGGTAAAGGGTAACCATACTGGCAGAGCGCTTTTACAGGCAACAGTTTTTATTGTTGAAAGGAATTTTCTGGTTATGGATTAATACCAAGAACGTTGAGAATCTGTTCCCTGGTCGCCCGGGGGTTGGCAGTCAGAAAAGCGGAAACAGTTGAGGCGGCATGCGCCGTGGAAATGGATGTACCCGCATAAGTCCCGGCTTCTCCCAGGTTTCCCACGGGAAAAGTTGCCACCCCCGGTGCATACAGGGCGACAAAACTGCCGAAGTTGGATTGTTCCCAGGGTTGGCCGTCGGCAGTTAATGCCCCCACCCCTATGACACTGTCATAGGCGGCAGGATAGACCGGTCTGCCGGTGGGCTCGTTGCCGGCAGCTGCCAGGATGACAGCACCGGCGGCCTGCGCCCGGTCCATGGCCTGTTTGAGAAAATCGCTTTGGATTTCAGTTCCCCAGCTCAGGCTGAGAACACGGGCATTATTCTGCAGCGCAAAGTCGATGCTCCGCGCAAGGGTGAAGGTTGATGTCAGTCCCTGGTCATCAAAAATTTTCACCGGGATGATCGGCACAAAGCCGTCAGCATCTTTCGCTGCTGCACCGTCAGGAGTGATCATGCCGGTAGCTATCAGGGCCATCTGGGTCCCATGGCCCATGGAATCGGATAGAGACGTTTCCTGCTCAAGTGAATTTAGAGAAGCAACCACAAAAGGCTCTATCCCAAGCCCGGGAGTCAGACCGCTGTCAAGAATTGCCACCGGTGCGTCCCCGATCCTTTGTTCCTGGTTAATCGTTGAGGGCGTTTGTGGCTCCGGTGCTTTGGATAACTGATAGGGCTGGATGGAATCGTAGACAAAATTCGGTTCAGCCTTTATCCCGGTTGTGCGGGTTATCTGCGCAACCAGGGAGGGGATATCCGGGTTGCCGGCAACTCGAATCCTGTAGATTCCCAGTTGTCTGTTTGCCTCAAGAACGGTTCCATTGATCTGTTGCAGTAGATGCCTGAGACGTACGGGACTGATTGTGCCGCTGGGCTGGATGAGGAGTTCCCCGCGGATATACCTGACGCCACTGGTTGCATCCACGGCAACATTAAATCTTTTGGCCGGTTTCAGGTAACGCATGTTTTCTTTATTGCCGGCTTTGAAAATCTGCAGTTCAGCAAGAGAGGAACCACCATGCAGCGCAATGTTTTCCGTTTTCCAGATAAGTGCGTAGCTGTACGGGTGGAGAATGGAATGCAGACCCAGATGCAGGTCCTGGTTTTCCAGGGAAACGGTGACCTTCGGATTAATAGTCGGGTCCACCCGCACTGTTACTCCCAGATCGGCAAGTTCCCTGAGGATGGACATGAGGGGGACGTTCCTGGCATGCAGGCTGATCCGGTCTCCGGAAAGAGTGAGGTCCCGGCTGAGGACAGGGGTCGGCCATGCCAGCCATATGGCCGGTATGATCATAGCCAGCAAAAGGTACAGTCCCTGTCGGCCCGGCCTTGATTTGATGATCATAGTCAGCATATCTGCAGAACCATGTCAGGCGGAAGATACATGATGGTATTATTATATCTTGAAATCCAGCTTGCAGGAAACAGGTTTTCTGCTAAAATAAAAAGTTTATGCAGGAAATATGAGAAAATGCGATATGCTACATACAGAGACAGATGCGGAACTGTCCCTGTTGCTTGACGAACTCAATACGGCAGAGCAGCAGCGCCTGTCACCCCTTGCCTGCCTGAGCCGGGACGGGATCCGCCGCAGGACTGAGGACCTGCAGGGTCACAGGCAGGCCTTTGCCCAGGATGCTGACCGTATCCTGCATTCAAAAGCGTATACGCGGTATATTGACAAGACCCAGGTCTTTTCGCTCATTGACAATGACCATATTACACACCGGGTGCTGCACGTACAGATGGTGTCCCGCATTGGACGGACAGTGGGACGCTTTCTGGGACTGAATGAGGATCTGATTGAGGCCATCGCCCTGGGGCATGATATCGGTCACCCGCCATTCGGCCATGAGGGGGAGAGGATACTGAACCGGCTCTGCCGGGAGCATGGGCTGGACGGTTTCCAGCACAACATCCAGTCGGTACAGTTTCTGGACAGGTTTGAGAAAAAGGGAAGGGGCTGGGATCTGACCCTGCAGGTGCTTGACGGCATCCTCTGCCATGATGGAGAGGCGCATGTCACCAGGCTGGTTCCTGAGCGGGACAGAGATTTCGCATCTTTTGACCGGTTGCTTGCAGCCAAGAGCCGGGATCCCATGCAGAAACTCGTTCCCATGACTCTTGAAGGGTGCGTGGTCCGGTTGTCGGACATCATTGCCTACATAGGCCGTGATATAGAAGATGCCATTGAGCTGAGGCTGATTGACCGAAGTGAGATCCCGGTTCATTGCGGCAGGAGGCTCGGCACAAGCAATGGCACCATTGTCTATACACTGGTCACGGATCTGATTGGAGGAAACGCCCGAATCCGGAATGCACAATGGAGGGATTCGGATCAGGATGTTATCGGTTTCAGTGAGGAGATTGCCGCCCTGTTACTTGATCTGAAGACTTTCAACTATGAACGGATTTATACGAATCCAGCTTTTCAACCTGACTATAAACGGATTCATGCCTGTTATGAACAACTCTTTGATCATTATCTGGATCAGATCGTTCACGATCCCGGGTCCAGTGCGGTGGGCTTGAGTTTCGTAAATGCCATGTCTGCTGCCTATATGAAAAACCATCCGCCGGCTGCCATAGTACGTGACTACCTTGCCGGTATGACCGATGATTTTTTCCTGCGGCAGGCTGAACAATGCGGCTGTGACATTCCGGAGCGGACATGCTTACCAAACTGAAACTGTTTTTTCCCGGAGAGAATACAATCATGATCGTGACCGCCGCCCTGATAGGGTTGCTGGCCGGAGTCGCGATCATTGTCTTTCGTGAAGCGGTTGAACTGGTTCACGAGTTTGTGTTTGTGCAGGCTTATGAACTGCTCCGTATCGGTGAGGGGGGGTGGCGCAGTTTTCTGCTTCCCCTCATTCCCATGTTCGGCATGGTTCTGCTTATTCCCCTGTCACTGTTGTTTCCCGGCAAGGTTAATGGCTATGGCTTTACCAGGTTCCTGCGCCGGGTGAACCTGGAAAACGGCGTGATCAATGCCAAAAATATCTTTATCAAGATCATCGCCACCGCCATTACCATCGGTACCGGTAGTTCGGCTGGTGTGGAAGGCCCGATTGCCCAGATCGGCGGTGCCCTGGGTTCCCAGGTCGGCCAGAAGCTCCGGGTCTCCGGAGTCCGGATAAAGGTTTATATTGCAGCTGGATCCGCGGGTGCTATTGCCGGTATCTTCAACGCCCCCATAGCCGGCATTTTTTTTGCCGCTGAAATTGTTTTGCTCGGTACCTACGAGATCTCCTCATTTGCCGCCCTGGTTATTGCCTCAGCCATGGCCACCGTTGTCTCACGGGCCTATTACGGCGAGATTCCAGCCTTTCCCATTCCTGATTACCATATGGTCAACCCTTTTGTGGAGATGCCCCTCTATGCAGTCATGGCTCTAATAATAGGCCTGCTGGCGGTGGCCCATATCCGTTTTTTTTATCTGGTCAGGGACAAATTTCAGGTCCTGCCCATCCATGCTCAGATCAAACCCATTATCGGTGCCTTCCTGGTGGGCAGCATCGGCATACTGTTTCCCCAGATCATGGGTGACGGTTATGAATATATTGAAGTCGTTCTGGCTGGAAAAGGAATTTTCTGGGTGATGCTGGCCCTGGTGGTTTTAAAATCTGTTGCCACTGCCATTACACTGGGTTCCGGTGGTGCGGGTGGAGTATTTGCACCCTCTCTGTTTATCGGGGCAGTTGTTGGTGGAGCTTTCGGCGGAATAGTCCATTACCTGCTGCCGGAGTATACGGCTTCACCCGGAGCCTATGCCACCATCGGTATCGGCGCCTTTCTGGCCGCTTCCACCCATGCGCCCATGACGGCTATTTTTCTCCTCTTTGAAATGACCGGCAATTACATGATTATTGTGCCGGTGATGCTTACTTCCATCCTGGGAACGGTGACTGCCTCTAAATTTTACCATGATTCCATTGATACGGTGGATTTCACCCGCGAGGGTATTGATATCCACGAAGGCCGTGAAGTCGCCATCCTGAAATCGATCCGGGTCGGCAAGGCGCTGACCGAGGAGGTCGATTTTATCAGCGAAACAGCCAATATCAATCAGCTGCTGGAGTTGTTTGCCATGGCCAAGGATTCTTTTTATTTTCCTGTTATCAACCATACCGGCAGGATGGTGGGCGTGGTGTCCATGCAGGATGTGAAGACTATCCTCCATGATGAGGAGCAGCGTGTCTGTTTCCTGGTCGGCGCCATCTGCAGCCACGATGTCATCAGCCTGACCCCGGATGACAACCTGTTTGACGCTATGCAGCTCTTTGATGTTAAGGGTCTTGATGAGATTCCGGTGGTGGAGAGCAAGGAGGATCCCTGGGTACTGGGTATGATCAAACGCAAGGATGTGTTGACAGCGTACAATCGGGAGGTACTCAAGCGGGGCATCAGCGAAAAGGCTGAAAGTATCCGGGTGCTCTGTTCAGCATCCTGAAAAAAACATTTGCTGGCGGATCGTTGAATATCACATTATTTTCATTCGGATTTAAACACGGGGGTCCCGATGCGGACTCGGTCTGGGATGTCCGCTTTCTGCCTAATCCTTACTGGGTGCCGGAATTAAGAGACCATACCGGACTGGAATCAACTGTGGCTGCCTATGTTCTTGAAAACAGGACCGGTATCCGCTTCCTGGAATACCTTGAACCGTTTCTTTCTTTTTTTCTGCGCAGCCACCAGGCTGCCGGACGAAAGGAGATCACTCTGGCTGTCGGCTGTACCGGCGGGCGTCATCGTTCAGTAGCCGTTGCCGAACATCTGCAGAAAATTATTGCTGAAATGGGGTTTGATCTTACTGTATATCATAGGGATATTACAAAAGAGTAAACACTTAAGGCCGCTTTGCAAAATATCTAATTTTTCAAGGTGTCCTAAAGGGAAAAGGAAACAGAAAACAGGGAACTGATTGTTCGGGAAACTTTTCCCTTTTCTGATCAGTTGATCCAGGTACATCAACAAAGGAGGTGCAATATGAAGGATCTGCTCAAAAATGTTGTTTATGCAGGCATTGGTGCTGCCTTTCTTACCCGTGACAAGATTGAAGAGGTACGGGAAGAACTGGTAAAGAAGGGAAAACTGACAACGGATGAAGGAAAAGAGTTTGTAGATGACCTGATTAAAAAATCAGAATCTGCCAAGGATCAGCTGGAACTGTGGCTGACCCGCCAGGTTGAGGACAGGGTCGACCAGCTCAACCTTGCAACCACGGATGAAGTGGCGGATCTTCGCCGCAAAATTGAAGAGCTGCAGGTTGTTATCAACAAGGAGAGCAGTGAACAAGGGTAACCGATTACAGGGTGCTCCAGCTGCAGCACATGCTCGCACCACCCAATATAGATGGGCTATAACCGGGCATCACGACCACGCACACCTGAACCACCCTGAGACCGATTACAGGATCGGGGCAAGTTCAGGCTGCTGCATATCCCGTGATTGGTTACGAATAAGGTTCTGAGCTGATGTTCAGTATCAGGCAGCTTGGTGCCATCAATCGGACCTACCGGCACCTGACCCGTTTTCAACGGATCCTGCGGGTTCTGTTCAAGTACGGTTTCAGCGATCTGGTTGATCGTCTGCATATTGACCAGTACCTGGAAACAGGTCTGCAGATGATCAACCGCAAGCCGCGGGAACAGATTGACCGTCATTCCAGGCCGGAACGACTCCGTATGGCTCTGGAAGAGCTCGGGCCGACTTTTATCAAGCTGGGTCAGCTGCTCTCCACCCGCCCTGATTTTATTCCCGCCGAGTATTTAGACGAACTGGCAAAACTCCAGGATAATGTGCCGCCCTTTTCTTATGAAGAGGTGCAGCAGATTTTCCAGGAAGAGCTGGGACGTGATCCATCTGACATATACGAGTATTTTGATTCACATCCTCTGGCTGCCGCCTCCATCGGCCAGGTTCATCATGCCCGTCTGCTGCATGGTCAGTTAAGCGACGGTGAGCTGAAAAACAGGAACGTAGTGGTCAAGGTACAGCGGCCGGGTATTGAAAACCTGATAGCTGTTGACCTGGAGATCCTGGCTCATATTGCAAGGCTGATGGAAGAGCATCTGGAAGAGGTTCATGGACACCGGCCCTCTGCCATTGTCCATGAATTTGCCCGCAGCCTGTCCCGGGAAATTGATTTTACCAGGGAGCTCTCCAATATTCAGCGTTTTGCCCGCCAGTTTGCAAATAACAGCGATATCCATGTTCCTGATGTGTATCCTGCTCTGTCCACTGAGCGTATCCTGGTGCTTGAGCGGATTGAAGGGGTCAAGGCCTCTGAGGTCGATACGCTGAAGAACCAGGGCTATGACCTTCCTCTGGTTGCCGAACGAGGCGCCAACCTTGTCATGGAACAGATCTTTGTGCATGGTTTTTTTCACTCGGATCCGCATCCGGGCAATATTTTCATCCTGCCTGAGAATGTGGTCTGTTTTATTGATTTCGGGCAGATGGGCAGGCTGTCACGTACGGAGCGGGAAGATTTTGCAGACCTTGTGCTGCATCTTGTTTCAGGAAATGAAACCAAGGTGGCAGCAGATGTGCTGAAGGTTACCATCCAGCAGGGAGAACTTGATCTACGTGAACTGGCCGTGGACGTGGGTGATTTCATGGACCGGTATCTGTATCTCTCTCTGGGAGAATTGCAGGCCGGGAAAATACTCCAGGACCTGCTTGAACTGGTAGGCAGGCATAAGCTGTCGTTAAAGCCCAATCTCTATCTCATGCTCAAGGCCATGACCACGGTTGAAGGGGTGGGGCTGATGCTTGACCCGGAACTTGAACTCATTGACCTGGCCCGTCCTTTTATGAGAAGGATTAAATTTGAACGGGTCAGGCCACGCCGCCTGGCCGAGGAAGCCGGTGAAACCGGAAACCAGTACCTGACCCTGTTCCGTGACCTGCCCGGCGAAGCCCGCTCCATTCTCAAACAGCTACGCCAGGGTAAGATGAAGCTTGAGCTTGAACACCGGGGTTTGCGGCCTCTGGAGCTCTCCCTTGACCGGGTCTCCAACCGGATTTCCTTTGCCATTGTGCTGGCAGCACAGCTCATCGGTTCCTCTCTTGTTGTGCTCTCCGATATTCCGCCCCGCTGGCATGGTATTCCAGTTATTGGTCTGGCCGGCTTTCTGGTTGCCGGTATCATGGGATTCTGGCTGCTCATTTCCATCATTCGTCACGGTAAAATCTGACTGCCCTGTTCTGAGCCACAATTCATTTTTTTCCTTCTTCGTGTTGAACTTCCTGCCAAAACCTGATAGTTTTTTCATAATCTGGCTGGCAGGAAGGCTGTCTGCCTGAATGAATAGCACCTGAAGAGGAGGGAGAAAATGATGCGGAAGATGATTACCCTGTGTCTGGCTGTTGCGCTGATCGGTTTCAGTGGTCAGGCCATGGCCGGTGGCGGCCAGAGCTATCCCAACGGCGCCGAGGCCTTTCTTGCGGGCGCGGTCCCCCCTCCCGGTTTTTATTTTCTTGACTACCTGTATTACTACAATGCCGATACCATGAAGGATGACAACGGTGACGATATTGAAGCCTTTGATGATGTCTCGGTTGTTGCCAACGTGTTTCGTTTCCTGTGGTCTACCGACAAACAGCTTCTGGGCGGAAATTACTGTACCCATCTCTTTGTGCCCATCCTCGGCACGGATCTGAACTTCAAGGTTCCGGTGGGGCCCGAGGCAACACGGTCCTATGATGATACTTCAGTACCGTATGTTATCTACAGTCCTTTTATCCTTGCCTGGCATTTTCAGGAGGGTAAGCTGCACATCGTAACCTCCCTTGCCGATATCTACATTCCCACAGGGCAGGATGACGGCAATATGGCATCCGTGGGCAGGAATTTCTGGACAATTGAGCCGGTATTAGGTGTCACCTACATGCTTGACAACTGGGCGTTCTCAGCAAAATTCATGTACGACTTCAATACCTCCCAGGATAAATACGCTACGGTTTACGGATTTGAGGTTGACCGTGATCCGGGCCAGGAATTTCATTTTGATTATTCCGTGTCCTATGGCATTACCCCTTCGTTTCGTATCGGTGTAAACGGCTACTACTATACCCAGACCACTGATGACTCATATGACCTTGATGCTTCCATTCCTGCCCCTGTCCAGGATTTGCTGCGGGCTGATGAAGGCTATCACAGCCGGGTTTTTGCCGTGGGTCCCGGTATCTGGTACAATCATAAAAATATGTTCTTTTCCCTGCGCAACCAGTGGGAGATGGCGGCAGAGAACAAGACGGAAGGGTACAATATCTGGGCTAAATTCACCTATGCCTTTTGAGGAAGATGATAAAAAGGGATAAGGTATTAAAGGAAAAAAGCCGCGTGGGAAATCACGCGGCTTTTTTTATTGGGCACCTTGCAAAATTGCTATTTCGAAGTCTACGCTATCTGTCCGATTTCTGTGTCACAGCGAGAAACAAAATGCTCACATATGCCTAATATGCTGCGCTTTTATTTTCCGCTGTTCCTTGAACTCAAACAAAATTTCTAATTTTTCAAGGTGCCCTATTGATTATTTTTTCTGCCAGGATCCGTTGATGTTGATGAACTGACCAGGCGGGGTTTTTTCAATCGCCTTTTTCCCTGCCAGCTGTTCCACGGCATTGAGCGGTGTGTTGTTGCGCTTGGCAATCTGCTGGTAATGATGTTTGCGTTTTGCGTTGATGTCGTTTACCAGTTTCTGTACCTCAGGTGTGTTTTTGACAGCGGCCAGGTAACCGGTTGTAGTCTCGCCGATCAGTCCCTGCGCTTTGGCACTGTGCAGGTCAAGGGCCATGGCCGGTTGACAGACCAGCAGCAGGCCGAAAAGAATGAGGGTAAGAGTTTTTTTCATGACTGCTCTCCTGAACTATTGGATTTTCCCAAAGAACCTTTGTTGTTAGTTGATTTTCATTGTTCGGCAATCGTGCCTGTCCATTGAACTCAGACTCAGCAGTGTCGGTTAAAAGAGACCACTGTCTTCGCTCAGGACACTGTCCAGTTCCTTGTCGACCTTGACCAGGATTTCATGCTGAATCTTGACGTTGAGATTAATGGTGATCGGTTTTTCAGGTGTTGCCATCTTGACGGTCGGGCTGCACCCGATAGTGCCGAGTATAAGAACCGCCAGCACCACCAGAATAGGTTTATATTTCATAGACATCCTCCATGCAGATAAATAAAATCCTTTCATCAATATAACTACTTGTACTGTTGTTTGACCCGTTTGTCCAGTTCCTCGGTTAATCCTTTGCTGAACCGCAGGCTCTGCATCAGGGTGGGCAGGTTCTGTTCGGCGTGGATATTAAGATGTACCGGCCTGCTGGTTGACAGCTTCGGGCTGGTTCCCTTCAGACTGATATCAAGATCAAGCTGTCCGCCGGGAGAATACTGAGCAGTAGTTTCCAGCGTGTCATAACGAAAGTCCTCCACCGCCTTCAAGGCGTAACCCGTAATGCCGGACTGATTCATATTTGTGGGTGTATAACGTATCACTCCACCCGGCGGATCATTGTACAAATGACCGTTGTCCACTGTAATGGTTTTGTCCCTTATGCTGACCGGGACACTTCCGCTGATTCTGCCGCTGACGTACAGGTGATCCATATTTACCAGCTTGACCAGGGGGGCCAGATCCATCCCCTTGATGTTGACTGTAAAACTGCTGTCCGGTTTGTTCAGGTCATAGTTCAGAGCAGGACAGGAGATGGTGCCGTCAAACAGGGAAGCACTGAAGCCGTTTATCTGGACCTGCGGCCATGCACCGGTCTTTGAAGGGGAAAAGTTCAGGCCAGCTCTAACGTCATTGACATTGATAGTGCCGATAAGTTGCTGCAGGGAAAAAGATCCTTCTGATTTTGATCGTATCCGCGGCAGAATGACAAGATTTTGCCTGAAAGCAAGTCCTTTAAATAACCAGTGTCGATAATAGCCGCTCCCTTCGGTGACAGCGACAAAGGCCGAGAGCTGCATGTCTCTGTCAGGTGCTCTGGAACCATCAATCTTGAAGGAGATTCTGCCGCTGTCCAGGTCAAACGGAAAATGCCGGGAAGTGAACAGAGCTGCCAGGCTGATGTTTTCCCGGTTCAAATCAAATCGTTTATCTGTACGCAAGGTAAAGGTGGTGGCACCAATGGCAGGATTATGGGTAAAATCCGCCCGGACTCTGCCTGGAATGATCGCAGGGGCAAAGGAAAATTTTCCCTGGATACTGTTCTTTATCAGCTGCAGAGTTCCACGGATTGTTTTCACGGGGAGTTCCAGGTTTCTGCCTGTGAGCAGGGCAGCGGGTGTTGCAAGTTCAACGCTCAACTCAGGCGCAGGTGGAAAGGCAGCAAAAGACATAAACCGGCAGATCAGAGGGGAGGTGCTGAATGTACGTTCTCCGTCCCGGATAAGGAGTGGTGAGACATGCAGAGTATTGGTTTCCACGCTCCATACCTTGTTGCGAAAATTGATCTGCAGCGGCTGCACTGTTTGTATTTCCAGGTCAGCTATCTGCAGTCTGCCGGAGCTCAGCCCCTGTATCTGCAGAATTTGCTGTTCTGCAAAAATGAGCCGCAACCAGTCTGCATGGTGATTGATTCTGCCGGCAAGATCCAGAGTGATTCTGTCAATCCCGCTGTTTCCCAGAATCAGGGATTGGACAGCAAGTTGAGATCCCGGGACAAGGTGGATCACCTGATCGGTCATTTCACCTGTCAGCTCCAGTTGTGCAGAGGCTGCACGGAATTCTGCCAGGGCCGGTGAGCTGGCAAGCAGGCTTGCGAAAAAACTTGTATCTTTATTCCCGAACATTGGAACGTTCACTTTCCCGGTCAGAGCACCGGAGATTTCCGGCAGTGGATGTGGCAGATATGGTTCAAGGAAATTGCCCAACAGTCCGGACTGGAGAGAATAATGTATCGTCATGCGTTCCTGTTTGACTGCAAGACGCAGATTGACAAATTCCTCATCCTTGCTGTGGCCGGTGAGAAAAAGATCGACCTCCCGGTTTATTGGCTTGCCTGTCGCCTTGAGATGAACAGTATTGTGGTCAGAGTCGTGCAGACGGACTTCAGCCTGGATTGCTGAGTCATTCTGAAGTGGAAAAGGCAGGGAAAAAACAACTGTTAATGAACCGTCAATTTCAGGTATTTCCGGAAGGTCAGAAAACTGCACCAACAGATCCTGTATCAAGTCCAGTTGCAGGTCTAAGGTCCCGGACCAATTATCCGGTTGCAGCAGGAGCCCGGCCTGTACTATTTGAGCATCGCCTTTCCGGCCGATGATATCAACAGTGAGGTGTTGTGCATCAGGACTTGTCAACTCGGCTGTGAGCAGGCTTTCCGAATCCGCCTGCAGATGGATTGTCGAGTTGATGGCGGTTTCCCTGATGTTCCCTTTTAACCGGATAACTTTTTCAGTAAGCTGTGGTAGCAGGTCACCGTGCAGCAGCAGCTGCTGTATGGAAAATTGTTTAAATGGGAGACGTGAGCGCAGCCTGTTGCTCAGCAGGGGAACCTGCTCTGGAAAATGCAGCGGTTTTTCTGCAATTTTTTTGTTCCCGGTTCGCCTGATATCCATTGTTTCAACAATGATCCGGTCACATTTTCCAGTTGCCAGCAGATGCTGCAGGCTGTATTGAAATACAGTGTTGTGCAGGGTGATGCTGATCAACTCTCCATCCGGCAGGATAAAGGTTGCTGCCAGTGTTTCCACATCCGTCTGCTGCAGACCCATGCTGGAGAAATGAACGGAAACATTTTCCGCTCCGCTCCTGTGCAGGATAATGACAGAAATCCGCTCCAGCAGGAGCAGGCGGGCGGCAAACAGGCTGATGGCAAGGATCAGCAGCAAAAAGAGAGTTGTTTTAACCATACGCATGAAATGAAGGTTTACGGTTTGTGGTATACGGTATACGGTTGGTTGAGTAGGATCTGAATGAATTGTTTTCTTGCCGGTTTCACGGGACCAAGGAGGTACAGGAGCAAAAAAATCTGCTTTCCAGGAAGTGGTTACACTGACGGATAACCGTAAACCGTAAACTGTAAACCGTAAACCGTATTATGAATATCTATCGGGAAATAGTAACACTGCTTGACAGGGGAAGAACCGGTGTTCTAGCTACCCTGGTGACCCGGGCCGGTTCCGGAGCCAGGCCGGTTGGGGTCAAGATGGTGATAACGGATCAGGGGGAAACCATCGGCAGTCTTGGCGGTGGAATACTGGATGCAACGGTGACCCGCAGGGCACGGCAGGTCCTGCTTACAGGTGAATCGGTCCTGTTGCCGGTTGAACCTGAACGTGTCGGCGAGGAGGTATGCGGCAGCTCTGTCCAGGTTTTTCTTGAGCCTCTCAGCCAGGGACCGGCAGTTGTGATCATCGGTGCAGGTCATGTGGGCAGGGCCGTGGCCGAAATGGCGGCCCTTGCGGGTTTCGGGGTTATGCTGGCCGATGATCGCAGGCCGGAGGAAACCTGCGCGGATTCCATTCACTGCAGACAGGATGCCGTTTTTCAGGAACTGCCGGTGGCTAAAAAAACTTTTATCGTTATCTGCACCCGCAGCCATTCACTGGATTTTGAAGTTCTGCAGCAGGCCCTGGCTACACCGGCAGACTTTATTGGACTGCTCGGCTCAAAACGCAAGAAAGAATCCTTTTTTTCACGTCTGCAGCAGTCTGGAATTGCTGCAAATGATCTGGCCCGGATCATTACACCGGTCGGTCTTGATATCGGAGCACAAACCCCGCAGGAAATAGGGGTGAGCATTGTCGGCCAGTTGATACAGCAATATTATCGTGATTGATCACATCCGCCTCGGCTTGTGAAATATACGGGCCAATCAAGGAATTCGGGATGTTCAGGTATGCACTTTGTGTTGAAAAAAACACCCGTCACAAGCAGAAAAGAGTAAACAAACCTGCAACGGGTGCTTATATAAGATGATAGGACGCTGTTACTTACGCTCTTTGAGAAGATCCCGGATTTCAGTAAGAAGAACCTCCTGTTTAGGTGGTTCGCCAGGCGCTTCCTCTTCCTTTTTCTTCATGGTGTTTATAGCTTTGACAGCAATAAAAATTGCAAAGGCAATAATGGTAAAGTCAACCATGGTCTGGATGAATTTGCCGTAGCTGAGCATGACTGCGGGGGCGTCACCTGCAGCCTCTTTGAGTGTGACGGCAAGGTTGGTGAAATCCACCCCGCCAAGGATGAGTCCGATGGGTGGCATAATGACATCCTCAACAAAAGAGGACACAATTTTTCCAAATGCCGCTCCGATGATTATACCTACGGCCATATCGACGACATTTCCCTTGATAGCAAATTCCTTGAACTCTTTAATCATTCCCATGACAAAATTACTCCTGGAGGACAGTGTTAATAAAATTTCAGGCTACCTTGCATAATTTTTTTGCACCCGATTTCTGCGTCACAGTAGAATAAAAAAAGGACACGAATGACTAATATGCTGCGCTTGTTAGTGCCTGTCCATAAATGGCCTTTTCGCCTGATTTCGGTGTCGCTACGAAAAATAAAAATACTCACATATGTCTAATATGCTGCGCTTTTTATTTATCTAAGCTCCTTGAACTCGAACGAAAATTCTCATTTATGGACAGACACTTGTTAGCTTGCCTGTTCCTTGACCTTGAACAAAAAATCTGGTTATTCAAAACACCCTTATAATTGAAGTTGAGTTTTCATTTTTTTCAAGGTCTTCTGGCCGATGCTTTTGACGTTTAACAGGTCATTGGCTTTTGATTTTTACTACTGCTTTTTTGGGTTTTTGAGGATTTGGTAGTTTTCATATTACTGATTACCGAAAAGAAATCGGTGGATAATTTGGCAACAGCCGGCTGAGTTTGTAAGCAGAAATGTCACTGCAAGGGCGGCTGTAAAAAGAACCAGAAAATGGAGAAGATGCGTGGTGGTATCTCCTCGAATTATCTACTATATTATACTATAGAAGTATTTACGGATGAATGATCATCCTCCAAGCATTCCTTTTAATGCGTTCCCAATTCCTCCTTCACCTCCGGCGCCAGTTTCACCGTCCAGAAGGCCATCAATCTGACCGGCAACGGGTTCGGGCAGTTTTTCCTTGATGAAGTTGATAACAATCTCCACGGCATTTTGTGCTGCTTCTTCCGGGATACCTGTTTTTTCAACGACGAGATTGATTAGTTGCTCCATATCATCACCTCTTTATTAAGTTGGCAGGACAGCGTTTGATCAAA
>CAZKBZ010000024.1:0-21744 GCA_964551175.1 uncultured Desulfobulbus sp.
TTAATTCTGTACTTATGATCTTTGAAAATTACCATGTTTCAAGAGTCGTGCAGGAAAATGATTGTTCACGGCTGTGATGTATTTGTTACTCCGTTGGTATGCATGGATACAGCCCTCTCCCCTTTCTCCTTGTCTTTTTGTTTTTTCTACAGTACACTTTTTCATTTTTTTTACTGGAGTTTCAGGTGCGGCGACGCACCTTTTTTGTTTACAGGAGTTGGAATGAATCAGGATAAGATCAGAAACGTGGCGATCATTGCCCACGTTGACCACGGTAAAACTACCCTGGTTGATCAGTTATTTCGCCAGAGCGGCATGTTTCGCGATAATCAGCAGGTAGCGGAACGGCTCATGGATTCCATGGACCTTGAGCGGGAGCGTGGCATCACCATTGCTTCAAAAAACGGTTCCTATCTTTATGGCGATTATAAGATTAATATTATCGATACTCCCGGCCATGCCGACTTTGGCGGCCAGGTGGAGCGCGTTCTGCGCATGGCCGATGGTGCTGTCCTGCTGGTTGATGCCCAGGAAGGGCCAATGCCGCAGACTTTTTTTGTCGTTAAGAAGGCTCTGGCCGCCAACCTGCCCATCCTGCTGCTGGTCAACAAGATTGACAAGGAGGCTGCCCGCTGCGAATGGGTGGTTGACCAGGTGTTTGATCTGCTTGGTCGACTGGATGCTCCGGATGCGACTCTTGATTTTCCCGTGGTCTATGGTTCGGCCAAGGAAGGATACATGGTGGCTGACCCTGATGATCCGAGGGTGCCCGGTAAGGGCCTGGAACTGATTTCAGAGATGATTGTCAACCATGTGCGGCCGCCGGCCGGTGATCCTGCAGCTCCTTTGCAGTTACAGATCAACACTATTGACTATTCGCCGTACCTGGGTCGGCTCGGTATCGGTCGCCTGGTTAACGGCAGCCTGCATTTAAATGATAACGTTGTGGTTGCCCGGCGGGATGGCTCCATCAAGCCGGTGCGCATTAACAAGATATTTGCCTTTACAGGTGATCAGCAGGTACCGGTGGAAAGTGCTTCAACCGGTGATATTGTAGCCGTGGCAGGCATGGAAGATGTTACGGTGGGAGTGACCTTTACTGATCCGGATGATCCGCGCCCTCTGCCGCTGATTGAGATTGACCCACCTACTATTTCCATGCATTTTGTGCCCAATGATTCACCCTTTGCCGGCCAGGATGGAAAATTTGTGACCTCACGTCATCTGGAGGAGCGTCTCAATAGGGAAACCCTGGCCGATGTTGCTCTCCAGGTGGAACCGCTTACCCAGGGAGTGGGTTTTCGGGTTTCCGGCCGCGGTGAACTGCATCTCTCGATCCTGATCGAGAAAATGCGGCGGGAAGGTTATGAGTTTCAGGTAACCCGGCCGCACGTCATCATGCGTGAGGAGGACGGCAGAACCGTTGAACCCTACGAGGAACTGACCGTTGACGTTGATGAACAGTACCAGGGCGTGGTCATTGAAAAACTGGGTAACCTCAAAGGGATACTGACGGACATGCAGGTGGAAAACGAGATGTCCCGCATGATCTTCAAGGTGCCGACCCGGGGCCTGCTGGGCTATCGCTCCGAGTTTATGACCGACACCCGTGGCATGGGGGTAATGAATTACGTGTTTGCCGAGTGGGGTCCCTATGCAGGTGAGCTGCAGAACCGCCAGAACGGGGTAATGATTGTGAAAGAAAACTGTACCAGCGTGGCCTATGCCCTGTTCAACCTGCAGGAGCGCGGCACCCTGTTCATCGGTCCGGGTGAGGATCTGTACAAAGGGCAGATTATCGGTGAAAACTGCCGACCGGCCGACCTGGTGGTGAACCCGGCCAAGGGCAAGAAACTGACGAACATGCGTGCCTCGGGTTCGGATGAGGCTGTTATTCTCACCCCTCCTCTTGACATGTCCCTGGAAGACTGCATATCGTACATAAATGATGATGAATTAGTGGAGATTACGCCCAGGATTATCCGGCTGCGCAAACAGAAAAACGCCAGAATCAGGGCATAATTTCCCTCACGATACCTGAGATACGGTGATCAATGTGAAAGAGCTGATCTATATCGGTATTGCCATAGCCTGCAGCATTATTTTTTTTCTTCTGATCATGAAGCGCTATGGCAGTAACTGTATCCCCTGACTGCTCATGTACGGCTCTACAGGTGTGGGGCTTCTCGTGTATGTGATCCTGAAGGCATTATTTTAGAGCTGTTTGCTCAATAGAGGGTGCCTTGAACCGGGTTCCCTGGCTGGAACCCGGTATGCATCCTGATGATGGTTGCGCGCTCTGTTTTCCTGTATCATACAAGTTGGAGAGTTAAGCCCGCTGATGGGCTGATTTACCGCGGTTGTTGCGTCTTGCCCTTGATTTGCCTTTTGCTTTTTTGGGTGTATAGCTTCCGGTTCGTCTTCCGGATGGTGAAGGACAGGCAGTATCAAGCCCGCAATCAAAATCAGCAACAGTTTCCCGGCGTATTTTACGGCCCAGGTTGCGCTCAACCATCTGAATGATCCTGCCGTCGGCAGCGGTCATGAACGTACATGCTTCACCGCTCTGTTCGGCCCTGCCGGTTCGTCCGGTTCTGTGGGTGTAAGCCTCCGCAGTATCGGGAACATCGTAGTTGACCACATGGGAGATACCGGAAACATCAATTCCTCTTGCGGCAATATCAGTTGCAACCAGAATGTTGAACCTTCCGGTTCTGAAACCATCCATGGCCCGTTTTCTCTGGTTTTGCGACAGGTTCCCCTGGAGTGATGTAGCCCTGAGGCCGGCCTTCTGCAGCTGCCTGGCAAGGTTTTTCGCCTTGTGTTTTGTTCGAGTGAAAACAAGGGTGTAGTCCATTTTGTTCTGCTGCAGGATATTTTTCAGCAACGCTGTTTTGCGTGCCTGCGCTACCTGGTAAAGGACATGACTGATAGTCGCCGCCGGTTTCTCAAAATCAACCTGGACAGTGACATGATCCGACAGGATCTCTTCAACAAGGTGCCGGATTGCGTTCGGCATGGTTGCGGAAAAAACCATGGATTGTCTTTTCTGCGGGACATGCTTGAGAATGCGGCGGATGTCAGGCAAAAAGCCCTGGTCAAACATCTGATCCGCCTCATCAAGGATCAGCACCTCGATATCCGCCAGATCAATACTCCTGCTGTTGATATGATCAAGCAGCCGCCCCGGACAGGCTACAGCGATTTCCACTCCGCTTTTGATCTGTCTGATCTGGCCGGCCTTGCTGACTCCACCGTAGATTGTACAGCTGCGCAGACCGGTTCTGCCGGCCATCTGTTTGATATTTTCATGGATCTGCTCGGCCAGTTCCCTGGTGGGGGTGAGAATCAGGGTCCGGATTTTTTTCCGGGGTTTCTGCTGCAGTCTTTGCAGGGTGGGCAGGACAAATGCCGCTGTTTTACCGGTACCGGTCTGGGCAAGGCCCAGCAGATCCCGACCATCCAGAAGATGCGGTATAGCCTGCTTTTGAATGGGTGTGGGTACGGTATAGCCGCATTTCTGAACAGCTTCGGCTATGGCCGGGCTGAAATTAAATTCACTGAAATTCATATAACTCCTTAAAATAGCTCTATTGAGCATGTTTGTATCCTGACCGCGTCGTCAAAGTAATGATGAGAAGAGGCCTGAGGAAAAAATTGTTGTGTCTGGTGAGTTGAAAAAAACAAAAAACCCAAGGTGGGAACTTCCGGTTATACCAGGAACAGGACAATTTCCTGATTGTGCCGGGGCGGTAATTTTCAAAATGTTACTGCATGGATAAACTTCCAGCCATCATTGAGATGGAAGACCCTTATCTGCGACGGGCTCCTTTTTTCTTGCGTGCCTTGGCTTCGTTACAGACAAGTGTACGATGTTTATATTCTTTGCCGTTCAGATCTTCCATGGCTTTATGTCCCTCACTTCTGGTAGCCATTTCCACGAAACCAAAACCTTTAGACTGTCCTGTATAATGGTCGGTTATCAGTTTTGCACTGACAATGTCTCCGTAGCTGCTGAATAAACCGGAGAGTTCAGTCTCGGTAATGTCATAGGGAAGGCTTCCGATAAAAAGTTTCATGCTGTATCTCCTTGATAAGTAATCAGCAGAAACTTTAAAGGCATCACGGATGCTGGAAGAGCAAACAGAACATCATATGATAACAAAGAAAATGCTTAGACTTAACTGAAAGTAAATTTGACATTATACAGGGGATTGTTCAGTTATGCAATAAAATAAGAATTAATATCCTTTTTTAGTATTTGCCGCTGAAATAATCATCAACAATTGTTGCATGGTCAAAGACCAGTCCGGGCAGGTTATCCCGGGAAAAAATCCGGGCCTGCAGTGCATCGTCCAGCCCCTGGGGTGTACCGTTTGCTCTGGCAATAAATACGGTTGAAGCCGTATGCTGGCGCGGATCACGATCCGGGGTTGAGTAGGTATGGAACTGACGCACAAGGGACACATCCAGCCCGGTTTCCTCCTTTGCCTCCCGCAGGGCAGCATGCTCATAGCTCTCACCGTAATCGACAAAACCTCCGGGCAGGGCCCAGCCATGGGGTGGATTCCTGCGTTCGATAAGGACAATCCCCCCTTCAATCTCGATGATGATGTCCACCGTGGGGACAGGGTTTTTGTACACAGGTATGCTGGTACCACATGCCGGGCATTTCATTGTACCTTCTGCTACAGACATAATGATCTGATCTCCTGCCAGGAGTTGACTGAAGGGAGGTGGTGGCGGTTCTGGTTCCAGGGCTGGGAAAAAACAATGGGTTGAATGCCGGCTTCCCGGAGCTGGACACAGGTTTCAGCACGGTCATCAATAAAATAGCGGAGTCCCTGGTTGAGAATATGGCGGGGTTTATCATCATGGGCACCCATGGCGACCACCCTGATTTTCGGCAGAGTGGTCGCGGGCAACATGCTTTCAAGCCAGTCATGCACTGGTCCGGGACAGGGACGGGCCGTGATCAAGGTGAGTACGGCCATGTCAGCCAGTTCACAGAGAACGTCAACTGCATCGGGCATGGGCTGCAGGCCGGTGCTGATGGAATCTTCCAGCACTCTCCTGAAAATAGTGTCAATGATTTCCGGATCTACATCCAGACATTCTTGCACTTCAAAGTTGGTAATGTCTTCTTTCCGGATATCACAGAGACCATACTCTTCGCAGGCCAGCCGCAGGAAGGTCTCTGCCGTGTCGGCAATCACTCCGTCAAAGTCAAAGCCGAGCAGGCCTGGATCTATTGGCAACCCATCAATGGAGTTGTCTTCAGGTCGTATCTGGTGCCACATACGTTGCAAATACGGAGATGGGTTGCGCACAAGCCGGACCGGTTGAATTGATGAAACAGATCACCGGAACAGGTTCTATGCAGCACTCTTACTCCTTGACTTCAGCGTCCTCGATGATCACTTCATATTTGTAGCCGGCACCAAAGTCTTTATTCGCATGCAGGGTACCTTCAATAACCACGATGGCATCCTTTTCCGGTACGGCCATGGTGGTGACAACCAGGTCATGGGTGTTTTTCATGGGATTGCCGGTTCCATCCTGGAGGTGAATCCAGTTTTTACCCATGATCATCCTGGATACCTTCATGACCTTACCGCGGACCTTTACCTTTTTGTTGTCCAGCTCTTTGGCCTTGTCAAAGCATTCACCGATCGTCTGGGCATTGTCACCGGTTGCCTTGTCTACTTTGATTTCTGCAGCAGGAACAATGGCGGTGGTGGACCCGCCGGAAGCCTGGGGAACAGCAGCACTCCCCATGGCGCCGCCGGCAGCATGGGGATTTGCTCCACCGGCTTCAGCCTGCAGGGCGGCAGCAAAACTTGAACCACCCATGGCACCGCCCATGGCAGCCTTCTTTTTGGGGCTGTCGGGTTTGCTCGGATCGTTAAGACCGGAAGAGAAGATGATGACGTCAAAGGTTTTATTCAGGGTCTTGGACTCGAAGTCCGTCATGGCCATGCCCGGATTGGCCAGCACTTCCTGTCCGACTTCAATTTTTGACTCCGGAATGGCCACCCATATTTTTCCCTCGGGAGCGTCAACTCTGATATAGGTATAACCGGCAGCATTCATGGTTTCCAGAACCTTGCCCTTGATCGGTTTGCCGTCCATGTTGACGGAAGACGCTGCAGGTGCAGCCGTTTTCTTCTCTTCAGCCAGAACCGGTCCGGTAAGCAGCAGGGTCAAAGCCAGAGCGGCCGGGATGAAACAGGTATACTTCATGATCTGATCTCCTTAAAAAATATAATAATTAAAAAATGATAACCATGCTCAAGAAGAGGGCAACGGTTAACGTTGTCAATAAAATACAATGTGCTGCATAGTTATAAGATCTTGATACTCCTCTGTCAACAGAACTCAGGAGGAGAGCTAAAAGTTCACCAGCACCCCATCAGCTTGCGCTCAAACTCCACGACACACGGGCTGTACGATCGCAAGCTTGGATCACGCACTGCTGATGTACTGGAAAAGTATTTACATGCTGTCGGGAATATCAAGGGTACAGCAACAGTGGTGAACGGTTACGACGAGAGAGCCTCCAGGTGTTTCCTGATCTCGTCGGCCCACACCTGGTAGCCGAGGGTTGACAGGTGGACACCGTCCGCCATGAAGCAGGGTCTGGTAATGGGTAGACATTGTTCAGTGTAGGCAGGGACCATGTCCAGGAACAGGCAGCCGCTTTGCTCTGCAATATCCTGCAGTTCCAGGTTTGTCTCCGCAATCGTCTCAGACAGCCCGTAAACTGCCATGGGCATGATGGAGTTCAGGGTGATTCTGCTGTCGGGACAGAGAGAGGAGAGTCGTGGCAGCATACTTCTGAAGATGGAGGGAAAGAAACGGTTGCCCATGAGCAGGTTATTGGTACCGGACATGATAAGAATATGATCAAAATCAGGGGCTGTTTCTATCTCCATACCCAGGCGGGCGGCCAGTTCCTCCACAAATTCGCCCGCATAACCCCGGTTGATTACCTGGATATCGGGCAGCAGTTCCTGCCAGTCACCCCACTCCACAAGTGAGTCCCCAAGCATCAGCAGTGTCTGTATTGTACTCAACTGCGTACCTCCTCTGATTGCAGGACTACACAACCCATGGGAGCGACGGTGACCTCGCCGGAAACACCTATCAGGTCACCCTGCTCCGGATCCACAAAATCTGACGGTGCTTCCAGGCCGGTATCAATAATTTTTTTCCAGACACATTGCAGCCGTGTTACACCCGGGTTTGGGACGATAAAGGTTGCTTTTTCCTCACGGTGTCCGTTGAGCATCACAAAGAAATTGGCATTTCCATTGTCTCTCAGGTCACATCCTCTGAGGAAAAATCCAAGGGTATGGCAGTCATCGGACCAGTCCTGTTCGTCCGGTTTCAGTCCCTGCCAGACGATCTCTTCCATATGCAGTGGTTCGTCCGGTCTGGTGCTGACCTCGAAAAAATCTTTCCTGTGAAAGATGGGATGAGCGCGGCGAAGCCGGATAAGTTTTTTGAAAAAACGAAGCAACTCCTTGTTTTTTTCTGCCAGCTGCCAGTTGAGCCAGCTGATTTCATTGTCCTGGCACCAGGCATTGTTGTTGCCCTGCTGGCTGCGACCGAATTCATCGCCCGCCACCAGCATGGGTACGCCCTGGGACAGAAAGAGGATGACAGCCATGGTCCGGCAGCGTCGGCTGCGCAACCGCAGAATTTTCGGATTATCGCTATCCCCTTCAGTACCGGAATTCCAGCTCAGGTTGTTGTTGTCCCCGTCCCGGTTGTCTTCACCGTTGGCCAGGTTGTGTTTTTCATTATAACTGACAAGATCAGCCAGGGTAAAGCCGTCATGACTGGTGATGAAGTTGATGGAGTTGCAGGGCCTCCGTCCGTTATGCTGATACAGGTCTGAACTGCCTGCAATACGGGTTGCCAGGGCCGGAACCCGTCCCCGGTCTCCGCGCATGAAGGAACGCACATCATCCCGGAATCTGCCGTTCCATTCCGCCCACCGCTGATGGGAAGAAAAACTGCCTACCTGGTACAGACCGGCCGCGTCCCAGGCCTCGGCAATGATTTTTGTATCTGCCAAAATGGGATCTTCAGCAATCATTTCCACTACCGGAGGATTGCTCAACACATTGCCGTTCTGGTCCCGTCCCAGAATAGATGCCAGGTCAAAGCGGAAGCCATCCACGTGCATCTCCATGACCCACCAGCGCAGGGCATCCATGATCAGGTTGCGGACGACCGGATGATTACAGTTGCAGGTGTTGCCGCAGCCGGAAAAGTTAAGGTAGGCCCGGGTCCAGGGATCAAGCAGATAGTAGATGGTATTGTCAATGCCCCGGAAGGAAGAGGTGGGGCCGTCCCAGCCCCCCTCTGCCGTATGATTATAGACAATATCCAGGATGACCTCAATGCCCGCCTGGTGCAGCGTTTTTACCATGTCACGAAATTCATGCAATGGGTGACCGCTGTCACTTGCATAAGCGGACTTGGGTGCAAAAAAGGTCAGCGGGCTGTAGCCCCAGTAATTTTTTAACTGCTCCCCGGTTTCCGGATTTTTAAAAGTACAGTCGTTTTCATCAAATTCAGTTACCGGCATGAGTTCAACAGCAGTTATTCCCAGCTCTTTCAGGTAGGGAACTTTTTCACAGACCCCTCTGAATGATCCTGGAAAGCTGCAGTTTGACGACGGATGGATGGTAAAGCCCCGGACGTGCATCTCGTAGATAATTGTTTCGTGCAGAGGGGTGTTCAGGGGACGATCACCCTGCCAGTTGTAAGAGATGTCCGGGATAAGTCCGCAGCTTTGTCTGCCCAGGCAGGACCTGTCCTCCCCCCAGCGGGGAGAGCGGATTTCCTTGACGTAGGGATCAATCAGGATCAGGTCACTGTTATAACCGTGGCCCGAGGTGTTCGGCTCCCAGGGGCCGGAAAGCCGGTATCCATAACGGATATGCAGGGGCAGGCCGCTGACCTGGATATGCCAGATGTCTCCGGTCTTGTGGAGTTTTGCATCCAGCTCGATTTCAATCCGGTCAGTGGCATCAGGTGTATTCTGCAATTCAAGAACCAGGATGACAGACTCAGCATGCCGGGAAAAAAGGGCAAAGTTGATGCCAGAGGGAGTAATGGTGGCTCCCAGGGGCAGCGGAGAACCTGAAGCAGTGGGGAAAGAAATTTTCATGTTGACTTGCTAATGGTTATTAATATATATTAGAAATAAAGATCGATGGCATCATGCTGTTCTATCTTAACCTTTTTTGCAGAATGTTCAAAATCATTGCGGAGGATTTTATGGGTCTGTTTGATAAATTGAATTTGAGTGGCAATCCGACCACGGTTGACTGGGAAATGACCCCGGAATACACTTTTGGAACCTTTGAGAGCTGGGGCGGGAAAGATCAGGAGAGGGTCCGCAGCGGCAAAGAACGGATTTATTATTTTTTTATTGATGCCTGGGTGGACACACCCAGGCTCTGTCTGATGGAGCGTGGAGTCAAGCATGCCCGGGTAGTGGCGGAGATCCTGGCTCCCCGGGAAATGATCCAGCGCTGCGTTGAAAGCCATGGCAAGGTGGCCCTGTTTGAGCGAACCCATGCAATTGACGAGGAGTTGAAACAATGGCTCCTGGAAAATGTTATTGAATCAGATGATGATTCCCTGGTTATTCCTCTGGAGGATGAAGACAGGTCTGATACCCTGGGGCCCACCGGTCTGCCCGGCTCGGATGAACCGCTGCCTGCAGACCTGAAAATGGTAGATCTGCCAGACAGTCCCTCGGAACTGGTGGAAGAGGAGGTGGACGAGCTGATCAAACAGTATAACTTTACCGACCATGAACGCAATCCGGAGGGTGAATTTTCCAATTTTCTTGTTGATAACGGTGACTCTCTGACAGTAACCGACAAGGTTACCGGCCTGATGTGGCAGCGGTCGGGTCTTGATATCATGAGTAACCGGATGATGCGCAAAGCAATAGAAAAATTGAATAAAGATGAATTCGCCGGCCACAGCGACTGGCGGATGCCGACTTTGGCTGAGGCAATGTCGCTCATGGAGCGGCAGGTGAATGCAAAGGATCAGTACCTGCATCCGGCTTTTTCTGCTGATCAGCCTTTTATTCTCGTTGACGCTACCCGAAGGCCGGGCGGTCAGTGGTTTGTTGATTTCAAGCATGGTCGAGCATACTGGTCGTCCGGGACTATTCCAGGAGGTTTCGGTCGCCTGTGCCGCAAAGAAAAGTGAGTTCGGAAATAAAAATCGGTTGATTAGACGATTACCAAATTGTAAAATTAACCTGTGGAAATCTGATAATAATCTTGCTCAGGAGTTTGCCTGCTGTGAAACGAATACTGGTAGTTGATGATGAGGAGCAGATTCGCACCATGCTTACCCAGATGCTTGAACACGAGGGATTTGTGGTGGATACCGCAGAAAATGGTGAAGCAGGGATGGATCTGATCAGCAGGCATGCCTATGATCTGATCATCACCGACATGATCATGCCGATAAAAGATGGTCTTAAGCTGATCATGGAGCTGGTCCGTGATTATCCGGACCTGCGGATTCTTGCCATTTCCGGAGGAGGCGCCATTAAGGCTGAGCGTTATCTGACCATGGCCGGTTACTTGGGTGATGATATCGCTACTCTGGAAAAACCGTTTAAACGGGAAACATTGCTGTCACTTGTCAATGAACAGCTTGGAGTAAGGTGACTGTTCTCAGGTATCATACTATGGACAATAAAAAAGGCCTGCAGCTTCTGCAGGCCTTTTTTATTGTTGTACTTGCTGAAAAGGAGGGGTTGCCGGTAATCAGTACACCTTGTTGTGTTGAGAAGAACTTTCCGCCCGGGCAAGTTTTGCCAGCTTCATCTTTTCTTTTTTCCTGAAACCGTAGTCGACCAGTCTCTTGACATCGGTCCACATGGTTTCGCTGCCCATGATGGCCACGATAATAGAATCCTCACCCCGCTCAAATTTTCCCACATAGGTCTGCCGTGCGGCGTGGGTGTAGCCGGTCTTGCCGCCTACGGCACCCTTTACCCGCCAGAGTGCTTTATTATGGCTGCGCAGGGTTTTGCCGTAGGATGTCTTGATCTTGGTACGTTTCATGCGCCAGGCAAATTCTTTGTCCCGCATGGCATGACGGAAGATCTGGGCAAGATCCCGGGCTGTAGACTGCTGGCCCTTGGCAGTCAAGCCGTTTGCAGTACGGCAGATAGTCTTTCTGGCACCCCAGAGTCGGGCTCGCAGGGTCATCATCTTTGCAAAATCACGTTCACTGCCGGCAATTTTTTCGGCCAGAGCCACACTGGCATCATTTGCCGAGGCCAACAGTACCGCATTGATCAGATCGTCGGCTTTGTATCGTTTTTTAGGATCCAGGTAGATTTTGGAGCGGGGCATTTTCGAAGCATGACGGGTTACCCGGACCAGCTCATCTTTTTTTAGTGATTTCAAAGCAATCATGCCGGTCAGGACCTTGATGGTGGAAGCGGGCTGACGGGGAGTGTCCGGGTTCTTGGCAAAGATGGTTTCCCCGGTATCGGCATCAAGGATCATCACGGTTTTTGAGGTGATTTTCTTTTCGATTGCACTGAGATTGACAGCTTTGGAGCTGGTTTTGTTACGTCGGGAAGATACCCGGGCTTTGACATTGGAGATGTCTCCCCGGTTCCCAAGGGTCACTACGCGGGCAAGACCATTGTCAACAGATGTGGAAGACCGGCTGTATGACCGGGGTCTGTATTTGGCTGAACTGTCCAGGGTGGGAATCGGAGTTGCCGGTGCCTGCACCGCAAACACAAAGAATATAAGCAGCTGAAAGATAAAAAAAAGATATCGCTTCATGGAGTTAGTTCATTTTTCTCAGGTTAAATAACAGCTTCTAATATCCTAATATATGGAGAATGGTGCACTGTCAAGCCTTTTGCATGAATTTAAAGGGAATTTTTATGTCTGGTCTGATCTGATTTTACTCGATAGCAATTGACTTTGCATCTGTTTGAGGTAATAATTTATTATCTTCGTTGAAAATCTGCCGATCCTCTCTGTTAACGGATAAAGGGGAATACAATTATATGAATGAGGAGCATGCTGCAATAACTCAGCAGACTCCAGTTGCGGCTTCCACTGGATCTGATACTGGTAATCTGCCGGTCCCCCTGGAGCAGGCCGCTAACCTGAACGAGTTGCTTGACACCAGTTGCCGGCAGTATGCGGATCTGGGAGCTCTAGGCATGGCCCTGGAACAACCCCTGACCTACCAGCAGCTGTATGACCGTGTTCTTCTCCTTGCAGCCTACCTGCGCAGCTGTGGTGTAGAGTTCGGGGATCGGGTCACTATCCTGGCGGAGAATTCCCATAACTGGGGTACGATCTACCTGGCTGTTGTTCGATTGGGAGCAATCTGTGTGCCGATCCTGCCGGATCTTCCTGAAGCAGATGTTCACCATATCCTGGGTGAAATGGAATCTGATTTCATTTTTCTCACCCAGCGTCAGATTGAAAAAGTATATGACCTGAAACAGGAAATCGGTCATGTGATCACATTGGATGATTACAGTGATGAGTCCGGTATAATCGAGGTAACACCTTTCTCTCAATTTCTGGCCGAGGCACAGGATGAGTTTTCTATGGCACTGCAGGCTGGTATCCTGGAATTTCCTGAAGTGGATGGAAACCATCTTGCTTCCATCTTGTATACTTCCGGAACATCAGGTTTTTCAAAGGCTGTGATGCTCAGTCATGCCAACCTCTGCGCAAATGCCTTTTCCGCATCCAATGTCATCGTGCTTCCCCCCGGGGCCGTTTTTTTATCAGTACTGCCCGTGTCCCATACCTATGAGTTTACTGTCGGTTTTATCATGCCGCTGATCAAGGGGGGCTGTGTACTCTATGCCGGTAAAACACCAACCCCCATGGTTCTGCAGAAGCTCTGCGGTCGAGAACGGCCTCATCTTATGCTGGTGGTTCCGCTGATCATGGAGAAGATCTATAAAAAACGGGTACTGCCTGCTGTTGAGCAGAGTAAGGTACTCTCCCTGCTCTGCAGGTTCGGTCCCGGGCGCAGACTGGTGTACAAGAAGATTGGGGCAAAACTGCTGGATTTTTTCGGTGGTCGGCTGGAGGTCATGGGTATCGGCGGTGCTGCCCTGAATCCCGAGGTCGAGGTTTTCTTACGGGAAGCCGGGTTTCCCTTTCTGGTGGGTTACGGTTTGACGGAATCAGCTCCGCTTATCGCGGGTGGACCGAAAGGTGATACGACCATCAGGCTTGGTTCAGCAGGCAAGCCGGTACCTGGTGTGGAAGTACGTATTGACGATCCGGATCCCGGGACTGGTATAGGTGAGATCGTTGCCCGTGGTCCGAATATCATGCAGGGTTACTGGCAGGATCCGGAGGTGACGGCAGAGACATTTACTGAAGATGGCTGGTTGAAAACAGGTGATCTGGGTTTTGTAGATGAGCTGGGCAATCTGCATGTCAGGGGGCGTTCAAAATCAGTTATTGTGCTGGCCAACGGAGAGAACGTGTATCCCGAAACCATTGAACATAAGCTCAATACCTATCCCTTCGTGGTTGAGTCGCTGGTTATCGAGAACAGCAATATGCTGGAAGCCTGGGTGTATCCTGATTATGAGTTTGTGGATGCGCAGACCCTGGGGCAGAGTCGTCAGCAGCGTTATGAGTATATAACATCGGAACTCGAGCGGATCAGGAAAGAGGTCAATGCACAGCTTGGTTCCATGTCACGTCTTTCCAGGGTCCTTGAGCGGCGTGAACCGTTTATTAAAACAGCCACCCATAAGATTAAACGCTATCTGTACTCAGCTGACAGTATGACTATGTAGTTTCAAGTGGCAGGTTGCCGGTATATGCCCCGTGCAATCATGGATTAAACTTCTAATGGTAATTTTAATGGTAAGACAAGGAGGAAAATTGATGAAAAAGACAATTGCTGTTGCAACTCTGGGGCTGCTGGTTACTGCCGGTACCGCTTATGGAGCCGCTTACAGGATCCCGGAACAGTCGGTCAATTCAACTGCCAGAGCCGCGGCTTATGTCGCTTATACGCCTGGTGCGGATGCCGCCTTTTTTAATCCGGCAAACATGTCCTGGTTTGAAGATCGGGCTTACTTTGAAGCGGATCTGACCTATATCGGTTTATCCAGTATCAGCTACAGGGATAACCGTACCTCCATGTTTAATGGTGATTCGGAAACGGAATCTTTTTTTGTTCCTACTTTTTTTCTTATCTCTCCGGATTATAACGGATTACGGGTAGGGTTCAGCCTGGATGCCCCGGCAGGCCTGTCCAAGCAGTGGGATCAGCCGTATCCCAGAACCTTTGCCGAGGAGTTCAGCCTGAAAGTGCTGGAGGCAAATCCCAGCGTATCCTATAAAATTGGTGACATGTTCTCGCTTGCTGCCGGTATTCGCGGTATTTACGCCGATGCAACCGTAAAGAGTGCGGGAATAATAAGCCAGGATTATGGCGGTGTCACGGCCAGCAGGAACATGGATGGTGACACCTGGGAATGGGGGTTTAACCTGGCAGCGACGCTTCGACCGGTGGAGAATCTGAGCCTGGCCGTAACCTATCGTTCCAATATTGACCTGGAACTTGACGGTGATGCCACCCTTGCCACTTCGGCATCCTTTGCCGGCAGTCCCCTTTACCAGGGAGATGGCAAGGTCACTGTACCGTTACCTGCTGTGCTGGCCATTGCCGGTTCCTACACCTTTTTTGACCAGTTGACGGTTGAGCTGGAGTATGATCGTACCTTCTGGTCGGAATATGAAACACTTGATTTCATTTATCCTACATCTCTGGGCAATCCATTCCTGACCGGGGCTTTTGATCAGCCTAAACCCAAAGACTGGGAAGACAGTGATGCCTGGCGAATCAGTGTAAGTTATGACATGAATGATTTTACCTTTATGGCCGGTTTTGCCCTTGATGAAAACCCGATCCCGGATGCTACTCTCGGGTTTGATCTGCCCGATTCCGATGCCAAGATTTATTCCCTGGGACTGCGCTACCGGATCAATGCTGATTTTGACCTGGGCATGGCCTATCTGTTTGATGATAAGGACTCCCGCAGTGTCGTTAATGAGATGGCCAATGGGACCTTTGATGATGGCGGTGCACACCTGGTGTCGATCGGGTTGTCTTATAAGTTATAAAGCAGGAAAAAAGAGAAGGGCGAATGGTACAGGTTCCAATCGCCCTGTGATGTGCCCAGGCAGCGCCCTGTCTGTCAGTCAGCAGTCCGGTCCGGACAACTGTTTCGCCAGCAGGTGGGGTCTGCCGCCAGGTAATCACCAGTGAGTTGGTAGGCAGCGCCACGGCAGCCGTAGCATTCAGCTGCCTTGTCGCAGTCCCGGCATTCCCCCTTGATCATCTGCCGGTAGTTTTTCAGGTTGTTGATGATCTCACTGTTTTTTATGATATCAGCAAGCCTGTTTTTCCTGATGTTTCCGACAGGAATGGTCACTCCAACGCAGGGCATCACATCACCGCTGGCGGTAACCACGCAGGACACCTGGTGGCGCATGCACTTGTTGCCAACCAGTGGCGGTTGCGGTTCCCAGTTCCGGCCGTATTTTTTCCGGTCAATGGCTGCCAGCTCAGTGAACAGCTCTTTCAACTCCATACCGCCAACGTTCAGCCAGCTGTTGTTCACTGCATTCTCTTGGGGCGTGATCACTTCAAAATAGGGCTCGATGTTTTCGTCGCGCAGCCACTGCCACATCTCGGGTAATTCATTGATGTTCTGTCTGCAGATAACGGTACTGATGGCAAGGAAGAGCTCTTTTGAAGGATAGCCTGCCTCCTTCAGATTGGTAAGTGCCGTGGAAATAAGAGAAGATGCCCCGACTTTTCCGGCCAGTTCATCCTGAATTGCAGCATCCCTTGAGTTGAGCTTAAGTGCCACCCGCACCCTGTTCTCAGCAAGTACAGCAGCCAGTTTCCGGTCAATGCCTGAGCCGTTTGTGAACATTTCGATGGTAAGGCCTTCCCGGCTCAGGAACCTGATCATCTCTCTGATATGCGGGTAGATGCTGGGTTCGCCACCCAGGATGATGATTTTGCGGGCTCCCATCTCCTTTGCCTGCAGGATAGTGTCCCTGATCTCAGCTCTGGTAAGCTCATTTTCGCGCTGAGATCCGGAAGGGACATAGCAGTAGGAGCAGCGAAAATTGCAGACACGGCTGAATTCAATCTCCATGGACAGCAGTCTGCCCTCAGCCACTGCCTCTTTTATCTCATCACCTGTAAATTCAAGATTGTATATCTGCATGGAACCTTACTGTTCTTCAAGATCTATAAAGGTATTCATATCATTCCAGCGCTGTACTTCGCGTTGGTATCTTCCTTCCCAACCCATGTTGTTCAAAACTCTTTTATAATGCATTTTCAGAAACGGTTTAAAGGTAAAACGCCAGATGGAAGTCCAGAGTTTGCCCTGGGTTCTGGCGTGCTGTGAAGGGTCCCAGAAACCAAGGACCTGCTGGCGGTGGTACCAGAACAGGTACTGCAGCCGGTCAGAATCCAGGTGTCTGGTGCGTACATTAGCCCACAGGCCGCTGTACTTACTTAGATTTGTTGGATTGGTGACCAGGTTTTCCGCCATCAGGAATTCCCGCATACCTGTCTTTGGATAAGGAGTGAGAATCTGACAGTAGGCGGCATCTGCATTGATGGATTTGAGAAAGGTGTAGTTTTCAATAATGGAGTCTTCGTCGTCATCGGGAAAACCGAAGATCAGGCCGCCGATGACCATGATGCCGTACCGGTGACAGTTTTCAACGGCTTTTTTAGAAGCTAAGCAGATATCACCTTTACCGGCAGTGGACAGGTTCTTTTTTGAAGCGTTTTCAATGCCGAGAAAGACGGAGCGGAAGCCCGCCTCTGCCATCTTCTTGACCATGGCCTCGTTTTGAGACATGGAGATGCAGTCCGCCTGCACCACCAGATTGAGGTTTTTGTATTTTCTGGCAATGATCGCGTCACAGAGCTCTATCACCCGCTTGGGGTTGAGTACCATGTTGTCATCGACAATAAAAACCCAGCGGGTTTTTTGCTTATAGTAAATATCATCCAGGTCCGCCAGCACCCGGCTGATTGGATACGTCCGGAAGGTCCTGCCGTACATATGCTTCATAGAGCAGAAGTTGCAGCTGCGGGTGCAGCCCCTTGAGGTCTCCAGCAGTTCAATCTTGGAATGAATGATATGGTAGCCCCAGGTAAGCCTGCGCTTGTCCCGGATGGGGAGTTTGAGATTACTTAAGTCAAGCGTCGGTCCCCGTTCATTATGAATCCACTTGCCGTCCTTTTTCCAGGACAGGGACAGAATGTCTTCCAGCTGATCTCTTCCGTCCAGGGCGTTGACCAGGCGGCGGCACACCTCCTCACCTTCGCCTCGAATCATGAAATCGATCAGTTCAGCAGCCTCGGTCCGGCTGATTTCTTCAGACATCAGGGTGGCGTGATAGCCGCCGATGACGATTTTTATCCCTGGCAGAATCTGTTTGATCAGCCGGGCGATTTTAATGCAGGTGTCATACTGCCAGGCCATGGCCGACAATCCCACCAGGTCGGGCTGGATTTTTTTCAGAGTTTTCGTGAGATATTTTTTTATGGATCGCCGTTTTCTGATCAGGTCGATCAGGTATACCTGGTGATCATCATCAATGTTACCACCCACACAGGCAATGCCATGGTTGGGCATGTGCACTGCTGTTTCATGAATGATAATCGGCACGACGTCGGGCATGGATATTAAGATAACTTTCATGCTGATTGTTAAGAAATTGTTGAATTTGTTGTAGTGCAGCCTGCAGCTGTCAGTATCCGGCGAACCTGGCATTCCAGTTCAGAAGGCGCAGGAGGGTTGTTTTCATAATCCGGCTCTATTTTCCCGGCCAGGGTAACCGTGATGGTATTATGAATTCCGGTGTTAAACAGGAACGTTCCCGGTGTATAAAGCCTGTCGCTGTTACAGATACGGATAACGCTGATCGGTGCTTTGCAGAGACGGGCAATCTTAAATGATCCTCTGTTCAAGCTGCCGAGTCTGCCGTCACGGCTCCTGGTTCCTTCAGGAAAGATAAAGAGATTGCCTCCGGCTGCCAGATAGTCATCCATTTTTTCAATTTGATCAATCATCATCTGGGAAAAAGGGGGTGCTGCAGTGGAAGGGAGGTATCCTGCTGTTTTCAGAAACCAGCCAAAAACGGGTATGTTGAAAAACCTGCTTTTCACAATGGTTTTGTGACGCTCAAAGAGAGAAATAAGGAGCAATGGATCCAGGTAGGAGACATGGTTGCAGACAATAACAGAAGACCTGATAGCGCTGATCCCAGTATCGATCTGCCATTTATGGTTGGGGATAATGATACGGGCAAGCCGGAAAAAACCTCGGTAGAATCTGCTGTTTAATCGTTGAAAGGCGAGTTCCCTGTCACAGGAGAAAAGGTAGGCCGCCAGGTAAAAAAACAGGAAAAAGACAACAAAACCGACAGTAAAATAGGTCCAGAGCATTATGGTTGCAAAAAAGGCGTGTATCCTGCCCGGCAGGATTGCAGAGGGTGCCTCAGTATGTCTGTCGTCCATTTTTGATGAGCAGAGAGGTGTTGACACCACCGAAGGCAAAGTTCTGGACATTTGCGATGCTGGTTTGTGTGTTGGTCAGGCCGTTGGTGTGGTTGAGCATGGAACATCGCTCATCTACCCAATCAAGATTCAGCGTCGGAGCAATAAAATCTTCCTGCATCATGTACAGGGTCAGGATCAGCTCAATAACTCCGCAGGCACCCATGGTGTGGCCCATATAGCTCTTCAGGCCGGTGACCAGCGGTTTACTGCCGTATACGGCGTCAATCGCCTGTGCCTCTATCACGTCACCCATCTTGGTGGCAGTGGCATGGGCACTGATAAAGTCCACCTCTTCCGGTCCGATATCCGCATCTTCAAGAGCCAGTTGCAGGGTTGCAGTAATACCATCCAGATTGGGCAGGATCAGGTCTCCGCCGTTGTTGTTGGAAGCAAAGCCGATAACCTCGGCGATAATGTCGGCCCCGCGGGCCTTTGCTGATTCAAGCTCTTCAAGCAAAACCATGCCTGCACCTTCTCCCACCACAAGACCGTCACGATCCTGATCAAACGGGCGGGGAGTGGCCTGCGGCGTGTCGTTATAGGCTACGGAACAGGCCAGCAGGTTGTCGAATACCGCCACAGTAGTGGTATCGTATTCATCGGCCCCGCCGCAGAGCATGGCGTCCTGCATGCCGTATTTCACCATTTCATAGCCAAGGCCGATGGACTGGCTGGAGGTGGTACAGGCCGTGGAAGAGGCAATGATCCGACCTGTTATTCCGAACATGCGGGTGATGTTGACGGCAGTGGTGTGGACCATGGACTTGAGATAGTCCACAGCACCGATGGAGGAGAATTCTGATCTGGAGTTGCTGAAAAATGTTTTATAAATGTCCCGCTGCACAGTTGGACTGCCGTGCGTGGAACTAAACGATACCCCCAGGCGGCCGGAGGTGATGAAGTCGGGATCCAGTTTCGAGGTTTCAAGGACATCCTTTGCCACCTGGCAGCCGTAGTAGGCCACCGGCCCCATGGTTTTCCGGTATTGGCGGGAAAAACCATAATCAATGGAGTCATCAACCGTGCCAAAGACCCGTGAGTGGATATACTCGGTAAGAAGCCCATCGTCACGCAACGGCTTGACTCCGGACCGTCCCCTGCGCAGGCTGTCGACAATACCGGCTTTACCGTAGCCGATGGGCGTAATTGCCGAACATCCGGTTATGACGACTCTTCGGGCCATGGGAATCAGCGGGATCCCGCCCCTGTCAACGCTTCAACATAGTCAAGGATATCGTTGACGGTCCTGATGGACATGGCTTTTTCCTTTTCCTCCCTGGAAATGGAGAAACCTATAATTTTTTCTATCTTAGCCAGCAGTTCAATGGCATCTATGGAGTCAAAGCCATGCTCATCGCGCAGGTTGTCATCCAGGCCGGGATTGTCAAATTCAAAATCATTTACAAGAATGGTTAGGATTTTTTTCTGGAGTTCGTCTCTAGTCATAATAACAGTCAGTATGGGGAGGTCCCGGAAACTGGAAGTTGTGCACCATATTATAAAAAAGAAGCACTATTAATACACAGTTTTGTTCTTCAGCTCAATAGATAAACCTGTCAAAATGGTACCATTCAAAAGGATGCTGCTGCAGGGTCAGTTCAAGAAGATCGGCATACTGCTGTGCAGCCATCCTGATGGCCTGCTGTCGTTGATTTCTGGATGTTTCCTTAATGACGATTGGTTTTGACAGGGTAAAATGGTAGCTGTTGCTGCCGGTGCGAAAGGTAAAAAAGACCAGAACAGGTGCACCTGTAAGCAGTGCAAAGACATACGGGGCTTCGGGGAACCGGGCCGTTTGGCCCAGGAAATCCACTTCAACACTGCGCTGCTCCTTCCGCCAGATGATATCACCTGTCATGGAAACAATCCCGCCTGAGCGCAGGTGATTGATGCCTTCAACCGCTTCAAAGGGTGAGCTGTTCTCTCTGTCAACGCCGATAATGCGGATTCCTGAATCACGCAGTTGTTCTTTCTGCAGACGTTCTACATCTTCCTTATCCTTGATTCCCATATAGAGCAGGATGTTGAGATCCCTGTTTGGCTGCTGCAGCAGGTGGGCGGCAATATCCCAGTTGCCCAGATGTGACTGCAGAATGATGGCGCCCCGGTTTTCGTCAATTTGCTCCAGATAATCAAGCCCTTCAGAGGTGTAAGATATGGCCTCTGCCTGCTCACTCAGCAGCAACCGGTCAAGATGGATGGTGGTAAAATTCTGGTACTGTCTGAAGGTGCACCAGCGGTGATAGAGTGTTGATCGGTCCGGAAAAAGGATGGAGTAAAAACGGTGACTCTCGAAGGTCTTGGGAGAAAAGATATAGTAGCCCGCAGCAATAAGCCGGGAAACAGCCACAAAAAACCAGCGGCCGACCAGTCTGGTAATCCGGACCAGGACTTTGTAGCAGATTCCTTTCATCTTCGAAAAATTCCTGTAACAATGCGGCCTGTGATCAGCCTGGCAAAGGTGGCTGAATTGCGGCAGAAATCAATAAAAGGGCGAAAATGGGAGATGCGTTCCCCTTTTGGTTGGTATACGACCCGGACCGGTGTCTCCAGGACAGGGATGTTTCGCTGCACGGCCCTGACCAGGACTTCCACTTCATATTGAAACCGTCTGGCAGCCACCGGCAGGTCCAGGGTTTCCGGCAGAGGATAGAGCCGAAAACCGGATTGTGAATCCGAGACCCTTGGACCGCCGGATACCCATACCCAGAAGTTGGAGAAAGCACGGCCGAAACGGCTGGTCCAGGGAACAGTTTTTGTCTCCATACCCTGCCTTGCCCCGATGATGACAGGCCGCATATCTTCAGGAATGGCTCCAATCAATTTGTCAGCATCAGCAGGATGATGCTGGCCGTCCGCATCCAGGGTGACAGCCCAGTCACAGCTTCTGGCAGCAGCTGTAAAACCGGTAAGCAGCGCCGCACCTTTGCCCTGGTTTTGTTCGTGACGCAGGACGGAAATTCTCTTGAACTGTTCAAGAATGGCGGAAGTGCGGTCAGTGGATCCGTCATCAACAACGAAAATCGGCAGGCCCAGTTGCAGGCAGTCATTGAGCACAGCTTCCAGCTGCTGTTCATG
>CAZKBZ010000024.1:21844-34074 GCA_964551175.1 uncultured Desulfobulbus sp.
GACAGGGGGATGACAATAATTTCAGCTTTGGGCAGCAGGCGATGGATAGCTTCATAAGGTTTTTTTTCAACCCATTGACGGTTATCCGAGTATTGCAGCAGCACCAGGGGGCAGGGGGATGCTTCGGCCTGCAACCGGGTGACGGCAAATGTAAGCTGATCAGATCTGCTGCGGGTAGCTGCGATTTTTTTTACGCCATCAGCCATGGGGCTGATAACCGGTTTCACGTGCAACAGGTCGCCGAAAAAACTCTTTAATCCGGAAATCCTGCCGCCGGCTGCCAGGTATTTCAACTCATGGATAAAAACATACTCCCGGCAGTCCTGACAGCGCTGCCGGGCATAGTTGATGACCTGTTCTGCACTGGCCGGTTTGTCGGCAAAGCGGGCAGTGAGCAGGGTGATGAGTGCAAGTCGTCCCGAGGCCGCTCCACTGTCCAGGAGGTGCAGCTGGTTTTTGTGATCATGGCTCTCTTTCCAGGACCGGGCCGCAGCATAGTTACCGGTGTACGCAGAACCGACGCAGAGATACAGGACTGTCCTGTACTGCTCTACAGCAGAGCGGTACTGTTGATATCGTTCAAAATTGGAAGCCTGGGCCGTACTGACCCGGGTGTTTTGGCGCATCAGTGCGTAGATTTCTTCCGGCTTGCAGAGACTTTCCGGGCAGGAACGGTTATCTGCAATGATATAGCTGTCCAGCAGGGTGATGCCGAGTTTTTTTGCCGTTTTTCGCCCCAGGGAGCCGGCTGCATCGGTCATGATATGCACGGACCTGTTCTTTACAGGCATGGCCGGCTTTGCCTCCATTTCCATATCCTCATCATTCCAGCGGATAAGTTTTCCCATGGATGTCAGGTGCTCCCGTACCCGGTCAGGATCAGGGCTGTGGAGATGGACTTTCAGCCTGCTGTTATCACTGCTGATCACAACGCTGTCACCAAGAGCTGCAAGTTTCCGGATTGTCCCGGCAGAATAATCACCGGTCGTATCGATCAGTGCATCAATGCAGTGACTGGAACAGGGGTCAGGGGACCATGTCCGGGCAAGGCTGAGTCTGTTGTGAAATCGTCTGCTAACAGATGGTGTTTTTCCTGAAAAGGCGGTAATTCTTTTAAAAAATCCTTCCAGGAAAATAAACATGCCCAGGGCGCCGGAATCCACGACCCCTCCATTTTTCAGCTCAGGCAGCAGTTCGCAGCCGGCAAGGACCGTAGCCTGCAGCTGGTTGCAGAGGGGAAGAAATCCGGCTGCATCCGGGAATGACTGATCGGCCAGTGTTCGGGCAAGGGTGTCAAATACATCCAGCATGGTGCCGTGCCTGGGATCCAGCACTGCCTTCCGGGCTCTGTCTCTGCCGCAAAGAGCTGCATTAGGCAACTGGCTGTTGTCTTTTGCCTGTAGAAAATCCTGCAGAAAGGCTGCAGCAATGTTACCGGAATTGCCGGTGGCGGAACGGGCCAGCAGATCCGGCAGATCTTCCTGTTCGATACCGGTCTGCTGCAACGGGGCCAGGCTGATTCTCAGGTTGGTGCCGGTATCACTGTCCGCCACCGGGAAGACGTTGATCCGGTCCAGAAGGTCGGACCAGGAGGACAGACATCCATAGCCGTCTGCTGCGGCACGGATGATGCTGTTCATGGGTCAACAATCCGGCGGATCGCTGCCAGATCATATTTGCCTGCACCGGTCATGGGAATCCTGTCGGTTCTGCGGATAATCCTGGGCAGACAATAGGATTCAAGTCCGGCCTGCAGGCGGGTCAGAAGTTCTTTTTTCTGCAGCACAGGAGCCTGCACCAGGGCACAGATCTGATTTTCCCGGCCATCAGGAGCAGGGAGGGTAAATACAAAACAATCTTCCACCTCCGGCAGCTGTCTGATTGTCTCCCGGATTTCCTCAAGATCCACCCGTTTCCCGGCCACCTTGGTGATTCCGTCCACCCGCCCCATGAGGGCAAAGGAGTTTTCCGGGGCAGCCTTCACCCGGTCACCGGTCATAAAAAAACCGTCCGTATCCCTGGGAGCCTGCGGAGAGATGTAGGGGGAGCGGACCAGCAGTCGTTCCCGGCTGATTTTCCAGTCAACGGTTTCAAAGGGGGTAAAATTTGTTTCACCTGCCGTCCGGTTGCGGGTGGCAATGCCGCCTGTTTCCGTGGAGCCGTAGATCTCGGTAATAGCGGTTTTATTACAGCTGCAGAATCTTTTATTATCCTCCGGATCAAGCATGCCTGCAGAGGAAACAGCCAGGCGAAGTGATCCCCTCGAGGTGATCTGTTCGTTGAGTGCACGGTAATGGGCCGGCACAGCGGCCAGGATGGTCCCGTTATTGTCTTGTACCGCTCCGGCAATTTCAGCGGGAAAAGAGGGCGTTTGTGCAAGCACGGTGGCGGAGCTGACCAGGGGAATGAGTACTGAAAAGAGCAGACCGTAGATATGACAGGGGGAGATGGTCGCCACGATGAGATCCTGCTCATTGATAGCAAAACGCTCTGCCAGGTAATGAGCCTCTGTTAAGAGATTTTTGCCGGTTTTGGACCAGACTTTGGGTGCTCCTGTGGAGCCGCCGGTAAACAGGCGCAGCAGCTCCTGGTCAGGATCAATAGAGAAGCACAGTTTATTCGAAGCGCCTGTTTTCGGCCAGAGTACCCTGGTACCTGCAGGCAGGCTGTCACCGCTGTCGGAAATGGCAGTGGTAAAGCCGGTGACCTTCTGCATCCGGGTTAGTGCCCTGTTTGAAAGTGCGTGGGGCAGCAGCAGTGTGGAACTCCCGCACAGCCCGGCCAGCAGGGCCGCACAGATAACCACTTTATTCTCCGTTGCCAGACAGACAACTTCATGGTGGTTGTCCGGTTCGGCAAGGGCCTTGTGCAGCCAGGCCGCCATCCGGTACAGTTCATCAAAGGTGCAGCCGGCAGTGGTAAACTCGTGATCAGGGATGCGGGGAACTTCGGGCACGAGGTCGTGCAGCTGTGGACTGTGTTTCGGACTGATACGCATGTTATCCGGTTGTTTTACCAAAGGCCTGGCCGGCAAGGGTACGATCCCTGGGTACAAAGGTGTTGTCAGCCATCTCCTTTTCCACTACCTGCTGGAACAGCTTGAACATCTTTACCTCCTGGGGTTCATCCCGGTAAAAACTGCACCAGGCATAGTCAAGCAGTTCCTGCAGCCTGTCCGGGCTCATCTGTTTTGGCTGATACACGACCTTGTCCGCAGAGTATTCATTCCAGTCATAGGTGAGTATCCGGTTCTGTGCTTCAAGTTCCCGGAAGGCCTTTGTGTGGGGGAATGGAGTCAGGACCGTGAATTCAGCCAGATCCAGTTCAATTTCAAGCAGGAAGTCAATTAATTGCTTGATAAAGTCTTCATCATGGCTGTCCAGGCCAAGCAGGATGGTGCCTTCCACTCCGATACCGTGATCATGGTAGCGTTTGATTCGCTCTTTGATATAGTCTGAAGTATCAAATACCGCCTGGTACACATACCAGGCACCGGCCCGGGCGGCAAGATCAAGGATTTCCGGTTTGTCTTCAATGGGATGAGAACACCATTTTTTTTTGAGCGGGATCATTTCCTTAAACAGATCTTTTTCCCACTGGCTGTTCTGGGCCAGGGAATTATCCACAATAAACATCCGGTTGTTGTCAATCCCGGCCATCTCGGCCACAGCTTTTTCCACGGGACGCGGACGGAACGATCGTCCACCCAGGTAGGCGACTGCACAGGGATAACAGTTGAATTTACAGCCCCGGGAGGCATGCACCAGGTCAACCATCTGCACGCCGCGGTAGTTGTAAAGTCTGCGGTCCAGGAGATCCCGGCGTGCCGGTCCGACAAGTTCGATATCGGGCCGGTCATCCATATAGTTATAAAGCGGTTGCAACTCTCCCCTGTGGAAATCCGCCAGTACCTGTTCCATTCGTCCCTCGGCCTCTCCCAGAAACACGGAGTCGGCATGGAGCATGGTTTCCTCGGCATGGAGCATGGTGGAAATGCCGCCAAAGATCACCTTGACGCCCCTGGCCCGGTATTGATCGGCAATGTCCCAGCCCCGCCTGACCTGTACCGTGAGCATCATGGAAATACCCACCATGTCCACCTGTTCATCAAAGTCAATTTCCTGCAGATTTTCATCCACAAAGTCGATTTCAACAGAGTCGGGCAGGGCTGCGGCAAACACCACGGGCCCGTGGGGCGGCAGATGAAATTCCGTCTGGCGGCTGAGCTTGGGCCACCTTGGATATATGAGTTTAAATTTCATTTCAAAACAGCAGAAGTCGGGATAATATGTAGTATGGTCTACCGCGAAAAATTGGATATTTTAAGGTAGCCTATTGTCGGCGTTCATGATCATATAGCATCCCTCACTGACGTCAATGTGAATCAACTTGCCTTTTTTCTGTAAAAGGAAGTGGTTGAGGACATACAGCGGCAGGGTCTCATAGTATCCGCAGGAATTTTCGTAACAGTAACGTCTGCATTGCTCATGTATGTCCATGATTGTTGTTGCTTCACCATCAGAAAAACGTTTTGAAAAGGCCAGCCAGGTTCCTGTTTCTGCGGAGGCTAACAGTCTGTGTAGCTGTCTTTTATCGAGAAATTCCGGTTTCATTTCAAATGTTCCGAGTGCATCTTTGCTCTCAGCTTTGATCAGCATCCAATTGCTTCCCTCGCCCAAGACTGTTTTCTCGTCGACTCCCAGGAGTTTTCTGGCTAAATCCTGTTTTGTGATCCACTCATCAACACCGCCGATGAGAATCGCTTTTTGTTTTCCAAGTTGCACATCATTTTGTGCGGCCAGCATCGCCATTTGCACCGGAAAATGGTGATGGGCCAGAAATAAGTTTTTACCGTTGAGTCCAAGGTGGGCGGCCACATAAAACCCTGCGGTATTGTTCTGCAGGTTGATGAAATCAACCGGTTTGGGCAACAGTTTGCGAAGACGACTCTGCTCGCATATCCGATGAAAGACCGAGATGTTCCCTTGGCCTGAAGTTATGTAAATCGCTGTCTGGTTCGGAAGTTCACAGTCGTTGACAGCTTTATACGCACCAATGATCGCCAGTTGAATAAAGTGATCGGTCCTGCGGTAAACCTTTCCGCTGAGAGCCTTGAGCTTTCCTGTTAGATCCGGCGGTTCACTCTTTGGCAGCGTATTATGGATTCCGATGGCGTGAATATAGATCATGCTGCTGTCTTTTCAATGACAAACGAGGTGTTGTTGCCGCCGAAACCGAAATAATTCAGCATGAATCGTCCCGACTTCACAGGCAATACTTCCTGAACCGGTGCTTTACTGAACCCAGTGTCCAGGGTTTTTAAATAGACAGCCGGCGGGATAAATCCGGCATTAATGGACTCCAACGTCAACACCAGCTCTGCAACACCGCAGCCGCCAAGGGTATGCCCAAGATACGCTTTTAAGGAGAAGTAGGGCGGGATCGGTTCAAAGAGTTGTTCCATTGCGCGCATCTCTGCCAGGTCCATCAGCTCACTGGCTGTTCCGTGGGCTTTGACGGCGGTAATTGTATCTTGTGTCGTACCGGCATCTTCAAGGGCAGCACGCAGCACCTGTGCGATCCCTTCACCGCCCGGGTCGGCCCCGGTAACACTGTAGATTTCGCAGTTGCTTTTTCCCCCAAGGTAGTGCCAGGGCGACGGTATGATATCGTCCCGACTGAGCAGTACTGCACTGACGGCTTCTCCCAGCACCATACCATTGCGGTTTTGATCAAAGGGGCGGGCTGCCTCAGGGGAGAGCAGTTGCATCAGGCTGAATCCTTCAAGAGTTGTCGGTGAATAGAGTTCCAGCCCCAGCACCAGGGCATGATCAATAATACCGCCTTCCAGCATGGAAGCTGCATCCAGTAAGCCATTGGCACTGGAAGTGCAGGCAGTGTTATAAGTAAAAGCGGGCCCTGCAAAAGCAAATCGCTGCATCAGGTTGTCAAGATAATTGCCGCCCCCGACACGCTCACGTTTGCATGTTGCGGCATTGGCATTGTCGATATTCTGCTCGATTGGCCATACCAGTGAGTAATCTATGGATGATGAACCAAGAAAGAGTCCGATATTGCTGAGATCAGACGGTTTGAGCGTAAGTTTTTTCAACAAGCCGTTTACGGCACGGTCAAGATACGTATCAACAGTAGATGGATGGGCGAGGCGGGGGGTTTCGTCGATGCGGTAGTAAGGGTAGGTCAGCTGCTCGTTGAAGGCCGTGACCTCTACGGTTCCGACTCTCGGTCTACCCGTGCGCAGGGTATCGATTTTTTGCGAGCCCTGCCCTAAGGCAGACAGTATTTCCCCCTCAACTATCGTGATCATTCCTTCCTACTCCGGCTGTATAAAGTCTGCCAGTTCGTTGATCGTTGTGACATGACGGCGAAATGCCTTGCTGTCGGGCAGGCGTACCCCGAACTGGTTTTGCAGCCCTACCAAAATCTGCAGTGCATCCAGTGAGTCGAGCTCAAGCCTGCTTGCATCGGAGAAAAGATACACATCATCAGCCACCTCGGCAGGCGTGATATCCTCTTTTTCACACTCTTCAATGATCATTGTTTTCAGGCGCAGTTTCAATGTTTTGTCCAGGGAACCTTTCATACTCCTTTTCTCATGTTAGATCTGAGTATCATTCCGGCTAAAAGCAGTAAGACAGTACCGAATGCTGAAAGTGCCAGAGATTCCGCGATGACCGCTTTAGCTCCCAGGCCGCGCAGGAAGATATCAAGGAATCCTTCAAGTCCCCATGACATGGGGGATATATCGGCAAGTTTCTGCATGGACTGGGGCATATAGAATTTCGGCACCATGATGCCGCCAATCGCACCCAGTAAAATATTGATGATCCCGCCGATCGTGGTCGCCTGTTCCACTGTATCGGTGAGTACGGCAATGAGTATCGACGTCCCTATGGCTGCCAGGCTTAAGCCCAGAGAAACCATAACCAGGCCGACAACGGAATCGCCAAGGGTTAATGCATCCCCGCCAAAAAGCGGCACCAGAAAAATTCCCACTCCAATCATCAGCCAGACCTGGATCTGGTTGATGACGATATAGGGCGCAATTTTACCGGCAAAGAGCGAGGGAATTGATATGTTCATTGCGCTCATACGCATCAAGGTGTTCTGCTTACGCTCATTGATAAATATCGTCGACATTGGAATGATCACAAAGAACATCCCGAAAACGATCCATGAGGGCACGCTTTGCTGGGTGGAGGTCGGCTTTTTATTGGCTGCCATGCCATTAAAGCGAATACTTACCATCTCTTCAGCGGAAAAGTTCATCGCAGCAAGACGTTGTGCCACATCAGGCAAAAGGGGGGTGAGTTTTTCCTGCAATGTATCAATGCGCAGGCGCATGATGTCGGCTGCCAGCTTTGCCTGAAAAATAGTCAACACTTCCTGTTTCACATCGCCTGCAACATCGAGTTGCAACAATGGTGTGCCCGCCTGTTCGCTGGCAAGATTCCGGGAGAATCCTTTGGGAATAGACAAGACAAATTGCAGTGTTTCATTTAAGGCTTTTTGTTGCTGAAGCGCATTGGTAAACGTCAGGTCATGTTCTTCCAAGAACCCGCTTTCGAGCAAAAAACTGCTGAGCTTTGTACTTTGCGTGCTGTTGTCCTGATCGACTATTGCACAGTGCAGCAGAGCCCGGTCACTGCTGAGGGTATCTTTGAGGGCCATGGACATAATCAGGATAAAAATCGAAGGCATAATGAAAAGTGCGGCAAGGGCATGCCTGTCACGCAGCACAAGAATGAACTCTTTGATCAGCATCGCCTTAAACATCGTGAATCCTTTGCGAAGTCAAGCGAATAAAGAGGGATTCAAGGTTCGTGGTCCCGTAGCGGATCTGTTTTATAGCGATCTCTTCTGCTTCCAATGCTATGAGAATATTAGCTATTTTCGTAGCATTCTTGCCATGCATCATCAATGTTGTGGAATCAATGACCTCTACATTCTTTTGTCTTTCAGAGAGTTTGATCAGCTGTTCCGTGCTTGAGTGCAGCAGTTCGATAACAACTGAATCATCCTTTTTCTCCTGCAGCATCGTCTCGAGCAATCCTCGACGAATGATCCGGCCATGGTCGATGATGGCGACTTCATCGCATATTTTTTCGATTTCCGGCATGTAGTGCGATGTGTAAATAACGGTCTTACCATCTTCTTTAAACGAACGAACCGTTTCAAGGATGTCGTTGCGCAATTCAGGATCGATCCCTGCAGTGGGTTCATCAAAATAGAGAACTTCGGGGTTGTTCAGCAGTCCGATTGCAATGTTGAGTCGACGCTTCTGACCTCCGGAAAGGGTAGCGGCCTTTTGATCAAGCGTGGGCTGGAGCCGGTTGGTGGAAATTGCATAATCAATATTATGGTGCAGGGTATTTCCACTAATTTTTTGAATTCCTGCAAAAAAATGCAGGTTTTCAATAACAGTCAGGTTTTCATAAAGGGCCAGTGACTGGGGGATAAACGAGCAGCGCTTGCGAATTGCTTTTATATTTTTTCTGAGCGGCAGCCCGAAGATTTCGATCTCACCCTCTTGAAAATCGGTCAAGCCGTTGAGAATCGAAACCAGTGTAGTTTTTCCGGCACCATTGGGTCCCAGCAGACCTAAAATAACGCCCTTGCCGACGCTCAAATCGATGTGATCCAGGGCGGTATGATCATTGTAACGCTTTACAAGGTTTTTAATGGTGATCATGCGTTAGAGCAGGTTGCCCTCCAGCAATTTCTTGTAAACAACAGCTTCAGCATCGGCCACGCTTTCAAGCTTTGTTTGCAAAGCGGCAAAGTCGATAGTTTGGCTTTTTTTGCTGCGGATCGCTTTTGCAAGCATCAGAGCAAATTCCCGCCACTGATCTCCGACAAGGGTCATCATTTCAGAGGTCTCAGCCAGAGATGGACTTTCAAGCAGCTTGCCCGCTTCCTGTAAAAACGATGCGTAGATAAAGCGAAAGCCTGCGCCACCGGTACCGATTTCTTCCTGCATCCGGACAATGTGGCCTAGAAAGAGCTTGGCATACCGGCGGTCTTTCTTTTCCAGTTTGCCAATGGCTTTTACCAGAGCACGGATGGCGCGGATGCCGGCAATCGGCACCGGGGTCTTCAGCATCGCCTTTGCATTTTTTTTAATCACTTTTGGAATAACAACGGCATAATCTATTGTTTCCGGCACCTGAACCGGATAGTAAAGCAGCCCCTTGGGCGCCATCACTCCTTTGACGAAACGTGCCTTTTGCAGATCTTTAGTTTCACAGAGCACCGGGGTCTCAAAAACCGGGTCGCTGATCAGATAGTTGTCAGCTTCCTTTCCGTAGACGATCAGGTTGTGGGCATTAAAGTGGAAGCGCATCTCTTCGGGAAAGTAGGGCAGCCAGAAGACCGAAGTCTGCGCTCCGACGATTTTTCCTTGTGCCAGCAGGGTATCAAGGGCGTTGGTACCTTTTGCAGGATGGGAAAAGGTCTGCATCTTCATCTTGATGCCGAGATTTTTCTGCAATCCCTTAATAATGGCCTTCGGCATACTGCGATAGGCTATCAGCGGCATACCTCCGAGCTTTACAAACGGAATGTAAGCAAACATCAGCGCACCTGACAGGCCGAAAACCATGGCTTCGGAGAGCTGTAATCCATGATGCTGCATCATAAGCGACATCACCCCGCTTTCGCAGTGTGCTGCGTGGTCATGTTTAAAACGCTGTTCAGGCATTGCGCTCTCCTCTTTTCGGCAGCGTGCAGAGTCGTTCTACGCTGATGCCAAGTGTATCCCCGTACCTCTCAAGCATCTTTTTAGAAAGCTTATTAAAGATTGTCGGCTTGAAATGGCGCCTGATCCGCCATTTGAATAGTCCAGTCGCCTGGGCCAGGCTCTGCAGGTCCATCCGGCAGTCGTACATATGAAAATAGAGAGGAGAAAATTTTCCTGAAGCCACTTGCTCGTAGGCAAGGTTTGCAAGACGTTCGAATTCCACCAGAGCCTGCTTTGTAGCCTCTTCTTCAACTTTCCAGCCTGATGAGGGGACAATAGTGTACTCACCTTTTTCATCAATTGCATAGATCGCTTTTTTGTTGTGGGCATAGGTGGAAACATTGTGCTGGGGTACCTTGCTTTTTTTCAATTACACCACCGTCAAATGCATAAATGCCGTAGAGAAACGACCGCTTTCAGGAATGAAACAGAGCAAGGTCTGTCCCTTTTTCAGGCGCCCCGAGTTAAAGAGCTCTTCAAGGATGATAAAGATGGACGCTGAACCGGTATTTCCTTTTAAACTCAGATTGGTAAACCATTTTTTTCGGGAGATATCGCATCCTGCTGCTTGCATTCCGATGTATACTTTGTCGCGGAAGTACTCAGAAGAGTAGTGCGGCAAAAACCAGTCAATTTTTTTCGCATCAACTTTACGTTGTTCTACAAGTTCATGGAGCGGCTTGGTCACCGTATACTCTACGATTTTCTCATTTAGCAGTTTGATGTCCTGTTTGATCGAAAAAATGGACATCTCTAGCCATTCCGGCGGCAAATAGTCACGCCATCCCTGCAAAGAACCGTTTTCTCTCTTTTGGGCTCCGGCGTACATGCAGGTATCAAGTTCTCCTGCGTATGATTTCTGAAAAATCCAATCAATTTGCAGGGAGTTGCCATCACTGTTCGGCCTGTCGCTCATCCACACCGCACCTGCCCCATCGCTCAGCATCCAGCGTAGAAAATCCTTTTCAAAAGCGATCTCTATGGGCTTTGCAGACTGCTCGACATGTGACGTTTGTTCATAGGTAAAATTATGGATGCGCATTATTGAAGAAACGTTTTCCGAACCGGTTGCCACCACATTATTGCTCAATCCTGAACGTATCGATAAGTATCCGTACTTTATGGATATTGTTCCGGAAAGGCAAATGCCAGCCGTCGCAATTACTTCGCAGGGAGGGATAGCTAGCTCACCGTGTACCATCAGGGCATGGTTCGGCATCAACTGGTCGGGAAGGGTAGTACCACAGGCCAGAACTTCAATATCATTGATATTGCATCCCTGGTCGCCGAGTTTACGTACTGCTTCGGCTGTCAGTTGCGCATTGGTATGGGTTGCATTACCTGTTACCGGGTCAATTGCATAGTACCTGGTTTTAATCCGATTACTGCGAAGAATCAGTTTCCGTGCTCGTGACGGCCTCTTGTCAATCTGTCCGAGAACCGATTCCATTGCATCATTGGAAACGGGATCATTTGGCAAAAATGATGCTATATGAGTTATGTAAACTTGCTGAGTCATTCTTCTATTTATTATCTGCCTGAAGGCTGTTCATAATAAGCAACGGCTTCGTTAATGGCTTTTTTCTTGAATGGGAACATGATTTTACGGATCAGCATATTTAATGGCACAACAGTTAATACCAGTGCCAGGAGAAAAAAAGCATAAATTGTAATAACAACATTGCGTCCTCGGGAATTCGGTCTACCGGCTTTTTTTATCAATGTACTCCAAATCAAAAAACTACGGTGGGCGATACGTTCGCTTGCGATCAGTTTACCCTTGACGTTAACCGCACCAAGATTGCGCAGCATCGGAGCATCACTCTGCTCTTCGTCTTTACTCAAAGCGGAACACAGGCGTTTACCAAAACGTGAGGATGCGTTAATGTCCTGCTCGGAAACACCTGCCTTAGGAAAAAACCAGAAACTATTCTTTTCCCCGGTCAGCATCCATCGAGGCGTGGTGACAAAAGTGTAAAGCGATTTGCCCTGATCCGTCAAGACCACATTGTCCAGCAGACGTGCGCCAAGATCGTCCAGAAGAGATTTCATTTTTTCTTGGGCAATCAACCACATATCGCGACAGGCAATCACCGTTACCACCGGTTTGTTTTTGAAAAGGTGTTTGGCCTGCCTGCTTTTTAAAAATCCGGTCACTGGAATGGAAGGCGAAAGAAACCATGGGGTGTAGCCCAATATGATCAAGTCGTACTCCTCTCTCACCTTAATCGGTTTCACCTCGCAGCCGTCAAGATGCACAGATTCGGGAAAAACATTAAAAAATGCGTAAAAAGTCCATGGGTACGGATATGGGATAACCGGTGTGATTTCTCGAAAATCGCATTGCACTTCATCGCACTGTTCCAACGGCAAGACAATATTGTTCAGGACGTTTTTCAGTTGACCGCTTTGCGAATAATACAAAATCAATACATTTTTCATAAACCTTCAATTCATCCTACAGACAATA
>CAZKBZ010000025.1:0-22834 GCA_964551175.1 uncultured Desulfobulbus sp.
GCCCGCTTTTTTATTTTTCTATTTCTGCCCTTTTAGTTTTTTAAAGGTAATGACCATACTTCTTCTAAGCAGGTTTACTGCATGGTAGAGGTGATCCAGCTCATCATTAGATTTAGATGGAGTAGTGTATTCAAGCTCGATTTCAAGTTTGCCTGCTGCAATTGCCTCCGCATCACTGGTCAGACTGACCAACCTTCGGATAACAAAACGATAGATGAAAAAGACATTGAGGATAAAGGCGAGTATAACGAATCCAATGGAAAACGGATTGATTAATGACTGGAGCACTTCCTGAAACCCTAAGGCGGGCAGTTTGACACTGACAATACCACGGACCTGACCAACCTTGTAACCAAAGGCTTTCTGGTCACCATATTTTTCAATGACCTCCTTTGGAGCATCCTTTGGATCACCATGACATTTCAAACACCCTTTTTTTACAAGGATCGGGCGGGCGTACCTATAATTCTGCCCCTCAAATTCTTCCATGAATTTAAGATCCTTGTTCTGTTTAAAGGCCTTGATGCTTCTGCTTTCAAAATCATCCGGTGCGTTATCCGCCTGGCGGTATTCATCACTGGTTACCCTGAACGTGGCACGGCTCGCAGACTTGTTCGCAATCAGAGAAAGTTCTCTTGTGGCCAGAGCAGGATTCTTCCCATAGTATTCTCTTCCTGAACCATCGTCACGTTTGGCGAGAAAGTCAGGAAAATCGGGGGAAAGCTTGTTAACCCAGACCATGCCGGCCCTGGCAACCCAGGTTCGAAACGATATGACCTGGTCGGCCACGGCAGCCGCTTCATTTCGAGACACCTGGATGCGCAAAGAAGTAAGGCTTCCCACAAAGGACCCTGCCAGCAGTAGCAGAGTCACTAAAAATACAAGGATAAACTTAGCTCGAATACTCCATTTTTTTCCCATGCTCTCCTCCTTCATTGCTTCGAGATGCCTTTAAGGTTAACAATGCTGATACGTACCTGCTTACATAAATGAAATCACAAAAAGAGGAGAAAAAGCAAGGAAATATGCTTGTTTTTTATCGGAAAAACAAGTGACTAAACGATTAACTATTTTGAATTAATGAAGAATCATCGTATGACACAATGTAGTATTTTTTTACCGTACTCCCGGAATATTGTCATTATACAGGGCATCTGACAGATCACTTTGGATCTTAATAAATTGGTTCCTCTCCAGGCAGGCTGAACTGATGAGGCCAATTTAACAGCATAAGCATTTTTTGCGGAAGGATACGGTAAAGTAAAGATATTTAAAGGTAGTCTTCAGATGATGAGTTTCGGCAGATTCAGAGAAGTCATATGTTGGTGAGTTTACTGTTTGTTTCCCTCCCGGAGCATGCCGGTAAAGGCTTCAGCAGTGACAGGCTTACTGAAATAATATCCCTGGTAAACCGTACAACCTCTCGTGTTGAGGTAGAGCAGTTCCTGTTCAGTTTCCACGCCCTCGGCAATAACCTCCAGACCCAGATTGCGGGCCATCATGATTATGGTGTCAACCAGTACAATATCATGACCGGCATCCTTGATGTCATTGACAAACGAACGGTCAATTTTGAGCGTATTGAGCGGCAGACTCTTTAAGTAACTCAGGGATGAGTAACCGGTGCCGAAATCATCCACGGAAAATTTGATCCCCATCTGTTGCAATGTCATTATTTTATTGATAAAATCTCTGCTTGTGGGGATGAGACTGCTTTCAGTTAACTCGATACCCAGGTGCTCAGGTTTGGCTCCGGTTTTCTGTAGAATGTTGATTACCGTGTCAACAAAATTCGGTGCTCCAAATTCTTTACTGCTGATATTGACGGAAACAACATGCATATCTCCAATTTGTCCTGCAGCTGCCCATATTTTAATCTGCTCACAGACAGATTGTAACACCCATCGACCGATATCCCACATGATTCCCGTGTCCTCAGCCAATGGCAGAAAATCATCGGGTGGGATCAATCCTCTTTCAGGATGATTCCAGCGCAACAGTGCTTCGGAGCCGACAATTTTTCCGGAGATGTCTACCTGTGGCTGAAAATAAATTATGAGTTCATCCTTGTCCAGGGCCTTTCGGATGTCCATGTAGAGGCGAAGCCGTTCATCAGCAGCATCCTGCATGGAGGGCAGGAAAAAACGAATTTCATTGCGTCCGGCAGCCTTGGCTTTATACATAGCCGTGTCAGCCTGTTTAAGAATATCATCACTCCGGACACCGGGTTTTGGAAAAAGAGACACTCCGATACTGGGGGTAATAGACATTTCCTGGCCTTCGATTTTGCATGGGCAGGAAATGCAGCAGCTGATTTCCTCTGCAAACTCTCTCGCCTTGTCAGCTGCATTTTCAATAATCCTGTCCAGCTCAGTGAGAATGATGGTAAACTCATCTCCGCCCATCCTTGCCGCGCTGTCTTCCAGCCTGATATTTTCGCTGATGCGCTTTGCAACAATTTTCAACAGTTCATCACCTGCAAAATGACCTAATGAATCATTAACCGTCTTAAAATTATCCAGATCAATAAATAATAAGGCCCCGTAATAACCATGTCTGTTGGCACGTGAAACTTCATTGCTGAGCTGGTCGAGCAACAGTCGACGGTTTGGCAGTCCTGTCAGGGAATCGTAAGTGGTATGGTATTGTATCTGCTGTTCTGAAAGCTTCTTTTCGGTTAAATCTTCAACTATGCCGACTCCACCAATAATGGTTTCATCCGGAGCTTGGACTGCTTTGAGAAAGACTCTGACAGGAGTAGTTTTTTTGCTGGTGACAGAGCTGTAATCGCCTTCAAAATATCCATCACCGGTCGTGAGCGAATCTTTGATGGCATTCAACATTCCCCGCTCTTTTAATTGTGCAAGCATATCCATGCCGACAAGCATCTCCCTTGATGAACCGATTATACTGACAAAAGCATCATTGCAGTCTACGATGACGCTGTTCTGATCATACTGAAATATGCCAAGGGGTGCGTTGCTGAAAATATGACGATAACGTTCTTCATTCGTCTTGAAAATTTTTTCCCTTTCACTGCTCTGCAGACGCAACAGGATATTGTCGCGAATGGAAGTATTGATTTTAAAGGCTCCGTTGATGGTGACCACCCAGAAAAGCAGAACCAGCAGACCGAGGAACATGGAGTTTTCAGTTCCCAACAACATGGTTTTTATCATCAAGGGGATAAGCATCAGGGACAAAAAACCTGATACTGCAGGAAGACTGGGGCACAGTGAGGAAATGGCGCCTCCGGCCATGCCGATTATGATCAGGAAAAGCACCATCTGGTTGGGTTGACTGTCGGGAAACAGGAGAAAGGACGCCGATCCCCATAAAACGGCCGCAGCATACGTACCTATCAGGAAGCGGGTGTGCCAGCGCTTCATGTTGTCATATTCTGCGCTTTGTTTTTTAAAAAGAAACAGCAGGGATATCCTGAAAACAGAAATGGTGAAGAATACAGAGAACCAGGTAATGAGAACCGTAGTGCTGACGATGGTCCGTTGCGACCAGCAGAGCGCGGCACTGACCACAATGGAAACCAGGATCGGTATCATTGAATTGAGATAGAGCAGTCGGACCTGTTCAATAAAAACCCTCCTTGAAGTATTCTGAAAGAATGTCATTTGGTTGTTATTGTTGATAACTTGGTAAAATGAAGAGTGTTCCTTTATTAACCAGAGGGTCTGTATCGCTGAACCCGTCTGCAGTCGTCTACAAACTAATTTATCACGAAACGAACCGAAATGACAAATTTCTCACGCTGAATTCGTTGCCGGGGAAACATTCTGGAGTCCTCTGTCATCCAGAGGGTGATTGGACTTGCAGCAGAGCCCGCAACAGCAGGCATGAAACCGGATCAGTGGCAGGTCAGGATACCAGGTTTGGAAATAATCCGGAGCAGCAAAAAATCATAACTGATTTCAAAAAAAGCCCGATCATTCTCTTCAGGGCACCTTGAAAAATTAGATGTTTTTTCGAGTTCAAGGAACAGAGGAAAATAAAAGCGCAGCATATTAGGCATATGTGAGCATTTTATTTTTCGCTGTGACACAGAAATCGGGCAAAACAGCAATTTTGCAAGGTGGCCTTCAATCTTTCTGAAAGGACTCTGGTCGCCGGACTGGCAAAAGATAATGCCGCCGTTCAGAATCACTGCATCTGTGAAGTCATAATCAAGCTGAAATCGCTTAAACATGCCGTCTTCACCATGCCCGCCAAAGATTGATAAAAGGATTTTGAGCTGGAAGGTATCATTTGCAAAATCACGGACAAGTTTGAGCACGGTCTGGATTGAGTCTTCCCAGGCCACGTCCGGGACAAAGGTCAGTTGTTCATCAAAATCAACAAGGTGACGGTTGACGATTTCCAGCGACAGAACCGTTTCAGAAAACCCCATGTATTCGATACCACCCATGATATCCAGGCGCGATAGATTCCGGCCCGGAAGGTTCCCATACTCCAACCCGTCAAACCAGGCCGCCTTTCCCTTGAGCAGCCAGTTGCCAAGGCCGCCAGCCAGGTAAACATCTTCAAATTCCAGTTCCTGCTCATAGAGATCAAGCAGCTGCCCGGGCAGCCGGTTCACGAAAGCCGGTTCCTGTAAAACCATGCCTGCCAAATAAATAAACGGCTGCACAAAGAGACCGTTCTCCGAGATCAACTTTTTTCATTTGTCTATCCGGGTTGTTTTTTTCAGTCCATGTCCTCGACAATCTTGTCGAAGAAAACACAGAATGTCGACAATGGTGCGTCATGTCACATTTGGATAATTTGTATAACTTGCTGATTTGTATTCAAAATATATGATTTCAGTATCTGGCACGCTTATTGGTAAATCAGCATGTATACATACATTCTGGCTGCAGATCACTGTTGGTCTTTTTACCTGCACAGAATAAATCTGATAGAGGAGGATTGATCGTGAGATAGAATACAAAGGGATCTCGTAATCACCTGCGAGCCTTTGTCCCCCAGCTTGCAATCAACGGGACAACATATGAAGCACAGTATCTGACAGCTGCCCGGGTTGAAGATATATCGTATCTTCCAAGGAACGTGGAAGAGTTAAGGCTACCTTGAAAAATTGTCTTTTCGCCCGATCTCTGTGTCACAGAAAAATAAAAAATGCTCACATATGACTAATATGCTGCGCTTTTTTATTTTCCTGTTCCTTGATCTCGAACGAAAATTCTAATTTTTCAAGGCACCCTTAATGCAACTGGTGTCCAGGTAAGCGGAAATGGCCAGGGGAGGGCAAAGGACGGGGCATGGGCGTCGAGCTTCAACAATTGGTCGATATCTCAAAATTTGTTCAGATAACCTGGAAAAGGAGTACTTCATCCTCTTATCCTGATCAGTATTCGTTTTTTTGGGAAAAAGCGTGCCTTGGGCTCGACATTTATTTCTTTTTGTCTATAACTGTCAGCATTCGTCATTTTTGTCGACAGCATTGAGATTGTTGAGCAGGATTGTTGTCGGACCATATTTAGATATCCAGTAATGACAAGTTATAACACCAGGTTACATCTTGCTGAAATTCAGCTCTGGAATGGCGGTTATTCATGCCGGAAGCGTTAAAAGCATTTTATTAAGACAATCCATCACAGCAAAGGAGCAGTATTGTGAATATCAGAAAAATCACATCCATGACCATGTTGGTTTCTTTTATTTTGTTAGTATTGACTTCGATCATTCTCTACATTGTTCCTCAGGGTCGGGTCGCCTACTGGGCTGACTGGCATCTCTGGGGGCTGACCAAAACCCAGTGGGGCAATCTCCATATCAACCTTGGTTTTCTGTTCCTGCTGGCCGGATTGTTACATATATACTATAATTGGGCTCCAATAACCGCCTACATGAAAAACCGGGCCAGGGAGTTGAAGGTGTTCACTCCCTCGTTTACTATTGCCCTGCTGCTGAGCCTTGTTGTCGGGCTTGGAACCTTGTGGGAGGTTCCTCCCATGAGCAGTGTGATCAATTTAAGTGAGTCCATTAAAGATGCGGCCGCTGAAAAATACGGCGAGCCACCTTACGGCCATGCTGAGCTCTCATCCCTAAAGATGTTTGCCAAAAAGCAGGGGTTGGATCTGGATAAGGCCATGGAACTCCTCAAGAAGGCGGATATACAGTTCAAGGACAGTAAAGATACGCTTGCAGCTATTGCCACGGCCAATCAGTTGACACCCCAGGAAGTTTACCGGATCATCGAATCTGCAGCCGCTGAGAAGACAGGTGTTTCCACGACCGTTTTTCCCGATGCACCCATGCCCGGATTTGGTAAAAAAACACTTGCCGAAGTATGCAGTGAGTTCAACCTCATGTTTCCCGTTATCCAGCGAGGTCTTGTAAAAAGAGGTGTCAAGGCTGAGGCTGCAATGACCATCAAGGAAATAGCCACGGCAAACGACAAGGAACCCATGGCAATCTTTGAAGATATCCACGCTGTGGTTAGTGAAAAACAGGCTGACTGATATGGCTCATGCAACCCGCCGCATCCTCATGTGTATCCTGTTGTTGTTTCCTGTTCTCGGGGCTGGGACAGCCCTGTGCCAGGATTTTTTCATGGGAAAAGTCCTGGCAGTGGATCCGGAAAAGATGGAGATTACCATCGCACCTCTGTCAACTGGAAGGGTTTCTGAAACTGATTTATCGCATGAACCGGTCCAGGTGCGGATTGCAGAAGACAATAACCTGCCCATGGGAGATGAAACGGTTTTCCTCCCCCGTTGCGTGGTTGTCGGAGAAAAGATACGGCTCTGGGGAAGAAGAGGCAAACATGGAGATCACCTTTTTTTTGCAACGGATATCAGGGGGTGCAGGGGCGGGGGATGTTCCGATCCCACAGGAGTTCGTTTCCGCCTTTTGCAGGGCAGGAAACATAAAATGCGCCATCGTAACAGCGATGATACAGGGAGGAGGAATGCCGGAGTACATGGACCTGGTCACGGATATCTCTCAGGGAAAGATCATGACCTGCAGCAGGGAAACAGTGATCGCGGTGAAGGAAATTGAAGCTGTATCCGAGCTGGCGGATAAACCTGCTTGTTTTTGCTGTCATTATTGTTCTTGTCATCGGCTATTTTTTTCGTCAGACGCATCATACCTTTCTCGAGTTTCAGAAAAGGACCAGGACTCATTCCAAGATGCTGGCAGCAGTTGTTGAACTTAATATCCGCAATGCCATGCTCTCAAAAAGCGGCCTTGAGGATATAGTTGCCTCATCACTTGAAAACAGTGCCCGCTTTATCCATTATCTTGACTCCATTGAACCCTTTTCCAGTGTTGAATTGACAGCGTTTGCACAGGAATCCGGACTTGCCGGGGTTCGCATCGTGCACGCTGATTCCGGAAGTACAGTCAGCGGTCCGGCAGACTGGCTGTCAGGCAGAGGATGCCGGGGAGAAGGTGAACTGCAGCATCTCCCTGAAGAACAGCTTTACCTCTTCACCTATTTTCCTGTCACTGACAGATCAGCAGCTTTTCAACACTGTGTGCTGGTTGGCCTGTCTGCTGAAAAAATAGATGAAATCCTGGACAACATATCAGTTGAGCGTCTTCTGGCCATGTTCAATGAGGTACCGGAGGTTGCCTATATCCGTTTTGAACCCTCTACTTCCAGCCAAGTTGCCCGTACTCCGGATCGGAGAGCTGCTGGGGATAGTATGGAAACCATTGTCTCCATTGGAGACAGGCAGCTCGTTGTTGCTCTGAAAACAGACCGTCTCTCCAGGCGGCTTGAGCAGATAGAAAATGAGTTTATCATCTTTATCGGTTTGCTGGTTCTTTTTGGACTCTTTTCCACATGGTGGTTATATCGGGTCCAGCAGCAGCGTCTGCAGCAGGCCCGTGAATTTGAGAGAAAAATGGCACGCCAGCATGAAGATGCGGCACTGGGTCGGGCGGCAGCAACAATCACCCACGAACTGCGTAATCCTCTCAATGCCATCGGCATGGGATTGCAGCGTCTTCAGATGGAGGCAGGGGACCTGGACAGGGAACAGCAAGGGCTGCTGGTCTCCATGCGAAATGCTGTGGACAGGGCGGACACCATTATCACCAGGCTCAAACAGTCTATCCATACAGTTGATATGACCAGCCAGCCCGTAGACCTGACCGATCTTCTCTCACAACTGCTGACACTGTACCGGGCCCAGTGCAAACAACTCCACATTGACCTGGAATTCAATCGTGAGCACAATATCGTTGTTGCAGGAGATCATGTTCTGTTAGGGCAACTTTTCGATAATCTTCTGAAAAACAGTATTGAGGCCCAGCCCGATGGTGGTTTTGTCAAGGTATCAATCCGGAGTCAGGAGAATTCCTGCTGCGTTGAGATCATAAATGGAGGCTTTTCGTTAAGCCGCGAGGAAAGTAAACTCCTTTTTGAACCCTATTTTACAACCAAGAGTAAAGGGACAGGGCTTGGTCTTGTGATTAGTGAAAAGATTGTCCAGGCCCATAACGGACAGCTTGACCGGCATGTTGATTCTGGTGACAGGACAATCAGTTTTTCCGTTACACTGCCGATGGAGCGCTAACTTCGTATCCACTATTATTTTCCTATGCTTCCTATGCTTATACTGATTGTCGATGATGACAAAACGCAGCGTGAGATGCTGCAGGGCTTTCTTGAGAAACAGGGATACAGGGTGCTGACCGCCTCGGGCGGCAATGAAGCCCTGCATATCTTTGAGTCGGCACCGGTGCAGCTGGTGCTCATTGACCATCGCATGGAGGACATGAACGGAGATGAGGTTCTGGAAAAGATGCGGGCTGCATCGCCACTGGTGCGGGCCATCATGATCACCGCCTATGGCAATGTGACGACAGCGGTGAAGGTGATGCAGCTCGGCGCGGATGATTTCATGGAGAAACCTGTTGATCTGGCAGAGCTTCTTGAGAAAATACGCAGAATTGAACAGAGCTTTGAGGTGCAGGAAGAATCTGCAGTTATAACGGAAACGCTTAAACAGGAAGAGCTGCCCATCTCATTTATCGGCTCAAGCAGGCCAATGCAGGAGCTGCTGTCCCTGGTGTACCGGGTTGCGCCCACAGAGTGGTCAGCCCTTATTCGAGGTGAAACAGGCACCGGTAAAGAGCTGGTGGCCAGACTGATTCACCTGATGGGACCAAGAAAAGAGGGACCGTTTGTAGAAGTCAACTGTGCAGCTATTCCCGAGAACCTGTTTGAATCGGAACTGTTTGGTCATGAAAAGGGAGCCTTTACCGGGGCCTCTTCCAGGCGCCGGGGACGGTTTGAACTGGCCTCAGGCGGCACACTTTTTCTTGACGAAGTCGGGGAACTGCCGTTGCAGCTGCAGGCAAAACTGTTACGTACCCTGCAGGAAAAAAGGGTGACCCGGGTCGGCAGCGAAACGGATATCACAGTTGATGCCAGGGTCTTGACAGCCACCAACAAGGATTTGAAGCAGATGGTTGCAGACGGTTCCTTTCGTGAAGATCTCTATTTTCGTCTCAATGTACTTGAGCTGACCGTACCGCCGCTCAGGGAACGCAGGGATGACATCGTGGAGCTGATTGATTTTTTCCTGCAGAAATATGCTGCCAAGCCCATCAGTTTTGATAACCAGGCCATGGCCCAGCTGGTAAAATACCGGTTTCCAGGAAATGTCCGGGAGCTTGAACATCTGATCCAGCGGCTGGTGACGCTGGTTCGCGGCAACAGAATCAGAGTTGCAGATCTGCCTGCTGAAATTCGTGAGAGCCGAAGCAGGGGAGGCCACCTGAGTGACCGGTTGGCCGAGGTGGAAAAAGAGATGCTGCTTGCTGCTCTGGAAGAGCACAACTGGGTACAGACCAGGGCCGCCGATGCCCTGGGAATCAGCGAGCGTGTACTCCGGTACAAGATGAACAAGGCCGGCATCAAAAAAAAGGACTGACAGGCGAACCTGCCGGGTCTTCTGCAAACAAGGCAGGGCAACTCATTTTTCATGCTGAAAGAAAGAAGAAATGACCAGCCGGCAGATCTGGATGACTGGCAGGGACTGTGTGCGTCTGTAGAACAGGAGTGCATATCCTGCGGGCTCTGCAGGAAAGAATGCAGATACCTGCAGACCTATGGTCTGCCCATTGACCAGGCAGGAGATGCGCTTGCCGAAAACCTCAAGCTGTCCCAGCTCTTTTCATGCAGTCTCTGCGGCCTCTGTACGGCGGTCTGTCCCCAGGATATAGATCCTGCCGCCATGTTTGCCGCTCTCCGTCGTGAGGCGGTTGCCCGGAATCTTGGAACATTTAAAGAGCATAATCCGCTGACCAGTTATGAACGATGGGGAGGCTCCAGGACTTTTTCCTGGTATGGGCTGCCCGATGGCTGTCAGACCATATTTTTTCCCGGTTGTGCCCTTTCAGGAAGCCGTGCCCAGAGGGTGGAGCAACTGGTTGCACTGCTTAGAAAGGATATCCCGACCATGGGTGTTGTTCTTGACTGCTGCAGCAAACCTTCCCATGACCTGGGCAGAAGTGACTATTTCTCACGTTCATTTGGTCGGCTGAGAAGTTCACTTATCCAGTCCGGTGTCCGCAAGGTGCTGGTGGCCTGTCCCAGCTGTTTCAAGATGTTTGAGCAATATGGAGACGGACTGCAGGTGCAGACCATTTATGAAGTGCTTGCAGAGCAGGATTTCGGGCCGAAAAAAATGGATGGTGAAGTCACGGTTCACGATCCCTGCGGGATTAGGAATCAGCCACAGGTGCATGAGGCCGTACGCAGGTTGATCTTGTCAACCGGTCTCAGGATAACAGAGATGAAGCATCAGGGGGTAAAGACGGTTTGCTGCGGCGAGGGGGGAGCAGTTGGCTATCTGAATAAAGAATTTGCCGATACCTGGACTGGTATAAGGGTTGATGAGGCGGCAGGAAAACAGATCATCACCTATTGTGCCGGCTGTACGCATTTCCTGGGCCGCCTGACCCCGACGGGTCATATCCTTGATCTTCTCTTTGCAGGAGAAAAAGTACTGCAGGGAACGGTGCCGGTGGCAAAATCACCTTTTACCTGGCTGAACCGGCTGTTGCTCAAGCAGAAATTACGAAGACAATTTCGCCGGTAAACAGGAGCATCTTTATTCAGCCACGGGAAGACGGGTGGCTGTAACGACGCATGCGTTAACCCGCATATTTCATGAACACTTTGTGAGTTATCTAAAAGATAATCAGATTGTAATTATTAATATAAATTCAATATGTTATATTTTTATCGAACAAAGTGTTCATGAAATATGCGGGTTAATTATTTTCAGCAAGCTTGATTAGATTTTCGCCCGTCAGGCGGTAGATGATCCATTCAGCCTGTGGTCGGGCGCCAAGGGATTCATAAAAACGGATTGCCGGAGTATTCCAGTCAAGTACGCTCCATTCAAATCGTCCGCATTCTCTGGCAACCGCAATTCCGGCAAGATGCTTGAACAGTATTTTGCCTGCACCGGAGCCGCGATGTTCCGGCAGGATATAAAGATCTTCCAGATAGAGGCCGGGCCTGCCGAGCCAGGTTGAATAGTTGAAAAAATAGACCGCAAAACCGATGGGTTCATCTCCCCGGCAACAGATCAAACCATGGGCGGTAGCATCGCTGCCGAACAGTGAGTTGCAGATGTCTTCTTCGGTGGCCAGAACCTCGTGTTCAGCTTTTTCATAAATTGCAAGTCCTGTTATAAGATCCAGGATAAGTGATGCATCCTCAGGAGTTGCCTCCCGAATATGAATATCCGTCATTTCAGGCACCCTTCACGAGGTCTCATATTTGTGAATAAGACTGCAGAATTGATCTATATGTTCATCCGTGGTGGCAAAAGAGGTGACCAGCCGGGCAAAAATTTCTTCCTCCTGCAGAACGATGCCGGGAGGTAATCCATGGGCAGGCCACTGGTAGAATTCAGCTCCTGATTCATGAAGAGAATCGGCCAGTTTTTCGGGCATGGTCACAAAAAGTTCATTTGCCTCGCACGGCCACTGCAGGGAAATCGTGGTAAAGGCAGCCAGGTTTCCGGCCAGTTGTCGGGCCTGTGCATTGGCGTGGACAGCGAGCTCCAGCCAGTGGTTGTCACCAAGCCAGCCGACAAACTGGGCTCCGAAGAATCGTCCCTTGGAGACAAGATGGCCTGACCGTTTTCTCTTGTGGATAAAGGTTGCTGCGAGCTCCCGCTTAAAAAAAAGAACCGCTTCAGCTATTATTGCCCCGCACTTGGTCGCACCCAGGGAGAGGACATCCACTCCCGCCTTCCAGGTCAGATCCGCAGGGGAGCAGCCAAGGGCGGCAACTGCATTGGCAAAGCGGGCGCCATCCATATGCACGTGTACTTCATGATCGTGGGCAAGTGAGCAGAGAGCGGTAACCTGTTCAGGAGTGTAGACAAGGCCGGCTTCGTTTACCTGGGCAATGCTCAGGGCACCGGTACGGGGTGTGTGCGGAGGATGGCCCGCCATAAGATCGAAATAATGTGCAAGGTGATCGAGTTCCAGTTTTCCATCCCTGCCGGAAATGGGTACAATCCGTGCTCCTCCGGAAAAGAATTCCGGAGCCGTGGATTCATCCTGCAGGATATGGGCCTGATGGTGACAGAGAATGGTTTCCCAGGGTTGAACCAGGCAGGAAAGGGCAAGGGAGTTTGCTGCCGTTCCTGTGGAGACAAAAAACACTTCCAGCTCGCACTCAAAAACATCCTGCAGTGACCGGGTTGCCTGGTCACACCAGTGGTCATCTCCATAGCCGATGGTAAAATCCGCATTGGCAACTGTCAGCATCTCCAGCACCTGTCTGGATGCGCCTGTCTGATTATCACTGCCGAACTGCATACCTTCTCCTGTTTTCAATAAGGAAAATATCATAGGGACAGGATCATCCATTTATTGGATACCTGTCTGATTTAACTTAAAAAATAGTTGGATTCCTTATCCTGATTAAAAAAGCATGTACTGTACCAGAGGCAGCGTGAATTAACGATCATTTTATGAATTATTGATCGGTGGGAAATCCACTTGTTTTATGCCGGCGCTGGAACATCTTGACAAACAGTGCTCAGGTTCGCATGATGGTGCATGTCTTCCGCTCCTTCATCACCATTTGCACTGGCCAATGTCAGGCGCTTTATCGCCTTTCGGGCCTTTTTCAATGCCCGGTTTTATTACCCGGTCTTTACCATTCTGTTCCTGGACTATGGCCTGACCATTGAACAGTTTGCCCTGCTCAATACGGTCTGGGCATTTACCATAGTGCTGGCAGAAGTTCCTTCAGGTGCCCTTGCCGATCTAATCGGCCGGAAACGGTTGCTGGTGACTACCTGCTGGCTGATGATCGGCGAGATGCTGCTGCTCAGTTTTGTGCCGCTTGGCAACAGTACACTGATCTTCAGTGCCTTTCTTGTCAACCGTATCTTAAGCGGTCTGGCCGAAGCCCTGGCCAGCGGGGCGGATGAAGCCATGGCCTATGATACCCTGGTGGTCCATGGAGATCCAGAGGACTGGCCCCGGGTACTGGATATTCAGATGCGGGTTCAGAATCTGGCCTATATCGTAACCATGACTCTCGGTGCCGTGGTCTATGCTCCGGAAAGCGTCAACAGCGTTCTGCACTGGTTCGGGCTGCAGGCTGACCTCAGTCAGCAGGTCACCATGCGTTTTCCCATCTATCTCACCCTGGGGCTCGGTATACTGGCCCTGCTGACCACACTGGGAATGCAGGATCCCGCTGTTCATGATAAGGACAATGATGGCGGACAGGGAATATGGCAGAGAATACAGGACGTCTCACGGATGACCCTGGCGGCAGGAGGCTGGATTCTGCACACCCCGATGGCCCTGGCTGTTATTCTCTTTGGCATGAGTTTTGACCATGTTCTGCGTATGCTGGTCACCCTGACCAGCCAGTATTACCGGATCATCGATCTGCCCGAGGCAAGTTTTGGTCTGATCGGTTCCGCAGTCGCCCTGCTCGGGCTTGTTGTGCCGAGAATTGCGCGGGAGATGGTTGGCCGTTTCAAGCCGGTCAGCAACGTTTTCTGGGTGTTTGCACTCGCCATGACCTCCTTATGGGGATTGACCTTGCTCATTCCCTACCTGGGGGTTGTACCCATGATCATGGTTTTTGTTACCATGATGCTGACCTCGTTTTTTACCAGTCATTACCTGAATAAAATCACTGACTCCCACCAGCGGGCAACGGTTCTCAGCTTTAAAGGACTGGCCTTCAATGCAGCCTATGGTATGATCGGTATCCTGTATGCGGGACTGATAACACGACTGAGGCAGGGGGCGCAGGACACGCACCCGCTGTGGACCATGTCGCTGGTGGAAGATGAGGCATTCCGGCGATCCATGACATGGTTTCCCTGGTACCTCAGTGGAGTATTGCTGCTGGTGACCCTGATTTGCTGGTTCCATTTCCGGCGGGCAGGGGTGAGTGTAACTGTTAACTTGACAGAAAAAAACAATGAAAGAACAATATGATGAAAAGAACGGATATTGCCGGATGTTGGGGCATACCCTGTCCTTTCGCTACTGCCGGACCATGAAAGAAGGATTGCCCTGCCACAATGTGCTGAACTGCTGGTATGAGCGGATCGATGTGGAAGAATTTATTGCTGTCCATTATAGTGAAGATGAGCAAATGGCTATATTCCAGCCTCCCCAGACAAAGCTGGCAACATTATCCGAAATCCTCAACAGGTTGAACAAGGAGAAAGGGTGATAGATTCTCAACTGGATCACAGCTGTTCTGTAAACATATAATGATTAATCACAGGTTATAAGATGGCAGACGCAAAGAATACGAAGCAAGCGGAAAAAGAACGGCAGAAGTCAATCGTCCTGCTCGTTATTTTTTTCTTTTTCCTGTTCAATGCCGCCATGATGTTCCGGGCAGGCATTAATACGCTCTATTTTACCGAGGATACCAGCAGCGACTATGCTCCCGTGCAGGCCAGGGTGGAGCAACTGCTGCCCGATATGACGGTCAAGCAGGGAGAACAGCCCCGCATTACCCCTGTTTTTTCTTTTACTTACAAGGGTAAGAAAATAACCATGGAAGCACCCGGGCTGTCATTTGCCCCGGTACAGGGGAGACTGCGTTTCAAGCAGGACGGAGAGTATACACTCTGGGTTCACAAAAACCGGGGTGAGCTTATTTTACCGCCACAGGCCGGGCAGAAGGAAATCGGCCGATCACAACTGCTCATCAGTGGAGTGTTCCTGCTGCTGGCAGTGGCAGTCTGGATTCTGCGCAGCAGGATTGCTGCAAAAGCCAGGCGTTGATCCACAAATGGAATTGTTGGTTTCCTTGCTCACACAGAATTGTTAAGATATTGAATTGTTATCGTCCTGCCGGTCTTGCCCAGTCCTGCTGTATTCTATGTTCGTAATCCATTTGTTTAACTGGTCACAAGCCAGGATGCCCGGTAGATGGGCAACATTTCAAGGTACCCTTTAATCAATTGTAAATTGTTTTGAATTGGAGAACGAAATAATGTTGACATCCTTTATTTGAGATGAAGATAATCCCGGATTACGGGAAAAAGCGTGTTCCTGCTGTCTGCTCATTTTTGTTTTTGTGCCCATCATGGCCACTCCGGTCGGGGCGGCTTATGAACGGCTACCTGTTCTGCAGGCAAAATCCATCCTTAAACCCGAATTGCTCAAGAACAACAATTACCGGGTTCAAGACCAGGTAAAAAATGACGGTCTGCTCAACCATTACACAGTTGACACAAAATTCGGCACGTTTCAGGCAGGCTCCACCAGGGATCTTGAAATCCTGCTCAGTGAGATTGGTGCCATTGCCGCCATGAAGCAGGTGGCAACCGATGACACTGCCCTGGCATCTTTGAAGCAGTCGGGACAGAACACGGTTACCGGTCTGAAAAACCTGTTTAATGTTCCGCAGGCTACTCTTGAGGGGGCGGCATCCGGAGTGGGCAGCCTGTTCAACAGGGCCAGAGAAACAGTTGGCCGGCGTGAAAGCGGTGAGACAGAAGACAGCAAGCTTGAACAGCTGGTCGGTATCTCCAAATCAAAAGGAATAATTGCCACCAGGTATGGAGTCAATGTCTATTCCCGAAACAAAGTTCTGCAGGAAGAACTTGATCGTCTGGGACAGGCTGATTTTTTAGGTGGCCTTGGAGTGGGTGTGGCAACGAGCTTTGTACCCGGAGTCGGCGGGCTGGCCTTGTCCGCCTCCGGTACCGCCCGGCTGCTGAACGAGGCCATTAACACCACCCCGGCCTCAGAATTATGGCTCCAGAACAAAAATAAACTGCTGGCCATGGACATGAATGGGGATACTGTTGAGCTTTTTCTCAACAATCCATCCTTTTCTCCTGCTCAATCTACTGTATTGGTCACAGCCCTGGAGTCAATGAAAGGAGTGGCCAACCGTGAACTGTTCATCAAGGTTGCCCTGCAGGCCTCCGATCCAGACATGGCAAAGATCATTACCAGAACAGCTGTCATGACCGCAGGCTATCACCGAAAATTTCCCCACTTAAAGCGGTTGTGCCCGTGGCAAGAATAACCCAGGGAGTGCGCAGGGATGAAACAAGAGTTGTGCTCCTGCCGGCTGATTACGTTACCTGGAACAAAAAAGTTGCCGATACCACAACTGCTGTAAGTGGTAAGGTAAAGGGGAACCGGTCTTGAATTCTGGGTTTCCGGCTCGGTGAGTAAACAGGCAGCAGCAGAACTTCAGAAACTGGGCTGGAAAATCCATACCGGAGCAGGAGCCAAGCTATTTCCTGTTCAGAAATAAGGTGAGCGAAGCAGGAAAGCAGGGTGATAGCTAACCGGTTAGCAGTGATCGGCGACCTCGGTTTGTAGAGATGTAACCAGTTATTGCTTCGTTGATATTGATTAACAATGGTACGGAAATTATCCTGAAACCCTTCTTCAGTTGACTGCATGGACGCCGCAGCACAATCAGAAGTGTAACTTTACAATCAGGTACATTTTTTATAAGATGTTCATCTTAATTAACTATTTGACTTTTATTGTAAAGATATTCTTATAATCGGAGGAAAGATGGTGCAGATACACAAGGTTGTTGCAGTATCGCGAACACTACTCCTGCAGGCAGTTGTTCTGCTGACGGCAGCCCTGTTGCTGGCCGGCTGCAGCAAGGAAGAGGTGCAGGAGGAGGTCGAGGTCGTCCGTCCGGTCAAGATCATGACTGTCAAGAGCACGGCAGGTTCCTTCAGTCATGCTTTTCCAGGCCAGGTACGGGCAGCCAGGCGTTCAGAGCTCTCATTCAAGGTATCCGGTCCCCTGGTTGAGCTGCCTGTGGAAGAAGGTCAGCATGTGAAAAAAGGTGACCTCATTGCCCAGATTCAGAAACGGGACTTCCAGACCGCTCTTGAGGAGGCCAGGGCCCTTAATCTGCAGGCTGAGAAACAGTTCAGCCGTTATAAAGAGTTGTATGCAAAAAAACAGGTTTCCCGCGCTGATTACGACCGTTACCGGGCTGCCCGTGATGTGGCCCGGGCACAGCTTGAAGATGCACGCAACAGGCTGGCGGATACCTCCCTCAGGGCACCGTTTGACGGTATCATTTCCAAGAGGTTTGTTGAGAATTTTCAAAAAGTACAGGCCAATGAACCTATTGTTAACCTGCAGGATATTACACGTATTGAAATTCTGGTGAATGTTCCGGAGCTTTTGATGGCCGATTTGAGAGACAAGAAGCAGCTGAAGATTACAGCCTCTTTTGAATCGATACCCGGTAAGGAATATGAGCTGACGATTAAAGAGTATTCAACCCAGGCAGATCCGGCGACCCAGACCTATCAGGTTGTCCTTGCCATGGATCAGCCGAAAGAGGCCAACATTCTGCCCGGCATGACGGCCATGGTTTCTGCCAATATCAGCTCTGAAGAGAACGGCTCTGACCAGACCATCATTATTCCGGCTATTGCGGTAATGGATGCACCCGGCAATAAGCCGTATGTCTGGCTTCTGGACAGGGAGAAAAATACTGTCCATAAAGCTCCGGTGACAATCGGCCGCCTGCAGGGATCGAAAAATATAGTTATCAAGGAAGGGCTCAAGGGAGGAGAAACTCTTATCGTTGCCGGCATTACCCAGCTTGAAGAAGGGATGAAGGTCCGGCCCTGGGAAAAACAGCGGGAAGGGAAGTAACAGATGAACATTGCTGAATTTTCCATTAAAAAATCCGTTATCACCTGGACCATTACCGTGGTCATGCTGGTGCTGGGCTATTTTTCCTATATGGATCTGCCCCGGCTGGAAGATCCGGAATTTGCCATTAAGGATGCGGTTATTGTAACCCCGTATCCTGGTGCCTCTCCCGAGGAGGTTCAGGAAGAGGTTACGGAGCTGATTGAAAAGGCCTGTCAGGAGCTGGGACAACTCAGGAGGGTAGAGTCTTACTCGGCCCGTGGATTGTCCACGGTCAAGGTCAAGATCAAGGATAAGTATGACAAGAATGCCCTGCCAGCGGTCTGGGATGAGCTTCGCCGCAAGATTTTAGATGTCACTCCTCATCTGCCTCCCGGTGCCGGTCCGCCCATTGTCAATGATGATTTCGGGGACGTCTTCGGGGTCTACTTCGGCCTGACCGGCGAGGGGTTTACCTTTGCCGAGATGAAGGATGTTGCCGAGCTGCTCAAGCGCGAGCTGCTGACTGTCCAGGATGTAAAAAAGGTCACCTTTTTCGGTGAGCAGTCCGAGGCCATCTACGTGGAAATATCCCGGACCAAGATGGCTGCCCTGGGTATTACCCGGCATGAGATTTTTGCCGCCCTGCAGGCCAAGAATATGCCTGTTGACTCCGGCAGGATCAAGATTGGTCCGGAATACATGGCCATCAATCCCACGGGAGAATTCAAGTCGGAAAAGGATTTCGGCGGGCTGTTCATAGCCTCCAAGGGCGGCCGGCTCATCTATCTCAAGGATGTGGCCACCATCTGGCGCGATTATGTTGATCCTCCCCGCAAACTCCTGCGGGTGAACGGCAAGCCGGCCATCGGTATTGCCGTATCAACCGTGGCAGGCGGCAATGCGGTGACCATGGGTGACGGAGTTCTGGCGAAGATCAAAACCATTATGAACCAGATTCCGCTGGGCATGGACCTGGTGGAGATTTCCATGCAGTCCAAGTCCGTAACCAAGGCGGTCAACGGCTTTATTGTCAATCTTCTGGAAGCTGTGGCCATTGTCATTGTGGTTCTGTTGATCTTCATGGGGCTGCGTCCTGCCCTGATTATCGGCTTTATCCTGCTGCTGACCATTGCCGCCACCTTTGTGGTCATGGGCTATTACCAGATCACCCTTGAGCGGATTTCACTGGGTGCTCTCATCATTGCTCTTGGCATGCTGGTGGATAACGCCATTGTAGTGGTGGACTCCATGAAGGTGCGGATGCAGAAGGGCGAGGACGGCCTGGACGCGGCCAGGGCAGTGGTGGGCCAGAACTCCATTCCTCTGCTTGGTGCCACCGCAGTTGCAATCCTGGCCTTTGCCTCTATAGGTGGTATGACCAATTCCACCGGCGAGTACACCCGTTCGCTCTACTATGTTATCCTCATTTCCCTGTCCCTGTCCTGGCTGACTGCGGTGACTATTACTCCGCTGATGACCAAGCAGTTCGTGCTTGGTAAAAAGGACCGGGAGATCAAGGAGGCTGATCGGAAAGACCCGTACGACAGTAGATTTTATGCTGCTTACCGGGCCGTGCTGGGCGGTGCCATCAAGGCCCGCTGGCTGACTATTGCCATAGTTGTCGGCCTGTTCGGAGCCTCCCTGTACGGTTTTGGTTTTGTGGATAACCTGTTTTTTCCCTCTTCCACCAGTCCCATGTTCCAGGTGGAGGTGCAGTTCCGTGAAGGCAACCATATCCGGGAAACGGAAAAAGGGGTCAAGCAGATAGAAGACCATCTGCTTAAGCTTGAAGGTGTTGAACAGGTAGCCTCGGCTATCGGCGGTGGACATCCCCGTTTTGTCCTCACCTATGACACTCCGGTTGAGGCGGCGAATCAATATGCCAACATGCTGGTTACGGTCAATGATTACAGAATTATTGACGGGTTGCAGCAGCAACTGCAGAATGAGCTGCAGGAGATGCTGCCTGATGCCGTTATCAATGTGAAGAAATTCAATCTCGGCCCGGCCCTGGGCGGCAAGATACAACTGCGTATTAACGGTCCTGATCCCGAGGTTCTGCGTGCCATGGCCGAGCAGGCCATGACGGTACTGCGTGCTGAAAATGCCAAGGCAGTGCGGACGGAATGGGGAGCCAAGGTCAAGGTTCCGCAACCGGTACTGGCCGAAGACCGGGCCAGGAGCCTGGGAATCACCCGGCCCATGCTGGCCACGGCCCTGGAAGCAAATTTTTCCGGAACCACCACCGGCCTGTATCGTGAAGGCATTGACCTTATTCCAATCATTGCCCGTGCCCCGCTTAACGAACGCAGCAGGATCGAGGATATGGAAGAGCTGCAGATCTTCAGTCCTTCGGCCGGGAAAAATGTGCCCATCCTCCAGGTCATGAATGGGGTAAGGACGGAGTGGGAAGATGCCCGTCTTTCCCGCTGGCACCGCCGGCAGATGATCAAGATCCATGCTGATCCGGTTGATGAACTGCCGGCCCAGCTCTTTGCACGTGCCAAGCCTCGTATAGAACAGCTGCTTGGGGCTGATGTGGCCACCTATCGTGGAAAACCGATGAAAAAGGGCGAAGAGTATACCGTCTCAACGATTCCGCTTAAATACGACGACATGATTCCGCTGAAAGGCAAACCCGGCTATTTTATTGCCTGGGGAGGCGAGCTGGAAGACTCTGCCGATTCCACCAAGCAGCTGGCCGCAAACATCCCCATCTATTTCGGCCTGATGGTCCTGGCGGTAATCTTTCTGTTTAACGCTTTCCGTCAGCCGCTTATTATCTGGCTGACCGTGCCCCTGTCGCTCATCGGTGTGACGGCCGGTCTGCTGCTCTTAAAACAGCCCTTCGGTTTTATGGCCCTGCTGGGACTGATGAGCCTGTCCGGAATGCTGATAAAAAATGCCATTGTCCTTATCGATCAGATCGACCTGAATATCAGAGAGGGGATGCCTGGTTTTGAAGCCATTATTGATTCCGGTGTGTCCAGGATGCAGCCGGTTATGATGGCCGCCCTGACCACCATGATGGGCATGATCCCGCTTTTTACGGATGGCTTTTTCGTTGCCATGGCCGTAACTATTGTTTTCGGCTTGGGTTTTGCCTCGGTGCTGACCCTGATCTTTGTGCCGGTTCTCTATGCCACTTTCTTTAAGATTAAGTAGTTATGATTATTACCCGTTCAGCTGTTAGGAGACGATCCATGGAGTTTCGCCGGCTTGCCTTTGTTGTCTGTTTACTGTTGTCTGCCCCTTTGATGGCTTATGGTGCATCTGATGATGATCAGGAAGATCAGGAGATTCGTGGACTGCAGGAGCGAGCGGTTTTTACTGTCGGATTTGTGATTGATGGCAGTACAGCCGTTGACCAGGCAAGAGTAGCCCTGTTTCAGCGCGAGATTCGGACCCTGGCGGAAGAGGAGTTTATTGTCAAGTTTCCCAAATCCATGGTACTGTCCGGCAGGGATACGGTGCAAGGTGTCAGCCGCGCTCTTGACCGGTTATTAACCAATCCGGAGACCGACCTGGTAGTCACTTTGGGATTCATTGGCTCCTGTGAAGCTATCCGGAGGAAAAATCTACAAAAACCGGTAGTTGCTCCTTATGTACTCGCCAGTGCTTTGCCGGAGTTGTTGCTGGGGGAAGCGACCGCCAGCAGGACAAATCTCAGTTACATAGATTCCATGCTCCATATGGACCGGGAACTCCTGGCCATGAAGAAGATTGTCCCCTTCAAGAGCCTGGCCATTTTACTTGCTCAGCGTGATCTCAGGTCTGTTTCTGAAATTTCTAAGTATATTCGAAGACTGGCCAATGAACACACCATGAAGATAACTGCTGTTCCGGTCAACACCTCGGCCGGTGAGGCGCTTGCCGCCATCCCGGCCGGAACCGAAGCCGTCATGGTCGGTCCCCTCTACCATCTGTCCGCGGATGAACAGAAGCTGTTGATCAGGGGACTTATCGACCGTCATCTGCCGAGTTATTCCATCTGGAGCCGACAGCTGGTCGAAGATGGCCTGCTGGCTGGTGATATTCCTGCAGACATGGAGGATGAACTGGCACGCAGGGCAGCAATCAGTGTACAGGATATCCTGCTCGGAGATGCAGCCGGGGACCTGAAGGTGACCTTTGCCCGTGGGCATGAGCTGACCATCAACATGGCCACGGCCCGCGCCCTGGATGTCTACCCCAGCCTGGCCATAACGACCGGAGCCAACCTGCTCAATGAACAACCTGACGACATTGGTCGTCATCTTACCCTGCAGCAGGCCGTACGTGAGGCCCTGCAGGCCAACCTGGACCTGTCTTCTGCTGACCGCAGCGTGGCTGCAGGAGTACATGCAGTGACCGAAGCACGATCCACCCTTTTACCGCAGATCGGTATTGCCACCGGCGCACGGGCCATTGACGAGGATCGGGCGGAACTGGGCATGGGATCGAGTCCAGAAAGGGCCTGGACAGGGTCAGTCGGTGGATCGCAGCAGATCTATTCAGAACGGAACTGGGCCGGTTATACAGTGGAGCAGCACAGGCAGACCGGCCGGGAAATGGACCGGGAGACAGTACGTCTTGATATCATGCATGAGGCTTCAGTTGCCTACCTGAATGTATTGCGGGCCAAGACCATTGAGCAACTGTTCAAGGATAACCTGAAATTGACCCAGGCCAATCTGGATAGGGCCAGGATCAGGATGTCCATTGGTGTGGC
>CAZKBZ010000025.1:22934-33262 GCA_964551175.1 uncultured Desulfobulbus sp.
GTTTGCCATTGAGGAGGCCTTGTCGTATCGGACGGAGCTCAAGGCATTTGATGCTGCCATTGCAGCAAGGGAACGGCTAAAAACTGCTGCCGGCAGGTCTTTCTGGCTGCCCGAGGTTACCGTTGAGGGGCAGGTTGAGCAGTATTTTTCAGAAGATGGCGTTGGTCAGCGCGGTGATTTTGCCGATGGACTCGACGATACCGACTGGCAGATCGGGGTTTTTGCCAGGCTGCCGCTTTTTGAAGGCGGTCGGAAAAGCGGGACGTTGAACAGAAACCGGGAAGAACTGGCTCGGCTTAAGATTGAACGGAGAGCACTTGCCGAGCGTATAGGACAGGATATGCTGCGTGCCATGAACAGGACCAGGGCATCCTATCCGGGTATCAGCCTGTCACGCGAGGCTGCCAATGCCGCCAATCGCAACCTGCAGCTGGTCACCGATTCCTATGTCCAGGGCATCAAGTCGATCATTGATCTGCTGGATGCCCAGAACCAGGCATTGGCTACTGATCTGGCCGCAGCCAATTCAGTGTACGATTTCCTCGTCGACCTGATGGGCGTCCAGCGGGCCATGGGAGAATTTGTTCTCTTTCAGCCCGAGAAAGAGCGCAAGGCGTGGAGAGAACGGGCGGAACAGTATCTGCAGCAGGCGGACCCGTCAAAGAATACCTGATCAGGTGGCTGTTGCAGTGTTTCCCATTGTAAAAAGCACTGCTTTTTTTCATCCTGTATCCATCAAGTGAGGATATGATTTATGGCCAAAAAATTTTTTTGCTTGCTTGTGTTGTTTTTTCTCCTGGCAGGCAGGACTGCAGATGCTCAGGTGTCCATCACCTATTCATCCTGGGGAAAGCATTTTTTTACCATGACGATTGCGGACAACTGGCGGGTGAATGTCGGTGCGGAAGCAGACACTGAACAGGTTCAAGAAGGGGAGAGACCAATGGCCAGGCTCATCACTGCCATGCCCGGTGATGGTACTCCTCTCTGGTTCGGCATGTGGGTTCCGCCACAAGTCAAGAGTATTAAAGAGGCAAAGAACTACATGGAGTCCCTTGGGATTGACCTGCTTTCCAAGGTGGTCATCACCAAGCGTACCTTTGACACCTTAAACGGCATGGACGTGTATTACGTCGGCGGTACCGGGGACAAAGAAGGTGAACCCATGGATTTTCGTGCAGCCTTTGTGCAACTTTCGCAGGAGAGTGTAGCAATCGCACTCTATATCGGTCCGCATGAGACAACCATCAGCCATGGCGATGAGCTTGTGCAGATGGTTCATTCAGTGCAGCCTATACAACAGTAAGCAGGAGATGGATACCATGGGAAGAATACATTGTTTACTGAATGTACTTGGTATGGTTCTGCTGCTTGCCCTCCTGACCGGCTGTGGCTCGGGATCCTATTACGGCGGCAGCGGTGCTTATTATCATCGAAATTCATGGGATTATGATCGGTACTACCGCTCACGGGTAAACTACAATTATCACCGGACTGCAGTGCGTCGATCGACCAGGCCTGTGTCTGGAACACGCCCTGTCCGTGTACGGCGCAGATGAGAATAGACATACAACTGAGCGGATGAGGCAGCTGTATCGTGGAATTAATTATCAGCCCGGATTTTCATGGTGTCCGGCTGGACCGGTTTATCCGGAAAAAATATCGGGAAACAGCACTGTCGGAAATTTATCGCCTGATCCGCACAGGACGCGTCAGGGTAAACAGAAAGAAGAAAAAACCTGATTACCGGCTCCAGGAAAACGATGTCGTTCGTGTCGATATCGGCACCCTTCCTTCTTCCCCAAGAAAGCGTATCCCCCTGTCACCTGAACAGAGAAGACAGGCAGCAGCCTCCATTGTGTATGAGGATAACAATATTGGACTGTGCAACAAACCTCCCGGCCTGGCAATGCATCGCGGCAGCGGTCATGAATACGGATTTGTCGAGCTGCTGCAGGCCTACATGAAAAACCCGCAGTTTACCTTTGTCAACAGGATAGACAAGGCAACATCCGGGCTGGTCATTGGAGCGAAAAACCTCATGACTGCCAGAAAATTGTCTGAACTGTTCCGGCAGCAGGCCATAGAAAAGTATTATGCCATCCTGGTGGCAGGAGTTGTTGATCAGGATTCTTTTACCATCACCTCGTATCTGAAAAAGGAAGATGAACGGGTTCAGGAGTATACTGAGGGTCACCAGGGAGCGAAAAAGGCGGTCAGCTCTTTTTCCGTACTGCGGCGATATCCCCGGAGCAACGCAACACTTCTGGAAGCACGGTTGTTAACGGGCAGAACACATCAGCTGCGGGTTCAGCTTGCCGGCAGGCACCATCCGATCATAGGTGACATGAAATATGGGAACCGCAGGGCAGGGAACATGCTGCTCTTTTCCAGGCGGGTCGTGATTCCTGCCTTTAACCTGGATGTTTCGCTGCCTGTGCCGGATTTTTTCAAAGTTGCTTAGTTTTTTTCCTTCCTGAGAGTTTGTTGCTCCCTGACTGAATCACAAAAAAGAAGACCGGTACAAAGAGGACGGCCAGAAAGGTGGCTGCAATCATACCGCCGAATACCGCCGTGCCCAGAGCCTGACGACTGGCCCCGCCGGCACCGCTGGCTATTACCAGCGGAAAAACACCCAGGATAAAGGCGAACGAGGTCATCAGGATGGGCCGGAAGCGCAGCCGGGCTGCATCAATGGCTGAATCAAACAGTGACATTCCTTTTTTCCGGTGTGCGTCAACAGCAAATTCAATAATAAGGATGGCGTTTTTACAGGCCAGGGCGATAAGCAGGACAATACCGATCTGGGTATAGACGTTGTTGTCCATATGACGGATCATCAGCGCGGCAACCGTCCCCAGCAGGGCCAGGGGAACTGCCAGGATAACGCCCAGGGAGGTCGTCCAGCTCTCATACTGGGCGCAGAGCACCAGGTAGACCAGGACAACGCAGAGGGCGAAGATAGGACCGGGATTTCCGGCAGCCTTTTCCTGGAATGACATGCCGGTCCATTCCGAGCCCATGGAATCGGGAAGCACCTGTTGTGCCACGGCCTCCATTGCATCCATGGCCTGGCCGGAGCTGTATCCCTGAGCCGGAGAACCGCTGATCATGGCCGTGGGATACATGTTGTAACGGCTGACGATTTCCGGCCCGAACACCTCGGATACCGACAGCAGGGTTGCCAGAGGAATCATCTTGCCGTCAGCAGAGCGTACCTGCAGGCGGCCGATATCAGACAGCTTTGATCTGGCCTCGGCCTCGGCCTGGATATTGACCTGGAAGGTACGGTTGAATTTATTGAAATCATTGACATAGGATGAACCTAAAAAGGCCTGCATGGTGCCGAATATTTCTGAGAGCTGGATGTCCATGGTTTTGGCTTTTGTCCTGTCAATGTCGGCAAAGAGCTGGGGAACGTTGGCCCTGAAGGTGGTGTAGGCGCTGGCTATTGCCGGATTTTTGCTGCTTTCTGCAGAAAGGTCTTCCGCCACCTCCTGCAGTGCATCAAGTCCGACCCCGGCCATGTCTTCCACCTGCAGCTGAAAGCCGCCCGTGTTGCCGATTCCGGATATGGGCGGAGGCGGGAACTGGAGAATTCTTGCCTCCTGAATTTTTTCTCCGTATGCTGCCATCTGGCCAAGTATATTCTGCAGGTCGTGCCCCTTGGGAATACGTTCGGCAAAGTCCTCAAAGACCACCCACAGAGAGGCTCCGTTTGACATGCCGGCCCCGTCCAGAAGAGAAAAGCCGGAAACGGAGATAACGTCTTTTACTCCCTCCATTGTTTTCAACGCACCGGTCAGTTGCTTGACCACGGCTTCGGTCCTCTGCAGAGAGGCGGCATCAGGCAGCTGGACTGAATACATGGCATAGCCCTGGTCTTCGGTGGGGATAAAGCCGGTGGGCAGGCGGGTAAAACCGCTCCAGGCGGCAAAGGAAATCCCGCTGAAAATCAGCATGGTGATAAATGATCGGCGAACCATGAGCTTGACAATCGACTCATACCCGTTGCGTGATTTATCAAAGAAGGCATCAAACCAGCGGAAGAAAACCATCTTTTTCTGCGGGGTCGGCCGCAGCACAATTGCGCACAGGGCGGGACTCATAGTCAGGGCATTGATGGAGGAGAAAAAGGTTGAGGCGGCAATGGTCAGGGCAAACTGGCGGTACAGCTGGCCGGTAATGCCGCCTAAAAAGGCAGTGGGAATAAAAACGGCCAGCAGAACCAGGGTGGTGGCGACAATGGGGCCGGAAACTTCCTCCATGGCAGCCAGTGCACCCTCTTTGGCACTCATGCCGTGTTCGTCAATATTGCGCATGGTATTTTCCACCACCACGATGGCATCATCCACCACGATCCCGATGGCAAGCACGATCCCGAACAGGGTAATCATGTTGATGGAAAATCCGATCAGCCCCATCACGGCAAAGGTGCCGATCAGAGAGACCGGGATGGTCACGATCGGTACCAGGGTGGCCCGCCAGTCCTGCAGAAAGATGAAGATAACAAAGAGTACCAGACCAATGGCAATCCACAGGGTCGTTTCCACCTCGGCAATGGCCTCCTCAACAAAAATGGTGGTATCAAAGGGGATCTGGTATTCCAGGTCAGGTGGAAAGGATTTTTTCAGCACCTCCATCCTGGCCCGGATCTGTCTGGCAAGTTCAATGGCATTGGCGCCAGGCAGTTGATAGATCTGCATGATCGCATTTTCCTCTCCATTCAGCCGGGTGTCATATCCGTACTCCTTGGACTGCATTTCCACCCGTGCCACATCCCTGATCCGGGTTATCCTCCCGCCCTCGGCCTGTTTGACGATAATGTTGCCGAACTGTTCCGGGTCACTGAGACGGCCCAGGGTGTTGATCGTATACTGGAAGGCCTGATCTTTCGGAGCCGGCGGCGCGCCTATCTGGCCGGCGGCAACCTGGATATTCTGTTCTGCCAGGGCATTTTTCACGTCACTGGTGGTCAGGTCCCTGGCCCGGAGCTTGTCCGGATCGAGCCAGATCCGCATGGAATAATCTCCGGCCCCGAACGTGGACACATCACCGACGCCGCTGATACGGGAGATTTCGTCTTTCAGGCGCAGGGTGATGTAGTTGTTTAAGAAATACTTGTCATAGGTATGGTTGGGTGAGGTCAGGGTGACCATCAGGACAATGGAGTTGGAGCGTTTCTTGGTGGAAACGCCGATTTTTTTGACCTCTTCGGGCAAAGATGGGGTGGCAATGGCAACCCGGTTTTGTACAAGAACGGCAGCCATGTCGGCATCGGTCCCGGTTTCAAAGGAAACGGTCAGGCTGTACACACCGGAGTTGGTGGAGGTGGAGGACATGTAAATCATCCCCTCAACGCCATTGATCTGCTGTTCAATCGGAGCGGCCACGGTATCAGCTATGACCCGGGCATTGGCCCCGGGATAGGAGGTGGAGACCTGCACCGTGGGCGGGGCTAGTTCCGGATACTGGGCAATGGGCAGGCCCGAGATGGTGACCAGACCGGCAATGACAATAATGATCGAGATGACCGCGGCAAAGATCGGGCGGTTAATGAAGAAGCGACTCATATGATTAACCCGTCAGTTTGCCTTTTCCGTCGGCGTCTGCTGGTCACAACTCTTTTCTTCAGCTGGCGTGACCGGTGAACCGGGACGGGCCCGTTGAATACCTTTGACCACAACCCGGTCTTCAGCTGTGATACCCTTTGTAATAACCCGCAACCCCTCAACCAGGGCGCCGGTTTTCACTGGTCGGTATTCGACGATATTATCCTTGTTGACGGTCAGCAGATAGCGGCCCCTCTGATCAGCAGCAAGGGCGCTGTCAGGAACCAGCAGGGCACCTTGTATTGTCTCATAGGGAACGCGAACTCTGGCAAACTGGCCCGGTTCTATGAAAAGATCCTGATTGTCAAATATGGCCCGGGCCTGGATGGTTCCGGTGGACAGGTCCACGGTATTATCCAGGTAGTCGCCATGTCCTTCATGGGGATACCCATCCTCACCTGTCAGGCCAAGAAATACTTTTGGTTTTCGATCGGCAGGGGTATCCGGCGCCCGTTCCCGGTTATGTTGTTTGTAGAGCATGAAGGACTGCTCGTCCAGGTTGAAATAGACATAGATGGGGGCATAGTTGACAATGGTCGCCAGCAGGGTTTTGTCGCCGCCGGCTCCGACCAGGTTGCCCACGTCAACATAATTCCTGCTGATGCGGCCGCTTATCGGAGCATGGATTTTGGTGTAGGCCAGCTGGAGCCGGCTGTCGACCAGGGCAGCCTTCGCTCCCTTGACCTCGGCCTCACTTTTGCTGTAATCAGCCTGTGCTTCAAGGACCGTCAGCTCACTCACTGCTTTTTCTTTGAAGGCGCTTTGCTTGCGCTTCAATCCCGCCTCGGCAAGCTTAAGTTCAGCCTGCCTGGTCTGCAGTTCGGCCCGAGCCTGGGCTACCCGGGCTTCAAAGGGTTTGGGATCGATTGTAAAGAGCAGGTCACCCTTGCTGACCAGTGCACCGGGTGTAAAGGAAAATTTCTCCAGGTATCCTTCAACCCTGGCCCGCAGTTCAACCGATTTTCTGGCTTCGGTATAACCGGTAAAATAGACATAGTTGGTCACATCCTGGACAACCGGCTTTGCCACGGTTACTTCAGGCGGCTTCGGTGGAGGGGCCTGTTGTTTCTCCTTCTGACAGCCGACAAGAAAAATGATGGTCAGGACGGCAACTGCAATGAAAAAAAGATGTAAATGCTTCATTAGGATAACTGGTTTGGAATAAAAGAATATGTGAAAAAACCTGGACAGATCAATCTGTCCTCTGTTCTCTGTTTTCTGTCTTCTGATTGTCCCATCCACCGGCAAGCGCTTTATACAGTCCGACGAGCTGGATGGAGGTGTTGCCCCGGGCCTGGTCCAGATCACTTTCAGCAAGCAGTAATGATCGTTGGGCATCAAGCACATCCTGAAATCCGGTCAGGCCGTCTTTGTACAGCTTGGCCGACATATCAAGCGTTTCCCGGGAAGCCTGAACAGAATGGTTCAGGGCATCCAAGCGAATCCGCTGTTCGTGGTATCCGTTCAGATTGTCCTCAACTTCCTTGATTGCGTTCAGTACAGTCTGTTCATAGGTGTATAGGGCTTGCTCAGTCCTGGCATCCTGCACGGCAATCAGTCCACGGATTTTACCCATGTCAAAAATATTCCAGCGAAAGGAGGGACCGATACCATACACACTGCTGTTGGCCTCAAAAAAATTATCTGTTTTCAGGGAGGCAAAGCCCAGGGTACCGGTCAGGGAAAAGGTTGGATACAGATCAGCCGTGGCGATACCTATGCGGGCGGTCTGGGCTGCGAGAAGGCGTTCGGCATTACGGATATCCGGTCTGTGCCGCAGGCGCTGGGCCGGGATGCCGACAGTAACCGTTTCCGGAGGCAGAGGAGCGGGAACGGCCGGTTGCAGCTCATTGTGGAGAACAGAGGATGGCTCGCCTGTCAGGACACTCAGGCTGGTAATACTTTTGACCAGATCTGACCTGATAACAGGCAGATCCGCCTCGGTACCGGCCAGTACCTGGGTGGCCTGGGCAACGTCAAGATAGGTGGCAAGGCCGTACTTGTACCGTGCCTTGGTGAGTTTGAGCATTGATTGTTGAGAGGCAATATTTTTCAACGATGTGGCCAGCTGAGCCTGCAGTGTACGGATCTGAAAATAGGTTCTGGCTGTTTCAGCCAGAACGGTTATAAGTACATCGTTCCGGTCTTCCAGAGAGGCCTGGTAGTCGGCTGCAGCAGCCTCAATGGAACGCCGGATACGGCCGAACAGATCCAGTTCCCAGCTGGCATCGGCCAGCAGCTGGTACTGTGTTGTTTCACCGGTGGCCAGCGGGTTGACATTCTCACTCTGTTTCCCCCAGTCAATGGAACCGTCCGCATCAACAGATGGATAGAGATCAGACGATGCAATACCCAGCACAGCCCTTGCCTCTTTTACTCTGGCAAGGGCACCCTTGATATCTAAGTTGTTCTGCCGGGCCCGATCGATAAGAGAGGAGAGCTGCGGATCGTTGAATATATTCCACCAGCGGCTTAAATCGGTCTGTTCATAACGCAGTTCCGGATACTGGTTTGCCTGGAGCTGTGCTGTTTCGTCAGCGGAGGGCGGCTGGTAATCCGGTCCGACCATGCAGCCGGAAAAGAGCATGCTTACTGCCGACAGGAGAGCAAAAAGCTCGAATAGATGGAGAGCATGGAGAGGATTTTTCAAGGAAAGAAACCTTACAAAGTGGTTTGCAGTAAAAGACAAAAAGGACAAAATGAAATAATTATCTTTATTTAGCAGAAGATATACGATAAAAACCTCAAAGTCTATAAAAAATATATCACCTCAGTTCATTAGGTCCACAAGAGGCGCGGTAATAGAAAAGAGTCGGGCGAGAGAGAATTATTTATGACGTTTGCGCAGGCAGTTATTCTTGGTATTGTCCAGGGATTAACCGAATTTATTCCCGTATCAAGCTCCGGTCACCTGGTGCTGGTTCCCCATTTTTTAGGCTGGGAGTTTTCCCGTTCCCAGGCCTTTATTTTTGATGTTCTGGTGCAGTGGGGAACCCTGTTTGCGGTTTTTATTTATTTCTGGAAAGATCTGACCACTATTGCCGGTGCCGTTGTCAGTGGGATTGCCGCCAGGGAACCTTTTGCAGATCCGGATGCACAGATGGGCTGGTACCTGATCCTGGCAACACTGCCGGCGGTGATTGCCGGTCTGACCTGCAAGGACCTGATTGAGCATGCCTTTGCCAGTCCGAAGATGACCGGTGTTTTTCTCCTTGGCACAGCTGTACTGCTGGTGATTGCTGAAACAGTCGGACACCGCAATCGCTGCATGGAGCAGGTCAGCTGGAAAGACAGTCTCTGGATCGGTTTCTCCCAGGTGCTGGCTCTGCTGCCGGGTATCTCCCGGTCCGGTGCGACCATTGCCGGCGGGATGACCCGTCACCTGGATCGTTCCTCGGCTGCCCGTTTTTCTTTTCTGATGTCTGTTCCAGTCATGCTGGGTGCGGGGGTCATGGCATTTAAAGATCTGGCCGGTCTTCCGGCGGCAGGTGATTTTCTTGCTCCTCTTCTGGTTGGTTTCCTGGCCGCCCTGGTCTCCGGCTATGTTGCCATCCGTTGGCTGATAGCCTATTTAAGCAGACATTCCCTGTACGTGTTTGCCGTCTACTGCACCATACTCGGGTTGATCGTAATATTTACGGTCTGAAGAAGAGACACCGGTTTCATCCTGCGGTGAACCGGTATTTTGTTGGAAGATCTGCGAGCGATTTTTTTATTTTTTCACCACCAGAATAACCGCAACGATGATCAGGATTGCTCCTGCGTATCCAGTGGGAGTGAAAAATTCACCCCACCAGTACCAGGCAGCCAGAGCTGCAACTACCGGTTCCAGGGTAGCGACAATGGAAGCCCGTCCGGCTTCAATATAGATAAGTCCTGTGTAATAAAAGTGATAGGCCCCATAGGTGGAGATCACGGCAAGCAAACCTAAGGAAAGCCAGGCCCAGCCGGTTTTTTCAGCAAAAGAAAACCAGGGCAGCAGCAGCAACGCACCGGGAAGCAGCGTATAGAAAAAGAGCAGGCCGGCTGAGTATTTGGCAGAGAAAAATTTACCCAGAATATAATAGAGTGAATAGCAGAATCCCGAAAAAAGGCCGGTGGCAATTCCCAGGGTAAGCATCCCATTGCCTGCAATGGAGAGATTGTGAGATTGGCTGAAGGCGATGAGGGTGACTCCGCAGATAGTGAGTCCCAGGGCCAGCAGTTTGTCAGCAGTCACTTTCTCCCCTAAAAAGACTCTGGAGAGCAGGATAACCCAGGCCGGGGCGGTATAGAGCAGCACTGAAGACAGGGCAGCTCCACCCTGTTCAACTGCCACCTGGTATGCTCCATAAAACAGGGTTACGCAGAGAACACTGAACAGGACAAGGGGGAACAGGTCCCTTTGGGAGATTTTGACTGTTTTTCTCCTGATCAGAATTTCTGTGCCGAAACAGAACCAGGCCAGCAGAGCTCTCCAGAAAGCAACTTCAAGGGGTGAGATTCCCTGGGAATAGGCCATCTTACCCAGGGGACCGATAAAGCCCCACATGATCGCAGCCGTCAGAATGCAGAGGTAGCCTTTATGTCGGTCTGTAGTTTTGTATATCATAGTGCCTGAGAAAATAAGGGGCACCCTGCAAAATTGCTATTTTGCCCGAGTTCAAGATACCCTAAGGTACCGGAAACCAACTGCTGCAGAGAAATAATAGTGATCAGACATACCGTTACCACGCT
>CAZKBZ010000026.1:0-20102 GCA_964551175.1 uncultured Desulfobulbus sp.
CGGAAACCAACTGCTGCAGAGAAATAATAGTGATCAGACATACCGTTACCACGCTGCACCGGTCAGGGCAATTGATAAACTCTTTTCATGTTCTGATCAGAGGCGGTAGTCTGGTATACTGGTCTCGGGAAATCTTTGTTTTTTCGGGGAACAAAATGCGGTTTCAGGGTATGATTGCATCAATCAGGTGGTGAACATCACATCTCAGAAAAACTGCTGCGAGAATGTAGTCGGGGTGGAAACATCGTTTCTGCCCTGAACACTCAGTTAAGATAGATGAAAGAGAAAAAAACTCCTGTTGTCAGCCTGTCCACTAAAATTTTCATGGCCCTGCTGCTTGGTATCTGCACGGGCCTGTTTTTTGGTGAGATGGTGGCCTTTCTTGAAACAGTCGGCGAGATTTACATTAAACTGCTGCAGATGACCGTACTGCCGTACGTTATCCTGTCTCTGATTCTGGGACTGGGCAGGCTGGAATACAGACAGGCCGTCCTGCTTGCCCGCAAGGGCGGACTGCTGCTTCTGCTCATGTGGACCATCACGGTCGGGATTGTGTTTCTCTTTCCCCTGGCCTTTCCGGACTGGAAATCATCCTCGTTTTTTTCCCAGGCCCTCGTCCAGCCCAAGGAATCCATAGATTTTATCAAGCTGTATATACCCTCAAATCCCTTCCATGCCATTGCCAATAATATGGTTCCGGCCGTGGTCCTGTTCTGCATTTCCATAGGGCTTGCCCTGATCGGCATCAAGGGGAAAGAACGTTTGATGGCAGACATGGATGTGCTGATGGAGGCCTTGACCCGGGTGACCAACTTTGTCGTCCGCCTCACTCCGCTCGGAGTATTTGCCATCACTGCCAGTGCCTCGGGTACTATCGGCATGGCTGAGTTGAACCGGATGGTAGTGTATCTGATCACCTATGTTGCCTTTTCCCTGGTCCTGGCTCTCTGGATTCTACCGGCCCTGGTGACAACGCTTACCCCGCTGAAGTATCGGGAGGTTATAGGGCTTACCAAGGATGCTCTTGTTACCGCTTTTGCCACAGCCAGCCTGTTTATCGTTCTGCCGATTCTGATGGAAAGGAGCAAGACAATGCTTGCAGAGCATGTGGCCAACCGGGATGAGGCCGATTCCGCAGTGGAAGTTATTGTGCCTGCATCGTTTAATTTTCCCCATGCGGGCAAACTCTTCACCTTCAGTTTCATTCTCTTTGCCGGCTGGTATTCGGGTTTTGATGTGGAATCTGCCGATTACCCCACCCTGATAGGCAGCGGGCTGTTAAGCCTGTTTGCAAGTGTTACTGTGGCTGTGCCGTTCATGCTTGATGTCATGCATGTCCCCAGCGATACCTTTCAGTTTTTTGTAGCCACTTCCGTCATCAATGCCCGCTTCGGCACACTGCTGGCAGCGGTACATGTTCTGGCCCTGACCCTGCTGACCGCCTTTGCCATGGGTGATCAACTTAAGGTGCATTGGCGGAGTCTTTTCCGATATCTGCTTGTTTCCTGCTTTCTGCTGATTACCGTGGTTGTCGGCACCCGGTTTTTTCTCACCTATTTCATAGCGGACAGCTATAACAAGGACAGTGTCATCGTCTCCATGCCTCTCTCCCGCCCGCGAATACTGTCTAAAGTGTATATGGATCCGCCCGCACCGCTGCCCCTGGTACCGGGCAAGTCCAGGCTGGAGCAGATCCTGGAGCGAGGCATGATTCGTATCTGTTATGATGAAGACGACAACATGCCGTTTTCCTACTTCAATACCTCCGGGCAACTTGTTGGACTGGATATAGAGCTGTTGGAGATTCTTGGTGCTGATTTCAATACAAGGATTGAATTTGTTCCTTCCTCCGGGGCTGATCTCAGTTCCTACTTCAATTCCGGTTACTGCGATATGGCTACCGGTAATGCACTGGCACCGAAATTGTCCACAGTCCAGGACTATTCCATTCCTTTCATGGATTATACCCTTGCCCTGCTGGTCAAGGATTACAGGCGGCATGAATTCAACGACTTGAATCAGATCCGTCATGAGGATCTGACGCTTGCCATTAAAGGAGATTCCTATTACCAGAGACTGCTCCATACCCTGCTGCCCGAGGCGGAGTTGTTGCTGATTGATTCTTACAGCAGTTTTTTTGAGCACTACAGTACCAGAGCCGACGCCCTGGTCACCCTGGCTGAAAAGGGTGCAGCCTGGAGCCTGATCTATCCCGATTACACGGTGGCCACTCCTTTTGGTGACAGGATCAAGTTTCCCATTGCCTTTCCCGTACCCCTGGACGAGGAGAGCCTGGCCGATCTTCTTAAAAACTGGATCACTCTGAAACAGCAGGATGGTACAATAACAGAACTGTACGATTACTGGATACTCGGTCAGCTACCGGAAAAGCATGCTCCGCGCTGGTCAGTTATCCGTAATGTGCTGCACTGGGTGGATTAACTGGTGGCCGTCCATAAATGGCCTTTTCGCCCGATTTTGATGTCGCTACGAAAAATAAAAATGCTCATATGTTTAATATGCTGCGCTTTTTATTTTTCTATGTTCCTTGCATGCGAATGAAAATTATCATTTATGGACAGACACTAACTGAATAATTAAGGAAAGATGCCAAAGAAACAGCTGACAGCAACTGAAAAGTTTCTCCGAATCTTTACAGAGATACGTCCCGGAGAGGGAACAACGGCACTCATGATGTTTGCCAATGTCTTCCTCATCCTGCTGGCCTACTACTGTATCAAGCCCATTCGGGAAGGCTGGATTGCGGTATCAGATATTCAAGGGCTTACCAAGATGGAGGTCAAGGCGTACTCAAGCTTTGCTCAGTCCATTTTTCTCCTCTTCATTGTCGGCTGGTACGGACGTCTTGCCGGTAAGCTGGAGCGTACTGCACTCATTACCCGGGTGACCCTGTTCTGCATTTCAAACATGATCATTTTCTGGTTTCTGCAGCCCGGCCTGTTTATTGAGAACCTGCCGTATACAGGCGTTATCTTTTACCTCTGGGTGGGGATGTTCGGGGTCTTTATCGTGGCCCAGTTCTGGACGTTCTGTGCTGATATCTATGCTGACGGGCGGGGACAGCGGCTACTGCCGATGATAGCCATCGGGGCCACCTCCGGTGCTGCAGCAGGATCCTGGCTGGTGGACCAGCTCATGGCATCCGGTCTGGTGTCAACCGAAACACTATTGCTGGTGGCAACTGCACCCCTGTTTGCTTCAACCGTGTTGACCAGAATGGTCGATGCGCGGGAAAGGAATTCAGAGGATGAGGAGCCACCGGCAACAGATGGAGAAAAAAAAGAGGATCAGGGACTGCGTTTTCTCTTCAGCGGTGCCAGGCTGATTTTTCTCAGCAAATTTCTTTTTGCTGCAGCCATGGTTACTCTGCTGACCAACTGGGTCAATACCAATGGTGAAAATCTGCTCTTTCGGGTTATTCAGGAGAGTCTTGCCTCCCAGGCTGCCGGTCAGGGCATTACCGATCCTGCAGCCGTCCTTGATTTCACCCGCAACGGCACCACCCAGTTTTATGGTAATTTTTTCTTCTGGGTCAACATTGCAGCACTGCTGCTCCAGTCGCTGGTTGCCTCACGCCTGCTCAAGTATGGAGGGTTTGCAGCAATCGCCATGCTGCTGCCGGTTATTGCCCTGATCTCCTACTCCACCATGGCCCTGCTGCCGATCCTGGCTGTGGTCAAGCTGCTGAAGATTGCTGAAAACGCAACCGATTATTCGATCAATAACACCTCCCGCCATGTGCTCTGGCTGCCGGTCAGCTCAGAGATGAAATACCGCGGCAAGCCGGCCATTGACACCCTGTATGTGCGTATGGGAGACGGGCTGGCAGCCCTCACAGTTCTTGTCGGCGTGGAAATGCTGACCCTGACCACCCGTCAGTTCTTTATCTTTAATGTAAGCCTGGTTATTGCCTGGCTGGGATTTACTCTCATGCTCATTCGTGAGTACCGCAGGGCAGACAAAACAGGATAAAAAACCATGGCAACCCCCTTTTGTTACCGGCGTCTGCAAGTGATGCCCACCCGAGTGATGGGCTGTACAGTTTGTGTAAAAGGTTACCGCTCGTCAACAGCTTATCCTTGACAAACCAGTATCTCTATTCGTGCTGTATTGCCATAGCGACAAGATATTTTTCCATGATATGAGCGGTAAAAAAAAGAACATCGGTACGTCAGCAGAAATACCGATGTCTTTTTTATTGTATAATGAATTTTTTCTCAGTTTTGGGTTAGTTTCTTACATTTCGGGATGACTTTTTTTTAGTCCTTCAGTAGATCTTCGATTCTCCGAGCCATCTCCTGGAAATGGATTGTATCAGACAGGTCGGTCGGTTTGGCCTGCTCAAGGCGTTTGCGCAGTTCGGGTAGGGTTGCGTAGCCCCAGGCAGGAAAGGAGGTCTTGTCGGCCGGCAGGGTGGCGAATGCGGCAAAAGCGGGGCTGAAGCCGCCTTTCTGCATGGATGCCTGCACGGCGGCGATCTCCTTGGCGCCGGTGGTCGGGTGGAGTATTTTGTCGATCCGGTCCAGGAAGGCCCTCTGCAGTACCCGGCGGGTCGGCGGGGCCGAGGAGAGATCACCCCACAGGGCGGCGATCATGTCGTCGCCAAGGTTGATCACGCCGTATGCGGCCGGGTCCACGGCAGTGTGTTCATCCAGCACGGCCAGCCGGGTATCGCCAAGCAGGTCGGCAACCAGCTTGGCCTGCGTGTTCTCCACCGTATGCACGCCGCCCAGGGGCATGGCCCGGTAGAGGACGTCCGGTTTTTTGTAAGCGTCAAGGCTTGCCGCGCCCTCGCCCAGCAGGTATTGCACCGCCTCGCGCTGTTTTTCCGGGGGAACAAAGCGTTCCTGGAGCCCCTGCAGATGACCGGGCAGGGTGTACTGCCCGCCTATCAGATCCTTGACGCTCTCCAGAAAGGCTGTCTGGTGGGCAAGCATTTCCTGCCAGGTCACGGCAAAGAGTTCGTCGTCATCGCCCACCGCCTTGTTGAGATTTTCCAGCGATCGCAGGATATTGGCCACACCCAGTCTGGTGGCCTCCACCCGCTCGGCGCCGGTGTTTTCCTTCTGCAGCCTGGGATCAAAGCCCCATTTCTCCATTTCCCGGGGCTCTTCACCGGCGGCCCAGGCAAGAACGCGGTCGTTTGCCGCCTTGGCGGCCAGGGCATCCAAGGCGGCCTGCTCCTCCTCCGGGGTTTTTCCATGGATGCCATAGCCCCAGTCAATGGCAAAGTAATCGTACGGACCGATGATGGAAAAGATCTGGGTGACCCCGTCGCCGGGCTGGGCGCACTGGTTGAAGCGGCCATAGGCCATCATGGAGCTGTTGGGGCCGTGGCTGTTGGCAAATTCGGCATCGCGCAGCTGCTTGACCGAGTAGGCCGTGGATGCCAGGTGATTATGGCGCAGACCCAGGGTATGGCCGACCTCGTGGGCCACCACGTAGGTGAGCAGCCAGCCCAGTTTTTCGTCACTGAAGGGCAGTTTTGTCGCCTCCGGATCCAGGGAACTTGCCACCGCGTAATAGTAGCGCTGGAAAATATCGATGACCGAGGGCCAGATCAGGATATGGGAGGACAGGATCTCGCCGGATCGCGGATCATAGGTGGCCGGGCCCATGGCGTTGGAAAAATCCTGGGGGATCCAGCGGATCACGTTATGACGCGCGTCCTCGGCCGACCAGTTCGGGTCTTCCTCGGGCGTGGGCGCGTCCTTGGCAAAGATGGCATTGGAAAAACCGGCCGCTTCGAATGCAGGCTGCCACTGCTTGACCGCGGCCTTGATATAGGGGCGCCAGCGTTTGGGCACGCCCCGGCCGATGTAGTAGACAATGGGCTGCACCGGATCGCTGACCGCGGCCTCGGGATTTTTCTTTTCCAGCCGCCTGCGCTGGATGACGGCCCGTTGATGGACAACCGCACCCTTGCTGGTTTCGTATTCGGTGAACTTGGTTTTGATGAAGCCGACCCGGTCGTCAAAGTAGCGGGCCTGCATGGGTTTTTCCGGCAACAGAACAATGGAGTGACCGATTTCGATGGACACCGGCTGCGGCCCGGTGAGCGGGTCGGCGGGATCTTGGGCCAGGAAGGTCAGGTGGGAGCGGATATCCACATCCGTGGGAAAGACCTTGATGTCGGCAATATAGGAGCGGGCCGGATCAATGGCAGCAGGCACGAGGCCGGTGCTGGCGATCTGGCCGCGGGCGGTCAGGCTCTCGATATCCTTGGAAAAGGCATCGGTGATGTCCACCAGGATTTCGCCGTTGGGACCGTCGGCAAGCACGGGCAGCACCGCGATGATCGGCCCGTTGCTGGCCTCGCTCACCGAGTGGTGAATGGCGTCTCCCTGCTGGTTGTCAAAGGGAACGCCCGAGTCTGTCGACCCGCCGCGTTTGGTATAGCTGGGGCTGTGGTCCCGGATGAACACCCGTTTGCCCCGCCGTTCCAGGGTGATGACCGTGGCGCCCTGGCCGCCCATGGGCCCAGTGTTGATACCGCCCTGGCTCACCGCCTTGGGCGGCAGCCGAACCGCCTCGGAGTACCAGAGCAGCAGACGGCTGGTGATGTCCCCCGGCAGGGCCAGCAGGGTATGGTCGTCCTTGCTGTAGGCGGTGACGCAGCCGGTGCCGATGACCTTGGCGTCCTTGAGAACAGTCTCGTAGGGAGAGGCGGCCGGCTGCTGCGCGGCCGCTGGTTGCGCGGCTGCAGGCGCAGCGGCTGGGGCCGGTGCCGGCGCCGGCTGGGCAGCCTCTTCCGCGAGCACGTTTCCAGCCGGCTGCCAGCAGCAGAAGAGTGCGGCAGCGGTTATAACAACAAGAATTTTCATACGTTATTCCTCGAGAATTGATGGGCGGCCGCCTGTTGAACAAGGCGGCGACTGGATGGCGCTCCCTGGAGCGGCCGGGGCAACAGTTGTCATTACCGGAAGGGTTGCCGGGCCGGGTCACAGAGGCGACCCGGCCCGGTCGGAGTCAACGCGATCTATCAGCGTTTAACACCTGAAATAACGGTATTGTTCGGCACACCCGAGGGTACGTTGTTCTTCAGCCAGCAGTCGTGTTTTTCCTTGCCGTAGTTAAAGGATTCGCAGCGGTGGTCCCTGGAACAGGCCCTGGCGCATTCCTCGACATTGGCAACCGTGAAGCTGGTGTAGTCACCACCGTTACGTTTCACGTTTTCAAAAAGCTGGATACCGTAAATATCGCCCCGGGGGCCGTTGAAGCCGCCGCTTGACGGGCCGCCGTGGTCCGGGAAGCCGTTGTCCGGCGTGCAAGTGTAGCAGATCTCGCCGTTTTCATCGCGCCACTTGCCGATGTGTTCATCGTAATAAAAGCCGTCGTACTCGTTATTGCCGCTCGGGCGGTAGGACTTGTGATGCTGGGTCTTCACCCGGACGACATCGCCGCTCTTGGTGACCTTGCAGAAACCACGCGCGGTTTCCCTGTCGGTCTGGACGGACCAGTCAACGCGCAGGGTTCCCCGCCTGGCCGGGACAGCCGGTGTTGCCGTGATATCGGCCATGGTAGCGCCGGGGAAGAGTTCGGCAACGGCGTTTTCACAGGCCTTCTCGCCGATGGCAAAGGCTGACACGGATGTGCCGACCAGGCCCAGGGCGGCAATGCCGATCATAAGGTTACGGTATTTTTTCGTCATGATATTCTCCAATAAAGGTTGGGGTTGCGGGGTGTCTGAAATCGAGATTTTCCCAGGTTTCAGCCGGCCCCGGTGTGTTGTTGATTAATGCGGCAGCACGTCGGATTTGACCCGGAACTCATCGATTTTCCAGGTGCCGTCCTGCCAGACGATCCGGCAGAGCATGACGGCCGGTGCCTTGGCAAACACGGCCTCGGGCTCGAAGCGGCCCGTGCGTTTGATGCCGGTCAGCGAGGTGGTCAGGGTGGTCTCTCCCCTGCTGCCCTTGTACTCTTTCATAGGGCCGAGTTTCTCGGCCATGGTCTTGAACAGGGCCGAGAACTGTTCCGGGGGCGCGGCCTTGAGCAGTCCGGTGCTTGCCCGCTTGATCAGTTCCTCGCTGTTCCAGGTCTTGACGATCTCCGGTACATTGGTGTCCACCCAGGCCTGGGCATCCTCCTGCACCTTGGGTGCCATGCGGTTGAGCATGAACATGGTGGCCATCGCGCCGATGACCAGTACCACGATAACGGCGCCGACAATCGTGGTTGTTTTCATCTTCATGGTAGTGCTTTCCTTCAATATTTCCCTTTGTCAGGTAAAGTATGAATTAATCCCGTAGGTTGTGGTTGAGCGTTGTTGCCATCGATTTTTGGGCATCACTCGGGTAGGGGGTTGAGCCGAACTCCGTGCCGTGATGACGGGATAAGCGAAACCCAACATTGGCGAGGCAATCCGTTCAGCCCAACCTACGATCTAGAACCCGAAACTCCAAACTCGAAACCCGCTGTTACTCCTCCATGGCCATGATTCCCTGGATGGTTGTATCCAGGTCCGGCAGCTTGCGGGCCCGGACGTGCTGTTCAAACACGTAGCCCGCCGTGATAAGATCGGCTTCACCCATGGGTTTGCCGAGCATGAAGATGCCGTAAGGCTCGCCGCTGCCCCGGTAACCGGCAGGTACGGTGATGGCCGGAAAACCGGCCACCGCGTAGGCCTGGGAATTCGAGACCAGGGCGGAGATCCGGTGGTTGTCAAAGATTGCGCTCAGTTTTTCCACGGCCGTGGTCTTTGATGTCCGGACCAGTTCCTCGTATTCCTTATCGCTGAGCTTCGAGTCCCGGGCCCCGATGAGATAGCGCTGGCCGTAGGGTGCCCGGTTGGCTGGATCCTGTTCGTTGATGCGGATGACCTCGGCCAGTGAGCCGACCGGTGCCTCCTTGCCTGTGCCCTTGAAAAATTTCTCCAGGGAACGACGGAAGCCGCTGGGCAGGATGGTGTTCACGGGAGAATGGGGCGGCAGTTCCGCAGCGCTCACTTCCACCAGTTCCACGCCGCTGCCCTGGAACTTGGCAGCCAAGGCCAGGAGGGCCTTGTTCTGTGCCAGCAGTTCATCGCGAACCTGTTCCAGCTGCGCCTCGGGAAAGCCATACTGCCGGGCCTGTTCCATGGCGGTTTTTTTATCAAGCACGATGACCCCTATGCGCAGGCTGTTGGCGTTTTTGACCGTCAATGCCCTGGTATAGTCGCTGTCCGCCGTGCCGACCATGGCGCCCAGGAGCACGGCCACGTCGGTAACCGAGCGGCCCATGGGCCCGGGCACGTCCATCCAGTCCACCAGGGGGATGATGAAGTCGCCGCTGATCAGCCCGTGGGTGGGCTTGATCGCCACAGCCCCGTTGATCGCCGCCGGCTTGACAATGGAGCCCTGGGTTTCCGTGCCCACGGTGATGGGCGCAAAGTTGGCTGCCGCGGCCACGGCCGAGCCGGAGCTCGATCCCCAGACCTCAAAGGGGCCGTATGGGTTGCGGGTCTGGCCGCCCAGTGCGCTGAAGCCGCTGGGCATGGCCGGATCCATGTAGTTGGCCCATTCCGACAAATTGGCCTTGCCCAGGACCAGGGCTCCGGCCCTGCGCAGGTTTTGCACCAGCTCGGCGTCCCGGGACGGCAGCCACTGCTTCAAGACCCAGGCCCCGGCCGTGACGTGCATGCCCTTGACCGCGATATTGTCCTTGAACAGTACCGGGATCCCGTGCAGGGGGCCGTGAACCTGGCCCTGTTCGCGTTCCCGGTCAAGCCTTTTCGCGTCCGTGAGCAGATCGGGATTCAGCTCCATGACCGAGTTGAGATGGTTCCAGTCATAGCTTTGGATGCGCTGCAGGTAATACTTGGCCAGTTCCTCGCTGCTGCTCTTCTCCTCAGCCAGCAGCTGCTGGATCTCCGGCACCGTGGCAGTGAGCAGGAGTTTGTTCAGTCTGACAAAATCCTCGCTTGTCAAGGTGTTCATGGCCTGGACAAAGGGTTTGAAGTCAAGCCCACGTTTGCCGGTGTAGTTCGGCTCGGCTCGTGGAAAAACGGATGCAGGCTTTGGCTTGATTCCGGCCATCTTCTGGAGAACGGGTGCCAGGGAGCGCATCTGCAGCACCGGCCCCTGGGAGGCATTGGTCAGTGCTACCAGGGTGATATCGGTTCCCGGCACAAACATCATCGTGCTCTCATAGCCGAGGGTCTGCCCTCCGTGTCCCCAGACACCCTGTCCATACTCAATCAGTCCCAGGCCGTACCCTGTTGTACCAAGATGTTTGTTTACGTCGTCATTGCGAACGAATTCCGCCATGGCCAGCAGGGTGCTTTTGTCTTTGAACAGCCTGCCGTTTGCCAGGGCTTGGAGAAAAATCCGCATGTCCGCGGCCGTTGAGATAATGCCGCCCGCGGCCCATCCCTGGGACAGGTTCCAGGAAGTGGTGTTCTTGCCTCCTGGAAAGGAAACATACCCCTGGACAAGAGCGGGATCCTCGGGAACGGAATCAGGAAACGAACTGTCTTTCATTCCCAGCGGTTGGAAAAAATATTCATGGAGGAGGCCGCCGTATTTTTTGCCGGTGACCTTTTCCAGGACCATGCCCAACAGGATATAGCCGGTATTGGAGTACTTCCATTTTCCCTTTTCGCCGGGGATAAAATCCGGTTTTCCGTTATCAAGGGCATACTGGACCAGCTCTTCCGGTGTATAGGCGCGGCGCATGGCGGCATCGTCTTTGCTGCCCGCGCCGATAATGTCATCGGCATAGTCCCGGATACCCGAGGTGTGGGAAGCCAGCTGGCGCAGGGAAATCTTTTCTCCATGTGGGATCTTTGCCGCCCATTCAGGCAGCCATTTGGCCAGGGCGTCATCCAGTCCAAGTTTCTCCTGCTCGGCAAGCTGAACCAGCAGCGTTGCAGTAAACATCTTAGTATTGCTGCCTATTTCAAAGCGGTCATCCGGCCTGACCGGAGTTTTCTTTTCCAGGTCGGCAAAACCAGCGGTCTCCAGAAAATGGAAATCCGGGCCAGCCACCAGCAGTACGGCCCCCGGCGCCGGGCCGTACTGGTCAGGGCTGGATTCCAGAGTAGGGTCCACCATCTTGATAAGAAAGTTGTGCAGCTCCTTTTTGAGGGGAGCCCGGGCATCGTTCTCTCCGCCGATGGCGGGAACAACGGAGAGGACAACGGACAGCAGGCAGAGCAGGATGGGGATCAGAAGAGATTGCATAATTACTCCATGATGAAAAAATGAAAACCGGGTTGCAGGGTTTAATGTTTGCCGTTTTTTTGAGATGACAGGAAGGCCAGGAGAATACCAAGCAGTCCCAGCAGCGCCAGGCCCGAGGTCAGGTACATGTCAGCGTTAAATCCGCAGGATCCATCGCCGATCGCGCCGTCTACGGGCCGCAGGTAGTTTTTCCCGCAGAAGAATCTTCCCAGGGTGTCGGAAAGGAGATGGGTTCCCCGGTCAACGAAAAAGAGAACCGGGGAAACAACAATCAGAAGAAATCCTGGCTTACGCATGATTCCGGATTTATGGAGAAGGTTGAGCCTGCCCGTTACCTGCCGAACAGGGCTTCTGTGTGGGCGTTGTCAACGGTTTCCCCATGTTTGTCAGTGAAGCAAAGCTGTCTGCCGGCATCGCAGAATATTCCGTTACTGAGGGTAAAGGATGATGTGTCAAAAATTTTGACGCTATTTATTATATTACTAAATTTCTGCTGGGCTTGCTCTCCCAGGTATTCACCGGTAAAGCCCAGGGAAATGCCCTCCCTGTATGCGCAGAATCCGGATTTTTTATCGCAGATAATGCCCTGTTCCGGTGAGAAGACAGAGCCCCTGAGGTGTTGACCTGCCGAAGCGGCAAGGGGGAGCAGACAGGCTGCGAGCAGGGTAAATGTAAAAATCTTTTTCATTGTATTCTCCAATAGTTGTTGGCAAACAGGTATAATGCTTTATGCGCCTACGGCTGTAGTTGATTTTTTCTGCATGCTCGGACGGTCTCGTCCCAGGCGCCTCCCGAGTCCAGGCACGCATCAATGGCAAAAAAATCTCTGTTGCTGTACACAAAGACCGCGGCCAGAAAAGCAATGGCTGCAAGAAAATATTTTATTGTTTTCATGTACCGGTCGGATCAGCCGGTTTCCACAACAGTCTGCAACGGTCTGTTGTGTTCGCTTTTTTTCCGATATACGCTCCAGCGCCAGTAGACAAAGGCACCGTACAGGGTTGCCGGAAGGAGTTCAAAGGCCAGGCCGACCATTGGCGAAATGGCGACGGTCGTGGTTTCCGTTCCCGCCCGCATGGAGTCCATGTTAAACGAGGTAAAATCCCAGAAGGCATGGAAGAGCATCACCGGCCAGATGGATCCGACGCGCAGCCGCAGGGCAATGTACAGAAAACCGGCAGCTGCGGCATGCAGTACCTGGTGGGTGGTGCGGCCCAAGGGGGCGCCTTCGATCAGGTTGAGATAGTGGAGCACGCCAAAGACAAGCGAGGACAGGATCACAGCGGCAAAAATCGAAAAACGGGTGGAAAAGCCGTGAAAGAGGATGCCGCGGAACATGGTCTCCTCGTTAAAGCCCACAGCCAGCACTACCAGGATAAAGAGGAGCATCTGCACCGGATCGGTTGCGCCGAGCAGCCAGCTGGTGTGATGGGTGGAATACATGGCTGCAAAGAGCAGAAACGACGCATAGGCCATGGGCGGGAGCAGGTACTTAAGCCCGCCCCGGTTAAGCGGCGTAAAGCCGATCTTTTTCCACCAGCCCAGCAGGGAGACGACAATGATCATGAAACTGACCAGGAAGACCTGCTGTTTCCACTGGCCGATGGCCCCGGCAATTCCGACAATCCCGTGCTGGTTGGGATCCGGGGTGGTAAAGAGCAGCGGGGCAAAAAAACTGATCGAGTAAAGGGTAAAGACGATCAGGGCTGTGGCCAGCGGATTTTGACGGAGTCTGTTCAGCATGGGGGCATGATGGCAGGAGGATTAGTTAACCGTGCTCTTGACCGGTTTCAGCTGCCAGGAGGCCTCTCCCTGCACCAGTTCGTACTCCAGTTCGCGGGTACCGCCGGTGGGTTCGGCATTGGAATCAACGTCCTTGTACACCGGAAAAGACCGTACCAGGCGGTTTCCTTTAATCGCAAATGTGTCGTGGCCCATGTACCCTTTGGAGTTGACCTTGTCATCACTCAGGGGCGGCAGGTAGATCTGACTCAGGGATTTTTTCTTATTGGCACTGTAGGCGATCAGGCTGCCGTAGGAGCCACTGCCCGCCGAGGTAAGATAGACATAAATTTCCGGGGAACCGTCCTTGTTAAGATCCGCGACATCAGCCCCGACCACAGAGCCGTCCGCCTCTTTTACCGTAACCGGCACATTATTGGTTCCGGTAAGACCTGACGGGACAATGGTCACATCGTTAAGCGATCCCTCGTTGGCGCAGGTTACCTGGAAGGTGATACCATCAAGTTCAAGTTTTTTGTCAAATTTCCGGTCGGCCACACCCGCGTTGGCTGTGGACCAGGTAAGGAAAAGTGATGCTGCCAGAAAAAAGGCTGTAAGCTGTCTTGTGCGATTCTGTCTGCCTGTATTCATGATACATCTCCTTATGCAGAGGGTAATGGTATGAATGGGTTTGTACAATAGTTTACAAAGCTGGCTGAAGAAACCTGATCCCGGTCAAGGGGATCCGGCTCAAGTTCTGTTGCAGGGGTATGAAAAAAGGTTAGTTGCCCAGCCGATTCAGATTATTGATCTCCTCCTGACTTAAATCGGGCATGGCTTCCCTGGCCATATCCTGATTATCCAGCAGTTCCCTCCGCTTGTGTTCATCCATGGCACGCTGTTCTTCTATGGTCATTTCCTGTTGCCGCATGTGGCTTATTCCCTCGCTGCGACATTCTTCATGGCCGTCGTTCCAGCCCTGGCGGTAATCTGAGTTGTGCTGATATTCCTGGACATTTTTGTGGAATTGGGCAAACATATCTCCGGCAGCTTTTTTGCCGCTGCTGCAGCCGTCATCATACCCCTGGGCATAAGCGGGTGAGGCGCCTTCCTGCATGAGCCGCTGTCCCTCGGTACCACCACAGCCGGCAAGCAGGGTTAAAACAACAGTGGTAGATGCGAGAAAAAAAATACTGCGTTGTACAAGTCGTTGTGTTTTCATTGTAATCTGTTCCTTTTTTGTTGAGTAGAGTCCCTGGATAGATTTTATCCTCTTTATCATTCAAGAATGAGCATCACTACTAAAGAAAAGAGGACATTTCCATATCAGGTCCAGTCGAAACCGACTCAATCTGATAGTTCCCGATAAACCACATGAGCATCATAGGAAGATTTTTACGTCTGGTTCGACACGAGCAGGGGCTTACTCAGGAGCAGTTCGTTGAGAAAATAGCCTTTTCTGTAAAGGAGTTTGAGATGCTCAATGCCGTAACGATCAGTCGTTGGGAAACAGGAACGACCTCGCCAAGCTATAACAAGAAAAGGGAACTTTTCAAGTTCTGTATAGACAGGGGTTGGCTGGAACAAGGCCCTTGCCGTGATTTTGTCCGTGAACGGTTTGAAAATCTGTGTGACCCTTTGGCAGATATTTTTAAACACAGATATGAAACATTAATCGCCAATGTTCCCAGACTGAGAATCCCTCTGGATGAATATGAGCTGCAGGACCTGCAGCAGCAGGAAGAGCCATATTGTTATGAGCATATAGTGGATATTGAAACCGCCAGTAATCCGGACGGGTATTATACGGTTACCCCCGAGGCTCTACAGCAGCTGTGTCATCATCCAGCCAGTTTTTCTCTGTTCTGTGAACGGAAAAAACAGCATTTAGGCCATTTTATCATGTTCAAGCTGAACAATGACGCTGCCCGACGCCTTGTTCATAACCGGCTCAATGAGAATCATATCAGGGAAACCGATCTGTGCCCCAGGTCTGAACGGGGCAGTTATTACATCCATGCACTGTACGGGGTCAACCCGACCATAGCAGCCCTGCTCAATACCCGGGCGTACCTGTATCTCTTTGATCACCTGGACAGTATCAATACTGTCAGTATCTTCAGCAGCAGGAAGGACGGGATGCGGCTGGCCCGGGCCTACGGCATCAGGACCGTTGCCCGGGGAAAAAACACGGAGTTTGATTTTACCTGGTACGGCATGCAGTCGCCGGTGGTAGATATTCTCTTTTCCGATACTGTGCTGAAGCTGATTTTCTAGCTGTTTTCCCGTAAGCGATCACAGGCAGCCCATCTTTACGCGGTTTCTCCCGTCCGCATAGAGAGGGCTATAGCGAACAGAAGAAACCGCGCAAACCTGAACTACCTGTGATCGCTTACAAGTCTGAGGTTTGTGTAAACGCATAGTTACAAGCCCATGATGAGTTTTGTTTTTCCGGTGTCCCATTCAAGGTACGCAATCCGGAGCAAACACCCATCCGGAAAACAACAGGCCGGTGCGCCGGGACCACGTCTTGTTGCTTCTTCATTTCCTTTGACTTTCATTTTTCCCGGATTACATTCCCTTGGGATTGGGTCCGTATTCGTTTGATCCGGGCTGGCTGTCCTTGATAAAGAAAAACAGGAGTACAAAGATTCCGATAAAGTTCACTATCGGAATAACACCGGCAAGAACCCACCAGCCTTTTTTCCCGATATCGTGCAGACGGCGGATGGCTAGACTGAGAGCGGGAATGAACGTGGCAATGCTGAAAATTGTTCCCAGTATGCCGGCACCGGCCTTGTCATCGGGAGCCGTGCCGATAAGGCTGTCCAGAAAGGCCAGGATGATGCCGATGATGAGGGAAAACAGCATAAAGTACCAGTATTCGCTGCGTGAGGCCCGTCCTTTAAAATCAGCATACCTGTTTTTCAGGGTATCAACAAAATAGCGTTGGAATTGTTCCATGATCATTCTCCTTCCGGGTACAGGTTGATTGTGGCTTCTGTATCAGGGGATGCCTGTTATTTATTCAGGTCATCGCGCACAATGGTGCTGCCGTTTGCTGAAATTTTTGCCGGCAGAGCAGAGCGCGGCAGAACCTTGTTGAATTCAGGGCCGGTATAAGCGGTAACAGTCAAAGTGCCGTCTTCGGATATTTCAAGAAAAGTGACAGCCCGGGGGGAACGTTTTGTAGTGCCGATCAGACGGCGCGGGCCGGAGCCAAGGGCGGCCTGGCCGACATAGTACTGACCATTATGGTAAAAGGGATAAAAACCATGCTGGTGACCGCTGAGATAAACTGAAACTGATTGATCGATAAACAGCTGCTCCAGTTCTGTATCCTTTAAAATCCCCTGTTCGCGACCAACAGTAATCGGCCAGTTCGGGAGATGGCCGAAGACAATTCGATCCCTGCTTTTCGTACCATGCTCTGCCAGCAGATCTACCAGCCAGGTTCTCTGGCTGGTAGAAATGGGACCGGCAACGGTCGCGTCAAGGGCGGCAAACAGAACTCCTTTCAGGATGAATCCGTAGTGAAAGGGGTAATCGCCGCTGCCAAGCAAGGTCACAGATGACCTGTTTTTCGGCCATTGCTCCCGAAAGATATCCCGCTCAAGCTGAAAGCCGGGTGAGGCCGATGCATCGTGATTACCGGCAGATGGAGCAAAAGGGATGCCTGCGTCGGCAAGGGGCAGGGTGATGGTTTCATGGAAGGCCTGCCACATGGCTTCAAGCCGCTGCCGGTTGAGCTTCGGTGCCGTACGCTGGCCTCCGATCATGTCGCCGGTACAGAGGACAATGTCGGGTTTGAGTGCACTGACCCGTCTGATTGCAGCCCTGACAGGTGGATCATACCCTATGGAGCCGTAGGAATGATTAAGATCGGAAATAACAGCTATCCGGAGCAGGGGATTCTCCCCGGCGGATCCTGCCGGGGGAACAAGCAGCTGATGAGTTGCAGCAGCAAGCAGGGAGAGGATAAATTGCCGTCTGTCCATCATGGCTGATCGCAGTCAATACGTTGTTCTGAAACCTGTCCTGTACGCAGGAACTCATAAGGTTCCAGGTCAAAGCGCAGTTTGCCGTCACGACAGTTTTTTTGGAGAATGGCCGCCGCATCAGCCGTGTTTCTGACAATGTTTTTCAGCTGCTTTTCGGACAGTCCGAAGGTATCGCGTACATACTGATACAACGTGCCCCGGCCGGCAAAATCGTTTGTGAGCCGGAGGAGACGTTTATAGGTCGCTGCCCGGTAATGGCGCTGTTTCTCCAGCATCTGTGTCTTTCTGGTGTAGTTGATGTATGCAGTTCTGCCGCCCGCATCGTTGTCATTGAGCTGGGTGCGTTTGAGCAGCAGGGGGTTTTTGTCTGCAAGTTCAGCCGGTATTCTTGTACCATGCGCCTTTTTTCGGTGCACCTCTCCATTTGCCACCCAGTACCAGTAGGGGATATAGTCGATATTGCCGATCCGATCCTGCTGGCTGAAGATAAAATCCAGCAGGGTGATCTCGGTCAGCTCGGTCATCCAGAACACCATCTGGGCTGCAGATATATTTTTACCCAGGTCATGGTTCATTTTTTTGTTGGCTCGTGCACTACGCAGTCCATGCCTGACGGATTCAGCCAGGGATTTTTCCGAGCGCAGGGCAAGATAGGGTGCGGTTTTCTGGAAATCCCTGTTTTGTCCCTCGCCCCAACCTGATGAGCGGGTACCGTTGACCGTTGTTCTGTACCTGTGACCGGGGCTGTTGATCAGTATGCCGTAGAGAGCATTGGTATCATCGGTGAACAGCTCTGCCATAGGGTGGTAGCTGGCCGGATTTTTTTCAGCTTCGGCAAGCTTCAGCCAGCCTTCATGGAGCATTCTGTTGTGACTGGTGAGACGGACACCGTTTCCGGTTACCCGCTGCAGATGAATTCTTCTATCAATGGAACGCCAGACAGCCACCGGAACCTGGGTCATCGTGTCAAAGTAGCGGGAAAAATGATAGTAGAGCAGTGACGCTGTTGAAAAGGTGCCACTGGTTTTTTTCCCGTTCATGGTGGTCTTCAACTTGGCCAGTTTGGTGACACGTAGTTTTTTTACCTCTTTGCTGCGGCTGCATTCATTCTCTTCAAAATGTTTGACTCTGCCTGCAAAAGAACTTCGGGACAGGTCATAGATTATCGTACCCGGACTGGTGCTCCAGATCTTGGGACAGAGGGCTGTATTCCGGTCATAGAAATCGATAGCACAATATTGTTGTTCCAGCTTCGTGTCACCTGAACGATACCTGCCTTCCGGCATGGGAGTGAGTGCGATACACTGTTCTGTAACACCTCCCGGAGAGGTATAGGTTGTTACCTGTCCTTGGACCTGTCGGGCTGAAGTCAACGCCGGAGAGGAAATGAATGCAACAAGTGCAAAGGCAACCGTGATTGTTAACATATCGCCGCTGAGTGATTGCAAATTTTATATAAATGATTCGAGGAATTACGATTGCAGGTGCCTGAAAACAGATAAACCGGAGTACTGATTTCAGTATCCGGCTTATCTTTTGTTCCAGAATCCGGGGAGCGATATGGCCGGGATTATTTTTTTATAAGCCCGGCACAGACAGAGTCACGATGGTACCCGCTGTAGATGAAACTCGTCAAGGCTGAAAGAAACAGCTCTATTTCATCGCCTTTTTGGCATCATGAGCAGCGTCCTCAGTTTCCTTTACAACATCATGAGCAGCTTCCTCGGTTGCCTTGGCAGCATCATGTGCCGCTTCCTTAGTGGCCTGAGCAGCATCATGAACTGCTTCCTTGGTTGCCACGGCCGTATCATGGGCAGCCTCTTTTGTCGCCTCTACCGCCTTGCTCACAGATTCCTTGGCCTTGTCTGCAGCTGTTTCAGGCTCATCTTTACTGCAGCCAACCATACCAACCAGCATCAGTCCGACGACTATCACAAGCATTTTATTGATCATTTTGTTTCCTCATAATGTTTTGTTTCTGTTCGGCACAGGATCATCCGGTACCCATATGATAATACTACTTATCAATACCATAAGAAAATTTCAAGCATCATTTTAGAAGGATTGGGTATCTGCATGCCGAGTCTATTGGCAGCAACTTCCAGCAATCACTGTTGACATCGTTAACGTTTGCAGGTGGTAAAAAAAGCCGGATCGCAAACATTGCAATCCGGCAAAGATTACCTGCAGAAAAAAACAGCGAATCAGAAGCGGTACATGATGCCGATGTTGGCGGCTAAACCGTCATAGTCGATATCCCGATCAAAATCTCCCTCAAAGCCGTGATCGTATTTCAGGGTGCCTTCGGTATAGCGATACATGCCTTCAATGAAACCGCGAAGATGCTCTCCGCCGAACGACCAGCCAACCAGTCCGTAAACACCCCACTCGCCATCTATGGACCCGAGGTCATGGCCAAAATCAAAATAGGAAAGTCCGCCTCCCACATAAATCTCAGCGGGAAAGGTGTAGCGGAGACCAAGGTCAAAAACATTAGCATCAATACCACCGAGATTTATGTCATTGTCTTTGCCTGGAATGTGCACTTTATAATCATCACCTTCCCCAAAATATGTCCAGCCAAGGTCAATTCCCAGGGCATCCATGACTCCAAGGGAGCCGCGCAGTCCAAACCCGTATGTAGATCCTGAATCACCGGCATCCCACCAGGACCCCATGCCTTGGATTGAGCCTTCCATGGCATGTCCGTTGGATGCAATTGCAATGGATCCTGTAAGCAATGCTGCCAGAGCAAGTTTTGAGATAAGTTTTGTACATCCGGTTTTCTTCATCATAGCCTCCTGTTTGTTTTAGCGTTTAGCTGGTTTTGTATTGAGACGGCATTAACGTCTTTTGACACCTGAAATAACCGTATTGTCAGGGACACCTGCAGGAATATTATTTTTCAGCCAGCAGTCTTTTCTCTGTTTTCCGAAATTAAAGGATTGACACTTGTAGTCCCTTGCACATGCCCTTGCGCACTCCTTCATGTTGCGCACGGTAAAATTTGTGTAATCCCCGCCATTACGCTTGATATTTCTGGTGATCTGCATACCATCAACATCATCCGGCCTGCCGGGGTTATAGCCGCCTGAATTGTCATTGACTTTGAAGCCGGAAATGACAGTATTGTTGGGCGTTCCTGCAGGAATATTATTTTTCAGCCAGCAGTCTTTTCTCTGTTTTCCGAAATTAA